>JAQWMJ010000016.1:0-22088 GCA_029246845.1 Thermodesulfobacteriota bacterium
TGGAAAAAATAATTACCACTCAGACTTAAAACATGAACTAACAGATTTTGTTTTATGATAATAATCTCTTGCAGCGCGTCTACTAAACGAGCTGCTGATACCTGAACCGCGATATCCACGTCTTGCTCCACCACTCGCCAAGGCTATAATCGGTAAAAACATTATGTAGAGTAGGGCTTTTGCAGTAAAAGTAAGAATTTTTTCTATCTTATACTTAACTTTAGAATGTTTTCCTGAAGGGTCAGTATAAATTCTAGTTTCATTATTGATACTAATAAACTCAGGCTCCTTTAGGTTTCCTATTTCTCTGGGTTCTTTAAGTATCTCAAAAGATGTAATTGAAGAGAATATAAACTTTCTATCGGCCTCCATAGTATGGCAATATGCCTCTAAATAATCATTATAATTGAATTCTAAAGCTTTAATTGGAGAGACTATTCTTATAGTTTTATCCCCCTTCTTGTCTGTGTACCAAATTTTCACTTTATATGAGGAATTTGCAATCTTTTTGAAACTTTCCCATGAAATAGACATAAATATACTTTAACATATTAAACAATAGGATTTTATTGGGGCAATGAGCACATTACATATTAATAATTCAGATGAGGTAATAGATTTGGCTAATAAATTATCATCAGAGGGTAGGATTCACGAGCTAAGGGAACTATTTAAGGATATAAATGAAGAAATCAATAGGTTTCCTTTAGATGAGAGGAGCAAAGATAATCAGTTATCTTTGCTCAAAAGTAAATATGAAGTTGAGTCATTAATTAAAAGACATATAGTTTTTAAGTCAGAGAAAAGTGAGAAATCAGCTAAAGATGGAACCCTTAATGAAGATGCAAGGATAGTAAAATTATTAACTAATAAAGATAATTTCTTTATTATCTGCGTTATTGTTTCTGTCTTAAGCGCTATAGGCTTCTTTAAATTTGGATGGAACTTTTTGTTTGCCTTCATTCCACTCATCTTTTTTAAAAAATGGAAAAAATAATATTTTATGTTTTTATAAATATTAAAAATTATTCCACAATGTTACAATCAATTATGATCAAACCTTTTATTAAATATCCTGGTGGAAAGAAAAAAATTTCTGAAGAATTAAGAAGTCATTTCCCACAAAATTTTAATTCATACTTTGAGCCTTTCATCGGGGGAGGTGCGATTTTTTTTCTTGTAGCCTATAAAGAAAAAGAAGAATTTAAATGTAACAACTTTTATATTAATGATATTAATACTAATATTTCAAGTGCTTATAAAAACATTAGAGATAATTGTACTGAAGTAATTAACAATCTTGATATATATAGCAAGGAATATTCAAACTATAATGAAGATGGAAAAAGGAGATATTATAATTTTCGCAGAAGAAAGTTTAATAAATTAATTGGGTTGAAGACAAAGGTGAAAGACCGATGGAACGATAAAAAGGGAATATCTGAAAAAAGGTACTATGTTATTAAACCTGAGAATTCAATTAATACTAAGAAGGATTATGGACCTAAAAATACTTCTTTACTCATATTTTTAAATAAAACTTGTTTTAATGGAGTCTATAGAGAAAATAGTTATGGCGGGTTCAATGTTCCTCATGGAAAATTCAGAAATATACCAAGGATACTTAATTCAGAGGATTTAAGACAAGTTTCAATTGCTTTAAAAGATGTAGAAATAACAAATACTGATTTCTCCAAGGCAATAAATAAATCTAAGGAGGGTGACTTTCTTTATTTGGATCCTCCATATGAGCCTATATCTAAGACTTCTAGCTTTACTATGTACGATAAATCTGGATTTAATAAAACTAGTCAGGAAAGATTAAAAAATGAACTAATAAAGTTAAACGAAAAGGGCTGCAAGTTTCTTCTAAGTAATTCAGATAATGGATTTATTAGGGAATTATATAGAGATGAAATTGAAAAAAAAAAGTTCTTTTTAAATACTATTAAAGTTCCTAGAATGGTTAATTCTAAGGGAGAAAGAAGAGGGGAAGTAGACGAGATAATAATCAAAAACTATAAATGATATATTATGAAATTAAACGATAACCTTAGTGAATATAAACTATCCTATAAATCCAAGCTAATTTTGGGGGATTCTTTGCACGTTATGTCAAAGATGAGGGATAATACATACGATTTAATAGTTGCAGACCCACCATATTTTCTTTCTAATAATGGAATAACATGCAATTCAGGAAAGATGGTTAGTGTTAACAAGGGAAGCTGGGATAAAGAAAGCAGCAATAGTTATTTTTTTAATGAATATTGGATTGGAGAATGTAAAAGAATTTTAAAAGAAGGGGGCGCAATGTGGATATTTGGGACAATGCATAATATCTACGATATTGGCTCAATTATAAAAAATACAAAGGGTTTAAAAATTTTAAATAACATTACATGGGTCAAAAAAGCTCCACCTCCAAATTTGTCTTGCAGGTACTTTACACATTCCACAGAAACAATTTTATGGGTTAGAAAAGGGGTTAAATCAAAACATTATTTTAATTATGAGTTAATGAAAAGTTTCAATGATAATAAACAAATGAAAGATGTATGGGTTCTAGGAAGACCACTAAAGAAAGAAAAGGAATTTGGAAAGCATCCAACACAGAAACCGGAAGAATTAATTACAAGAATAATACAATCATCTACAAAAAAATATGACTCTGTATTGGATCCATTTTGTGGCTCTGGAACTGTAGGAGCAGTTTGCGCGAAAGAATATAGGAAATTTACTGGTATAGATAATGACTCAAAATTTATTAATTTATCAAAAAAAAGGCTTAAAAAATTACTTTGATTAGTCTTGTTGCGAATCTTCCCAGATTCTAATTAGTTTTTCAATACCCTTTCTATGAAAATAAAAAGCATGATTTTTATTTGATATATATTTCCCTAATAATTTACTATAAATTGGGTGATAATTTCCCTTTGAATCTTTACTATCTTTTGAACGGATTTGTATAAATTCCCCGTTACTTGTATGAATAAAGCCATCAGAAGAATTCTTAATATCGTTTCGTATCTTAGAGCAAATAGTGTAATAGTCTTTTTCAAATTCTTTATAAAGTGGCTTATTTTTTTTATAAGAGAATTTAAATAAATATTTGAATGACCAGTCTTTAATATCGCTTGATTCTTTACATACTCCCATCACCATAAAATTTTCAATTTTTTTAAAGAGATTTGAATCAAAAAAATTTTGTGGCTTATCAGAAATTAACTCATCAATAATACTTTTTATCATTATAATAGCTAGAGGTTCGGAAGGCTTACCACTTCTGTCACATTTATTAGTTTTTAGCTCTCCATCTTGAAAGTCTTTGGTTGTTCGTGATGGTGGTAAACCTAAAAAGGCCTCAATCATTTGACCTAAACCACCTTTATTTATTTTGGCCTCTCTAATTCTAAAAGAACTATTAGTAGGGTTTATAAGATCTCTAACAGACTTATTCTGAATTTTTTTTAATTTTATAAAAGCCTCATCAAAAGTAATCATATTCCGACCATTTTAGATTTATAGAAAATAGTAATCTCTAACTAGTTTGGCCATCTCCTTGTAAAATATCTTACGTTTTTTATCTTTTTCAAGATATTTAAGATTGAGCTCTTTTTTTTTCTTAATATATTCAGAAAAATTATTAGCGCTTAACTCTTGTCTTAATTGCTCAATCCTGATTAATGCAAAAGTAAACTCATCTTTTAAATCGCTATCCTTCATAACAAATAGCGTTTGTTTAAGATCTCCTTTCTTAATTTTTGTTCGATTTTTTATTAAATTCAAAAGAAATTTAGCTTGAGTCTGTTCATCTTTCTTCTTAGTATCATTATTTAGGACTTCCTTTTTTCGTTCCTCAGCCTTTTTCTTAGCTTTATTTGATGTGCCATGATGTTTTATCCCAGAACTTTTTAATTTTTCAGACATTTCCTTTTTGTTACCTTTAAAATTTGTCCAATAGGTATTTTGTCCCATGCTCACATTTTATCATTTTGAGCCATGGAATCTCAATGTTAAAAATTAAAATACTTATAAAAGCAAAACCCTTAATTCCTAAGACACCAGAATAAAGTTTACATAAGATATATTTTGCGTGAAAAAAGTCATGCAGCTTCTTCATTTTTATTTATAGGTAATATATCACTAAGACACACCTGAGTTGATACTTGCTGAGAAGAAAGATTAAACTAAGTCGGTCCTTTTTGACAAATTTTGCCCATTTAAGGGTATTTAGTTGTATTTAATTCAAATGAAGTTAGTATGAATCAACTATTATGTCAAAAAATATAAGAAACATAGCGATTATTGCCCATGTAGATCATGGAAAAACAACACTCACGGACCAATTACTGAAACAATGCGACAGTGGTCTTATGAAAGAATCAGATAAAGATTCTGAATTACTCATGGACACAGGTGAACTTGAAAAAGAAAGAGGTATAACAATACTTGCGAAACCAACGTCTGTTCAGTATAAGGACACTAGAATAAACATAATAGATACTCCAGGCCATGCTGATTTTGGTGGAGAGGTAGAAAGAGTCCTTGATATGGCAGATGGTGTACTATTGTTGATTGACTCGGCAGAAGGACCAATGCCTCAGACTAAATTCGTACTAGGTAAGGCACTAGCACAAGGCTTGAATCCAATAGTTATAATTAACAAAATAGATAGGTCTGATTCGAGGCCGGACGATGTTTTAAACGAAGTGTTTGATTTATTTGTAGCCTTAGATGCAAACGATGAACAGTTAGATTTTCCTGTTTTGTATGCAGTAGGTAGAGATGGATGGTGTGCAAAAGAGTTAGATGATCCTAGAGAAAATGTAAAACCCTTACTTGATTTAATATTATCACATGTCCCTACTCCCAAGGTTTATATTGATAAACCATTTGCAATGCTTGCAACATTACTAGATTCGGACCCTTACCTTGGAAGATGTTTGGTTGGAAGAGTTATACAAGGGTCAGCAAATGTTAATGAAACTGTTAAGGCAATCAATCTAAATGGCGAAATAATTGAATCAGGCAGGCTTACAAAGCTTCTTAGGTTTGACGGTATGGCTAAAGTTGCAGTAGACAGAGTCAGTGCTGGCGAAATAATATGTATAGCTGGCCTAAACAAAGCAACTGTTTCTGACACCATTTGTCTTCCCTCTGTAACTGAACCATTAAAATCAACACCAATAGACCCCCCTACTATGTCCATAACAATTTCCGTAAATGATTCACCCCTTGCGGGACTCGAGGGCAAGAAGGTGACTTCAACCTTAATAAGAGAAAGGCTGCTAGCTGAAGCTGAAACTAATGTTGCTATAAGTTTCACTGAAAATCCGAATAAGGATGCTTTTGAAATTAGTGGACGAGGTGAACTACAACTTGGAGTATTAATCGAACAAATGAGACGCGAAGGGTTTGAGCTCACTATAGGAAGACCTAGAGTATTATTTAAAGAAGATGAAAATGGTAAGCGCACCGAGCCTATTGAGGAAGTAATAATTGACGTTGATGAGGAATATTCTAGCTCTGTTGTCGATGGAATGAATAGAAGAAAAGCAGAGATGGTTGATATGAGAACTGCTGGGGCAGGTAAAACAAGGTTAATATTCCATGCACCATCAAGAGGGCTCATTGGGTATCAAGGCAAGCTTTTAACTGAAACAAGAGGAACTGCTGTAATAAATAGACTTTTCCATTCCTATGATCGCTATAAAGGTGATATACAAAGCAGAAAAAATGGAGCCTTAGTCTCAGCTGAAACCGGGACTAGTGTTGCTTTTGCAATTTTTAAATTACAAGAAAGAGGATCAATGTTTATTGGCCCACAAACCAAAGTATATCAGGGCATGATTGTAGGACAGAACAATAGAGATAACGACTTAGATATAAATCTAATAAAAGGAAAGGCTCTAACGAACATGAGAGCTTCAGGTAGTGACAAGGCTGTCATTCTTACAACACCAAAATTAATGTCTCTCGAAGAAATAATGGCTTATATTAAAGATGATGAGCTTATTGAAGTTACACCTCAGAATTTGAGACTTAGAAAGAAATTCCTATGTCCTAATGAAAGAAAAAGGAACTCAAAAAATATCTAGCTAAACTATATGTAATTTTTTATAAAATTCTCAACTTTAACCCTTATCTCATCTCTTATAGTTTTAATTTTCTCTAACTTAACTTGATCTGTCCCTTTAAGAACTGATGGATCGTCAATTGACCAGTAAATTTTTTTAGTTTCATATGGAACTATAGGACATTCATCGGCCTGAGATTCGGAACAAACAAAAATTATAAAATCAAACTTAGTTTGGGTTTCATAAATACTCTGGACTGATTTTGTCTCATTCTTAGAAATATCATATCCAGCATTTCGCATTGATATCACGACTAAAGGATTTAATTTCCCAGGCCTTATTCCAGCACTTTTTGCACTTACCTTTGGTGATAAGGAATTAAGGTAAGCTTCTGCCATTTGGCTTCTAGCCGAGTTATGTATACAAACACAAAGTATTTTAATTTTTTTGTCTTTCAATCTAGTACCTACTTGATTACCATTCTTAATATAAAAATAAGAATTTTCTATAAATTATTTAAAAAGGTTTACGATTTGAATTAATTCTCCTATATTATAAAGAAATTATGAAATTTTTAAATATTATTCGTCATAGTGAATCAGAAACAAATTCAAAAGATGACTTTCTAAGAACTCTTAATGACGAAGGGATTAAGGATGCTATAAATTTAGATAATTATTTAATTCAGTATAACTTTAAAAAACACAAGATAATTTGTTCTACATCGAAGAGAACAAGGGAAACATTAGGTTACCTTCAAAACTCTTTGAACCCGGAGAGTAAAGTTATATTTTCTCAAGATGCATATCTTGGTACCTTTAAAAAGTTACTTAAAGAGATAACTTTAGAGGCTAAGAATACAAGGACAATTACTTTGATAGGTCACAATCCAGGTCTTAGTGATCTACTATCCTATCTTATAGGAAATTATGACATGAGAGACATGGGGACAACTAGTATTGCATCTCTATCTTTCTACAACCAAGGACAAGATATAACTTATGAGGGAACTGCTAAACTAGACTTTTTTGTTCAGTCTAAAAATAATATAATTATTGATTTATAATGAAATTATGTTTATTCCAATAATATCAGACCTTTTAAAAGTAAGAGTTAGAAGTAATAGGCTTCTTAAATATTTAACAATATATATCATCATATCTTCGTTATTTTTCTTATATAAAAGCATAATTCTTATTTATACTCTTAACGGTTTTTTAGTGTCCTTGGTAGCGTTGTTAATTTTTCCATTAACACTTATCTTCTACCCTCTTCTTCTGTGGCTGACTGATGATTATTCAATATTCTTTTCAAACCAACTAATATACTTTTTTCTTCCTTTATTACTAAGATTTATAACTAGAAAGAGTAAAAGGAAATACTATTAGATGTATAAAATCATTTTTTTATTTATCATTCTTACAAATAACTCTTTCTCTTATGTATTTAGAATGCCTCCTAAAAATCCGATACCAGAAAAGTTCGATCAATTTATTTTTGATAATTCATTAAAAACAGTGATAATTGCCAATCTAAAAGAATTAAAAGCTATAAATAAAAACGAATGTAGCAATTTAGAATGTAAATATCTGTTTGTAAGTCCAAATATAGTGGAGATTCATAAAGAAAAGATGATAAAGAAATTCACACTAAAAATAAAAAATTAATACTTATTTAGGTTTCCAATCTGATTAATAATTTTTTTTACATAAGTAGGACCTTCTTCACTATAACTTCCAAGATACTCAGCTAAGACTACAGGGTCGACACTGTTCCAAAGTTTTATTTCAATCATTCGAGCCCTTCGAAGTTCACTATATTTATCCGAAACGTTCAAATTGTATATATAATCTTCCACAGAAGCGCACATATTTGGGTATACAACCAAACCGAAGGTAGATTCCTTCATAAGCTTAGGTTTCATGTGAGGTTTAGTTAGGTCCCAAGTCCTCATTCCAAAGTAATTATTGCCTTCTTTGGCAAAACGTGACCTTCCCCAATTAGATTCAATAATAGCTTGAGCTACAATCAACTTCTTAGGTATCTTTTTAATTAAATCTATTCCGTCTTGAATTTTATCTGAACAGGAACCAACTTTTTCTATAAATATTAAATTACTAGCAAATACAGAATGTGTTAGAAAAAGAAAAAAAATAAGAATAGATAAAGTTCTCATTAGGAAAATTTACTTTAAAATAGCCTTTTGACAAATAAATTTTCATTTAGTTTTTATAGACTCAATCTTAGCTTTTATCTTAGCTTTCTCAATTTTCAACTTTCGCAAAATTGAATCTGTAACGTAAGAATTCCATGAATCAGAGATTTTGATATCCAAAGCTCTATGTTTAGCTGTCAGATACTCAAGGTTACACTCTGGGTCTTCCCCAGGGTTTTTGTTCATTTAATCTCCTCCACCTAAATCAAAAAATTTATTTTTTCTCTTCAAAGTCGTGCCACAATCAGGACAAGACGAAATAAGATCATATTCTTTTCTTTTATGTTCAACAATAAAAGATATTTTTTTTTCTATATTCTTAAATTGAAGACATGAAGGACAATAATTTTTTGTTAAAAAATCCGAACTTTTTGCCCTATTTTCTTGTTTATCCATAAAGAAATCCTCCTCAAAGCTTAGGGTAAGAGAACAGATGAAGTAAAAAACAGATTCAGTACAATTTCAAATAGCTTCACTTTAATTTTTATCAAATTTTGCCTATAAATGTCAAGGATTTAAGTTAATATCATAATAATGAATTTAAAATGGCTCCTTTTAGCTAGTGACGGTAAATTAGGGAGGGGAACTTTTTGGTTAGCTATTCTTTCGATATATTTTATATCTATGGTTCTCGATGAAGTCGGTAATTCAATTTTTGTTGAAATTGGTGAAGATAGGATTTCTTTTTTAATGTTTTTTATTACTAAAATGTTTCCAAGGCTTTTTGGCATTTTAATACTTGTTTTTACTTTCTTTATTGCAAAAAAAAGAGTGAACGACATTGGGTCTTCAGAATGGGTTCCAATTATATATGTTCTATCACTTTTCTTACCTTCTTTTTTATTAGCAGCAGGACAACCTAATCTTTTTATTTTCTCTGTGATTCTTCCACTTGTATTCACTTTTTATTTAGGACTAGCATCACCATTAAGAAAATAAAAGTGATAAACAAAAAAGTATATTTAAGTTAAGATATTTACATGAACATTGAAAATCTTGATCTTCAATTTTTAAAGTCAAAAACTGTTCTTGTAACAGGCTCGTCAAAAGGAATCGGTCTTTCTATAACTGAAAAGCTTTTGGATCTTGGGAATATAGTAATTGGAACTTCTAGGGACGTTGACTCCTTAGACGCTTTAAGTAAAAAATTTAATAGAAACTTTTATCCGATGCAGCTAAATCTTGATTCATTTGAATCTGTGGAATCCCTAACTCAGAATATAAGTCAAGACTTTGATAAAATTGACGTTTTAATTTGTAATGCCGGGATGCTCGGTGACCTTGAATACATTGAAAACTATAATTATGAAACTTGGTGCAAGACTATTACAGTAAACCTAAATAATCAATTCTTATTAATACAAAAACTTATACCTTTCATTGATAAATCTAAAAAGGGTTCAATTATTATAACTAGCTCTTCAGTTGGGCAAAAACCTAGAGAAAATTGGGGTGCTTACTCTATTTCAAAGTATGCAATGGAAGGAGTTTCCACTGTGCTATCTGTAGAATTAAAAAGCAAGAATATTATAGTTAACACAGTAAATCCTGGAGGAACTGCTACATCAATGAGAAGGCAAGCTATGCCAGATGAAGATCAATCTAAAATTCCACAACCTTCGGACATTTTACCAATTTTTCTTTACTTATCGAGCAATGAAGCATATGAAACTGGTCAATCATTTAATGCTCGAGATTATATAGGTCTCTTGAATTTTTAAAAAAAGTTAATATATTGTTTGAATACTTACTAAGGAGATTAGAATGCCTATTTACGAATACGAATGCTTGAAATGTAATAAAATATTCGAAGAGCTACAATCTTTTAGTGATAAAGATGTTACAAAATGTCCGCATTGTAAAAAAGCTAAAGTTAAGAAATTGATTTCACTTTCTTCGTTTCAATTAAAAGGCGATGGTTGGTATTCAACAGACTATGCAAGAAAACCTAAGGTAAGCCATACTTCCCCTCCTTCTGAAGGTCAAGATGCAACAAAACAAAGCATTGAATCCAGTACAGAGAAAAAAGATGGAAAGTCAGTTGCAGATTCAATAAGCAAAGATATTAAAAAAGCTAAGGGCTAAATCAGTAAAGAGTTGTCAAAACTTTGAGTGCTTTATTTACCTGTAAATCATCATTTACTTTATCAAAGCTATGAACAGACACCTCATTTTTCAAATCAAACCATGAGGTACACCCTTTAGCTTCTGAGGAATCATACTCTATTTTTTTTGGTAGCCTTATTTTAAACACATCCAACAAGTAACAAGTAAGTGGGTTTTTTGGTCTAAAATTAAATCTATCAATTAGATATGAATTTTCCCAAACATGAAAACTATCAAGCAAAATTAATTGGTCAATGTTGGATATTTTATAATTACCAATAATTTGTCCAAAATAGTTAAGGTCTGCAACTCCAGTATAGGTAGCTGACTGACTTGTTAGATATTTACTATTTCTAAAATCTTTTTTAA
Organism: Thermodesulfobacteriota bacterium; assembly: GCA_029246845.1. Classification (GTDB taxonomy): domain Bacteria; phylum Desulfobacterota_D; class UBA1144; order UBA1144; family UBA1144; genus TMED58. The sequence continues at coordinate 10,771 of JAQWMJ010000016.1, forward strand.
CAGTCTCATTTGATTCGTGCTCAAAAGTTGGAAAAAAACCAAAAAAATCTTTTGTTTCTATAAAATCTTTTTCATGGATTCCGCCTTTACGAAAGATTAAGCAAACTTTCTTGTTTTCATAGAATTTTAACGCTGACGACCATTCCTTTAAAGCTTTTGTTAAAATCATTACAATCTCACCTCTAATTTTTTTCAGCTTTCATTACATTATAACTCTCTATTCCCAATTTGATTGCACTAACTAATATAATAAAACTTATTATAAGTCCGGCTATTATATCTGGCCACCATGAGTTTAATCTGTAAACTAAAAATCCTGCAACTATAACAAGTAGATTGCCAAAAGCATCATTTCTACAACATATATATGCACTCTTGAGGTTTACATCCCTATCCTTGAAGGAAAGTAAAACTAAAGTTGATATTATGTTCACTAAAAGTGCTAAGAAACCAATCCAACCTATAACTTCATAAGAGGGAATCTTCATTGAAATATAGCTTAAATAAACTTGATATAAGGCAAGTAAACCAAAAAGGCCCCAGATAGAGCATTTGATAATGGCTAGCTTAGCTTTTACTTTTTGAGTCGAAGATATTACCAAGATACTTGTTCCCAATATTACAGCATCGCCCATATTGTGAGCACTATCACTTAGGAGTGCAGCAGAATTTTCAAGGTAGCCGTAGTAAAGTTCAACAGCGAATATAAAGAAATTTAAAGTAAAAGCAATTAATAAAGCATTCATTTCGCTAAAAATAAACTTTAGCTTTTTCATAAAAATATTATACATTAAAGTATGGATCTGGGATTAAAAGGTAAATTTGCAATTGTTTGTGCTTCAACAAAAGGTCTAGGTTTTGCTGTAGTCAAATCTTTACTAGATGAAGGATGCGAAGTTTTAATTTGCTCTTCTAAGGACGTTAATATATCAAAAGCAGAAGCCATACTAACCAAAGAGGGGTATGTCAACTTTCATATGCTTAAAGCTGATTTGTCAAAGAATGAAGGTATTGCCAATCTTTTTAAGTTCGCAACGCTAAAAAGTTCAAAAATTGATATATTGGTAAACAACTGTGGTGGTCCAGACCAAGGGAATTTTGACAACGTTAACGAAGAGCAGCTAATTGATGCATTCAATAAAAATTTAAAGAATGTATTCACCTTAACAAAACTTATTCTTCCAATAATGAAAGCTAATAATTGGGGTAGAATCGTTAACATCACCTCAACTTCTGCAAAACAACCAATTGATAGCCTCGTTCTTTCAAATATAATGCGCTCAGCTGTTACAGCTTTCTCTAAATCTATCTCTAATGAGTACGCAAAATGGAATATTATGGTAAACAATGTACTGCCTGGAAGAATTTTGACAGACCGGATTATTGAAATTTCAAACCAAAAAAGTAAAGAAAGCGGAATAGATAAGAGAGACATACTTGAGGCTTTAGGTCAAGATCTTCCTATTAGGAGAATTGGTAAACCTGAAGAATTCGGACCAATGGTAGCCTTCTTATGCTCTGAGAAAGCAAGCTATATAACAGGAAATTCTATTAATATTGATGGAGGCCTTGTAAAATCTTTATTTTGAGACAACTTAGTGTAAATTTAAATTATGAAGTTTAAAGATATTTTACAAAAAACTGAAGACCAAGTCCTAAAAGGCCTTATACTAAAAGTTAAGAACGAAAGCATGAAGAAAGAGATGCTTTGGTCAGAATTAAGAACTTTTTTAAAAGATTTAAAAGATTATGATGAAGAAGTTTTCATTAAGGTGTCAAGTCTAATCACAGAAAAAAAGTATAAATAATGAAAGTCTATAATAATATTTTAGAAACAATTGGGAACACTCCTATAATTAAGCTATCAAATCTATATGATAATCAAAATGTTGAAATTTACGGAAAACTTGAGAGTTTAAATCCTGCTGGAAGTATAAAGGACAGAATATGCTTAAAAATGATAGAAGATGCAGAAGATAAAGGTCTTATTGAGCCTACTATTACGACAATTATTGAGCCCACAAGTGGAAATACTGGTATAGGTCTTGCTTTAATCTGTGCAACTAAGGGATACAAATTAATCTTAACAATGCCTGAAGATATGAGTGAAGAAAGAAGAAAGATGCTATCAGCCTATGGGGCTGAAGTTGTATTAACTCCTAAAGACAACCAGATGGAAGGAGCAATTCAAAAATGTAATAAGCTGCTTGGTACAATAAAGAATTCTTTTTCGCCCAGGCAATTTGATAATTTAAGTAATCCAGAAGCTCATAAAAAAACTACAGCAAAAGAGATAATTGCTCAAATGGGAACTAACATAAACTCTTTTGTAGCTGGAGTTGGTACAGGTGGTACGATATCAGGAGTAGGCTCTTCATTAAAAGATAAGTTTCCTGATATAAAAATTATTGCTGTTGAGCCATACGAGTGCCCTACTCTTTCAAGTGGGAAATCCAGTCCACACTTAATACAAGGTATTGGAGCAGGATTTATTCCTCAGACACTAGATAAGAATTCTTATGATGAGGTTTTAAAAATTAAAGGTAACGAGGCAATAGAGATGACTAAAAAACTAGCGACTAATTACGGCCTGTTTGTTGGCGTTTCTGCAGGTGCAAATGTTCTAGCATCCATAATTATTGCAAAAAGATTAAATAAAGGTGATAAAGTAGTCACAATTCTGTGTGATACAGGTGAAAGATATCTAAGTACTGGTATCTTTAGCTAGCTTTATTAGGTATATTGTGTTTTATGAACAACACTTTTGTTAAAAACTTATTTGTTTGGTTTATAATTTTTGCTTCTTTAATGGGTGCCTATCAGATAATTTCTGAAGGTAAAAAACAATATTCTGATCTAAAATATAGTGAATTTTTAAATGTCGTTGAATCAGGACAAGTTTTACAGCTTGAAATAAAGGGAAATGAGATTACAGGTGAATTTTTAGTACCTTCTGGTGACGGAAAACCTGAATATTTTAAGACTTATGGCCCAGTAGGTGAGGATTTACTTTCTAAATTAGCCTCCAAGAAAATTAATTTTAATTTTGTATCAGATCAAGAAAGTGGACTAATTGGCTTTTTAGTAAATTGGGGACCAATGATTTTCTTAATATTAATAATGGTCTTCTTTTTCAGACAAATACAAGCCGGAGGCAAGGGAGCAATGAGCTTCGGTAAAAGTAAAGCCAGAATGTTAAACAAAGAAGAAAATAAAAAGAATTTTAATGATGTAGCTGGTATTGATGAATCAAAAGAGGAAGTTCAAGAGATTGTTGATTTCCTAAAAAACCCTAAAAAATTTACAAATCTTGGTGGAAGAATTCCTAAAGGTATACTTTTAGTGGGCTCTCCTGGTACTGGAAAAACTTTGCTTGCCAAGGCAATTGCTGGCGAAGCAATGGTTCCATTCTTTATTATAAGTGGTAGTGATTTTGTCGAAATGTTTGTTGGCGTTGGCGCTTCGAGAGTTAGAGACCTTTTTGCGCAAGCTAAGAAAAATTCTCCTTGTATTGTCTTTGTAGACGAGCTTGATGCTGTTGGAAGACATAGAGGAGCTGGATTGGGTGGTGGTCACGACGAAAGAGAGCAAACACTTAATCAGCTTCTAGTTGAAATGGATGGTTTTGAGTCAACCGAGGGAATAATAGTTATGGCCGCAACAAATAGGCCTGATGTGTTAGATCCAGCATTACTAAGACCTGGTAGGTTTGACAGGCAAGTTGTAGTCCCAACACCTGATGTTAGAGGTAGAGAGGCAATTCTAAAAGTCCATACAAGGAATACACCTTTAAGTGAAGATGTAGAGCTCAAAATAGTTGCTAGATCAACCCCTGGTTTTTCTGGTGCCGATATAGAAAACTTAGTAAATGAGGCAGCCTTGAAAGCCGCAAGAAGCGATAAAAAAACGCTAGATATGAATGATTTTGAATTTGCCAAAGATAAAGTAATCATGGGAACTGAAAGAAGAAGTATGGTCATAAGTGATCATGAAAGAAAAGTAACAGCATATCATGAGGCAGGTCATGCGTTAGTTGCAAAGCTTACTCCCGGAACTGATCCAGTCCACAAGGTAACAATTATACCGAGAGGTATGGCTCTTGGTCTCACTCAACAACTACCAACTGAAGACAAGTACATGCTAACAAGAGACTATTTACTTAAAAGTATTGCTGTTCTTCTTTCTGGTAGAGCTGCTGAAGAAATAATTTATAATGAAAGAACTACAGGGGCTGGGAACGATCTCGAAAGAGCAACCGAAATGGCTAGAAAAATGGTTACAGAATGGGGCATGTCTGAAAAAGTTGGACCGATAAGACTAGCTCAAAAAGAAGGAGCTGTTTTTCTTGGAAAGGATATGTCATCTAAGACTGATTATAGTGAAGCTACTAGCCTTGAAGTTGATTCAGAAATTAAACAGATAATAGTTAATCAATATGATTATGCGGTTAATCTATTAAAAGAAAACGAGCAAATACTTCACGACTTAGCTAACTTGTTATTAGAAACTGAAACTGTTAATGCCAAACAACTAGATGAACTACTAGGAGCAGAGCCATCATCAAAGCCTCCTAAAGATGAAACATCTGGTGGTGCTCCTGTAACATCAGAAAACAAAGATAGTAAAGATTGGAGCGGATTAAATCCAGATCCAACGACTGCGTTAGAAAACATAAAAAAATCATAAAATGTATTTTAAAGTTGGAAAGAAGAATTTTAACCTTACAAGCTCACCCTTAATTCTTGGTATTCTAAACTTAACTCCTGACTCTTTTTATGATGGCAATCAATATAAAACTAAAAGTTCAATTTTAAAAAGAGTTGAAAAAATGATCAAAGAAGGTGCTGATATATTAGATATTGGTGGAGAGTCAACAAGACCAAACTCAAAAAGAATTAGTATTAAAACTGAAAGAGATAGAATATTAAACAATATAATTCTTATAAGAAAAAACTTTGATATTCCAATATCAGTAGATACTATGAAAAGTAAAATTGCTGATATGTGCTTAAATGAAGGTGCTGATATTATAAATGATGTTACTGGTTATCAATTTGACGAAAAAATGCCTCAAATTATTGCAAAACATAATGCTGCTGTGATATTAAATCATACCTCAGACCTTCCTGATAAGATGCAATCAAAAACTACTTACAAAAATTTAATTAATGACATAAAAAAATATCTGAACGATAGAGCTAAGTTAAGTGTTAAGTTTGGAATAAATACTAAATCTATTGTAATAGATCCAGGTGTAGGGTTTGGCAAGACAACTATTCAAAATCTTAAGCTAATCAAAAATACGAAAGAATTTAAAAAACTTAAGTATCCTTTAATGTACGGAGTCTCAAATAAAGCTTTTTTAGGAGATATATTAAATATTAAAAACCCAAAGGATAGATTGAATGCGTCGATTATAACCGGGTATGAATGTATTAGCCTTGGAGCTAATCTCATAAGAGTTCACAATATCAAGGAGACCAAAGAGATGGTAAAAATTTGGAGTTACTTAAAAGATGTTCGGAACTGATGGTATTAGAGGATTCCCTAATAAGGGGCTTTTTGTTGAAAATAATCTAGTAAGAATTGGTTATTCATTTGGAATATTTTTAAAATTAAAAGACAGTAATATACTAAATATTTTCTTGTCTAAAGATACTCGAGAATCATCAGATTTTATAGAAAAATGCCTAACTAAGGGAATAAATAAGGCTGGCCTGAGTACTATCAAGCTTGGAGTTTTACCTACTTCATCTTTGTCAATTTTTACTAATAAGTACCCCTATTCTGCAGGAATTATGATTACTGCTTCTCACAATAGCTCTGAATATAACGGTATTAAGTTTATAAATAAAAATGGTGAGAAAATTTCATCTAAAGATGAAAAGAAGATTAAGAAGATATTCGAAACTCAAATGAAAGTTAAAAGGATAAAGACTAAAAATATTATTTATAAGAACTCCTTAGTAGAGTATGTAAATGAGATTATATTTAAGATATCAGACTTGAAAAAATCAAACTTAAAGTATTGTGTAGATGTAAGTAATGGTGCCTCTTATAAAGCAACACGAAAGATATTAGGAAATCTTAATCAAAAATTTTCAATTATCTCTGCAAAACCTAATGGTATGAATATTAATAAAAAATGTGGCGTTGAACATCTTGCTAAAATTGGTAACTATGTAAGAAAAAATAAGTTAAATTTTGGTGTTTCAATTGATGGTGATGCCGACAGAATCGTTTTCGTAAACAAACATGGAAAATTAATAGAAGGTGACAAAATTATTGCATTTATTGCAGAAAGCACCTTGAAGAAAGGGTCAAAACTAACTACTACTATTATGACTAATAGCATAATAGAAAAAAGATTATCATCTAAAAAAATAGAAGTATTAAGAACAGATGTGGGTGACAAAAATGTTTATCAAATGATGAAGAAAGTTAATTCAAGTTTTGGAGGTGAAAACTCAGGACACTATATAATTAGCAACTTATTACAAACATCAGATGCGAATCTCACTTTACTCTATATTCTTCACTTGTTGACCATTAAAGGGAAAGATTTTGATTTTATTGATAAAATAAAACTTAATTCTAATATTTTAAAGAGTTATAATGTTAAAAAGAAAAAGCCCCTAAAAAATTTCGCTGAGTTAAATTCTTTCATAAGAAGATTTAACAAAACCTTTAGTACAAATGGATATTTAAATATAAGATACTCTGGCACTGAAAATAAGATTAGAATCCTTATACAAGGATTGAAGAAACAAGAGTTAGAAAATGAAATCAAAGGATTTGAAGAAATTATCAAGGTGTTAAATTGAGAACAAAACTCAATGTTAACATAGACCATGTTGCTACACTTAGACAGGCAAGACAAGGTTTATTTCCCGACCCTATAGATACTATTAAAATTATAAAAAAGGCTAAGGCAAGTGGAATAGTAATGCATCTCAGGGAAGATAGAAGACATATACAGCTAAATGATCTTAAAAAATATAGAAAAAAATATAATTTTCATTTGAACTTAGAAATGGCTCCAACAATTGAGATGATCAACATAGCTAATAGAATTAAACCAAACGTGGTAACTCTTGTTCCGGAAAAACGTATGGAACTTACTACTGAAGGCGGTTTAAATATAAAGAATAATTATAGTGACTTGCAGAACTTACTTAAAAAAATATCTAAGGATATCAAGATAATGTTTTTCATTGACCCAATTAAGCTACAGATTGACCTAGCTCTAAAATTAAAAGCTTATGGTATAGAAATCAACACTGGAAAATATTCCGAGAGCACCCCCTCTTCTGCCGTAAAAGAACTAAATAGAATAAAAAAAGCCGCGGCTTATTCAACAGCTCTAAATCTTTATACTGCTGCTGGTCACGGTTTAAACGAAAGTAACCTTGCAATGCTTGTCAAAATTCGAGATATAAAAGAATATAATATTGGCCACAGTATAATTTCGAATGCAATTTTTTATGGCTTATATGACTCAATTAAGAGAATACAGGATATAATTAATATTAATGATTAAAGGTATAGGAACAGACATACTTGATATAAAACGATTCGAGAGGATTCACATAACCTGGGGGGATAAACTTATTGATAAATTATTCAATATAGATGAAGTACCAAGTTGCTCTTCAAATAAAAAGTTTATTCAAAGTTTGGCGGGTAAGTTTGCAGCTAAAGAAGCAATATCTAAAGCTTTTGGAACTGGAATTGGAAGTCATATTTCTTTTAAAGATATAAAGATATTGAACAATAAAAAAGGAAAACCAATAGCAATAATAAAGAAATTAAACTTGGAAGATTCAATACATGTTTCAATATCTCACTCTAATGATTATGCTATTGCGTTTGCTGTGGTTGAAAAATCGTGAACAATACAGTGTTTGGTAAAATAATAAGAAGAGAGATTCCTGCAGATATTGTATACGAAGACAACTCTACTCTTGCTTTCAAAGATACAAGTCCTCAAGCGCCAATACATATATTAATAATTCCAAAGAAACTAATTGATATGCCTCAAAATATTACCACTCAAGATTTAGAAATAGTTGGAAACCTTTTCTTTGCTGCAAAAGAAATAGCAAAAAAATTAAATATAACTAACGGTTACAGGCTTGTGATGAATAATGGGGAGGAGGCAGGACAATCAGTTTTTCATATTCATCTACATTTTTTAGCGGGTAGGAAGCTAAATTGGCCACCGGGATAAGTTATAAAAATATAGAATATCTAGAATCGCTAAAAAATAGTAAGAAGCCTGGTCTTGATAACCTTCTCAAAGTTTTACAATTACTTGGTGAGCCACAGTCCAAACTTAAAAAAACTATTATTGTATCTGGTACAAATGGAAAAGGTACTGTTGCAGCTATATTGAATAGAATATATTCCGATGCTGGCTATAAAGTTGGCTTGTACACCTCACCTCATCTTGTATCTTTAAATGAAAGAATTAGGATTAAAGATAAAAAAATAAATCTAAAAACTTTGGATAATTATCTTGGGAAAGTAATTAAGGTAGGATTGAAAGCTAGGTGTAAATTAAGCTTTTTCGAACTTTTAACAGCTACAGGTATTTTATATTTTGCAGAAAGAAATAATGACCTAAACATATTTGAAGTTGGTCTTGGGGGAAGATTTGATGCGACAAACATAGTAAAATCAAAAATAGGGATAATAACAAACATAGAGATGGATCACATGGAGTACTTGGGAAACAGTCTCAAAGAAATAGCTTATGAAAAAGTTGGCATTGTAAATAACAACAGTAAGCTAATAACATCTGCAAAACCTAAAACTATAAAAACTATAAGGAAATATTGCTTAGAAAATTCTACCGAAGTATTTGAACTTAATAATAATTTCAATATTGTTAAAAAAGATAAGTACTATGTATATGAATCTGAGGAATTAAAGCTAAAATTTCAATCAATACTAGAAGCTAACCACCAGGTAGAAAATCTGGGGGTTGCAGTAAAGACTTCTGAAATTATTAAAAAAGAGTATGGATTAGAGATTACAAAGAAGCAGCTTAAGGAGTCCCTTAATAAAGCTTTTAATCCTGCAAGATATCAAACAATATCAAAGAAACCTATCTTGATTGTTGATGTATCTCACAACTTGCACTCTATCAAAAGTTTAATAGTAAATTTTAGAATCAAATATCCAAATAAGAAAATCAATATAATTATTGGCATGCTGAAAGAAAAAAAGCCCATTGAATGTATTCGATTACTCAGCAAAATTGCGAAAAAAATATATCTTACAGAAGTTCCAAATCCAAGAAGTTTTAATCCATTTGTAATTACAAAAAAGCTAAGAGATAAAAAAATTTCTCATATTTCAAATAACGATATAAGATCACTCTTAGCAAACCAAGAGGATTATATAATAACAGGTTCTATATATTTAATAGGTTCACTTATAGCTAAAAGATATGTTAAAGTTAAAATAAATTAGTATAGAGGTGTTTATATGTCAAAAGTAGCAATTGTAATCTTAGCTGATACTGCTGGTCCTGGTGACTTTGGAAGAGCTGTGAATGGCCTAATGACTGCTAAAGAATTTAAAGAAGCTGGTGATGAGGTTCAAATAATCTTTGATGGTGCTGGAACAAAGTGGATTGGTAAGTTTAATGAAGAAGGGAGTAAGTATGGTCCCTTGTTTGATTCTGTAAAAGACAAGGTTACAGGTGTATGTGGCTATTGTGCAGGTGCTTTTAAGGTGACTGAAGACGCAACAACTAACAAAATCAATCTAATAGATGAGTATGATGGTCATCCTAGTTTTAAAAAACTAGTAGATGACGGATACACCATTCTTACATTTTAGAGTTTTTCAAGTCATTCTGAAATCTTCTATATAATTCTTTTTAACTAAGAGTGATAAATATTTATGAGTAAAATAGCGATTGTAATATTAGCTGATACCTCTGGTCCTGGTGACTTTGGAAGAGCTGTGAATGGCCTAATGACTGCTAAAGAATTTAAAGAAGCTGGTGATGAGGTTCAAATAATCTTTGATGGTGCTGGAACAAAGTGGATTGGTAAGTTTAATGAAGAAGGAAATAAATATCTATCATTGTTCGAATCAGTTAAAGATAAAATTACTGGTGTCTGTGAAACTGCAGCTGGAAGATTTGGAGTCAAAGATGATGTGGTTAGTTGTAAAATAGAGCTAATAGATGAGTATGATGGTCATCCGAGCTTTAAGAATCTAATAGATAATGGATTTACAGTACTTACGTTTTAAGATTTAGATGAAAGCATTCTATAGTCTTCACCGTTTAATTCAAGAATCTTTGACATTTCATAGATTCTTGAGATATTTCTTTTTCCAATCTTATAATCTAAAATTTGGTTTGAATCAGTAGCCTTAAAATTCTTACCATTAAGAAATGCTAAATTAGAATTAAAAATTGTATGCTTTTTAGAATTATATCTTTTTGCTATAATATTATCCAGAACACTAATTTCCCATTCACTCATTCGAGTTGCACCTAAATCATCAATAATCATAACATCGTATCCACAAAGAGTCTCAACGTACTCCTTTTCAGATTGCCCTTTAACGTAAATATCTTTTATATCGGAGAGTAAATCTCTAAATTGCTTAAAAATACATTTTTGATTATATGCAAAAATTAGTTCAGTCATTATAGAAACAGATAGATGAGTTTTACCAAGACCAGGTAAGCCAACAAAAAAAGGAGGTAAAATATTTGGAAAATTTTCTAAATACTTAATGCTATATTCTAAAGCATCTTGAATTGATCTTTCTCGTATCTCCCAACCGCCATTGTCTAGCTTTAGATTTTTACACTTGGAATATCTTGCTGGAATGCCTGAACAGTTATAAACATCTATTTTCTTCTTTCTATGGCAAAACGAAACACCGTCATTGGTATATATCACACCATCAATACATTCCTCACAATTAAAGCCCCTCTTACTTCGTACTTTAGAAAAATCAGAAACACTATAGAACTCTAGATTTTTTAACAATTTATAATCATTATATTCAATCTTATTGTTGGTTTTCATAACTATCTTTCTGGAAAAGAGTTAATCATTGCTTTAACTGTTTTCTTGTAATCCTTAGTGCTAAATATGCCTGTGCCAGAAACGATAATGTTGGCTCCAGCACTTGTTAAACTTGACACATTGTCAGACTTAATTCCTCCATCAACTTGTATTGGTATTTTAAGATTATTTTCTCTTAGATAAGAACTAAGAACTTTAACTTTCTTTATACATGAGGTTATTATTTTTTGCCCCGCAAATCCGGGCTTAACTGTCATT
>JAQWMJ010000024.1:0-9505 GCA_029246845.1 Thermodesulfobacteriota bacterium
CTATTTCATATGGGGTAGATAAAGATACTTTTTTGATTGACTATGATCAAATAGAAGATTTAGCTCTTAAAAATAAGCCTAAGTTAATTATTGCCGGTTGGAGCTCTTATCCTAGAGATTTAGATTACAAAAGATTTAGAGAAATAGCCGATAAATCAGGCTCGTTACTTTTAGCAGATATAGCTCATCCTTCAGGGTTAATTGCCGCTGGTTTATATTCTAACCCAATTCCGTTTTGCGATTTTGTTACTACAACAACGCATAAAACACTTAGAGGACCTAGAGGTGGAATGATTATGACCAAAGAGGAACACTTGAAGATAATAAATAGTAGAGTTTTCCCCGGTACCCAAGGCGGTCCTTTAATGAATACAATTGCTGCCAAAGCTGTTGCTTTTAATGAAGCACTTACTGATTCATTCAAAGATTACCAAAAACAAGTTTTAGTTAATTCTAGATTGTTGGCAAGTATTTTAATTGACAAGGGTTTTGACTGTATCACAGGTGGAACAGACACTCACTTAGTCCTTCTTGATCTTAGAGGCTCTGGAGTTACAGGTAAGGAAGGAGAGCAAGCTCTTGCATCTGCTGGAATCACAACTAACAAGAACGCTATCCCGTTTGATCCATTACCACCTTCGGTAGCATCAGGAATAAGGATTGGTACTCCTGGTATAACTACTCGTGGGATGAAAGAGGATGAGATTAAACAGATTGGTGAATTAATATCTAAAGTTCTATCGGATTATAATAATGAAAGTCTTCTATCTGCATGTAAAAAAGAAGTTAACGATCTATGTTCAAGGTTTCCTATTTATCCAAATTTATTATAGTTTTATATTCAATGTTCATTAATTTTTGTGATAGAATCAGTTCATGAGTTACCAAGAACTAGGATGTTGTACTATTGAGAATACCAAAGTTATAGATTCAAGACAGGGATCTGATTCAAGATCAATTAGAAGAAGAAGGGAATGCATAACTTGCTCTCGAAGATTTACAACTTACGAAAGAGTTGAGGACTATGAACTAGTTGTTCTTAAAAGAGATGGAACTATACAAGAATTCAATAAAACAAAAATAATTGACGGTATGTTTAGTGCTTGTCAAAAAAGAAATATTTCTATGAAGCAAATTGAAGATGTTGTCCAACTAATTGAAAAGGAATTAATAGAGTCTTCAAGAAGAGAAATTAAATCTAATGAGATTGGAGATCTTGTCATAAGGCATCTTTATGAGATTGATAAAGTAGCCTATATTAGATTTGCATCAGTTTATAGATCTTTTAATAATTTAGAAGAGTTCTCATCTGAATTGAACTCTTTAATAAAGAAGAGTTAAATGATTATTGATTCACATGCTCATTTGTACACTTATGACAATATAGATGAAGTCGTTTTAGAGGCAAAGGATGCTAAAGTTGAAACTATTGTTTCAATTTCTACTGATATAGAGACCTCAAAGTTAAATATCGGAATTTCAGAAAGATATGATAACGTTTTTTGTGCCGTTGGAATCCACCCATGCGATATAATGAAACATTCAACATCTGATTTAGATAAGATAGAAAAACTTTCAAAAAGTTTAAAGAATAAGGCGATTGGTGAAATTGGTTTAGACTTTTTTCATTCTAATGAACACAGGAAAGATCAGTTTGAGTTTTTTGACCTCCAAATTGATATTGCACAAAGAGTAGGTCTTCCTTTTATTGTTCATGCTCGTGATTCATATTTGGAACTTATCGATTACTTAAGTTCTAGAAAAATAAAATCAGATTTTGTTGTTCATTGTTTTACCGGAGATAAAGTAATCGCAAAAAAACTTCTAGATTTGGGTTCTTATATTTCTTTTACCGGAATTATTACATTCAAAAAATCTAACGAACTTAGAGATGTCGCTGAATATGTTCCTAACGATAAAATGATGATAGAAACTGATTCCCCATATTTGTCTCCACATCCAAACAGAGGAAAAACTAACTATCCAAAAAACTTAATCTATATTGCAGAGTGTATTGCTGAAGTAAAAAAAATAGACTTAGAAATTTTCTCTAGTTATTTAAAGGAAAATACAGTTAAATTCTATAGACTATGAAAAAACCTAATATTGGAATTACTATTGGAGATTACAACGGTATTGGACCCGAAGTTGCTCTTAAGTCTTTGCAAAATAAAGATATTCTCACAATGTGCAATCCTTTTTTAATTGCAAGTAAGGCAGTTATTAGCTCATTAAATATCCAGATTGATAAAAGAGTACAAGTTCTTGAATCCAATTGTGAAGTTAGATTAGACCCAGGCAAGCCAACGATTCACTCTGGAATAGCATCATTAGAATACATATCCAAAGGTATTGATCTTGTTAATAAAAATGAAATAAATTGCCTCATTACAGCCCCTATAAGTAAGACTGCAATTTCATTGGCGGGTTCTAAATTTAAAGGCCATACTGATTTACTTCAGAAGGCTTTTAAGAAAGAAGTGGTTGTTATGGCCTTTTTTTCGGAGCACTTTAATGTTTCATTGGCTACAATTCATATTCCAATTAATAAAATTTCTAAATCAATAAGTGTAGAGTTGATAACACAACAGATTGATATAATTAATAATTTTTTAAAAAATTATCTAAAGAAAAAGTCCCCTAATATTGGAATTTGTGGTTTAAATCCTCATGCTTCTGAAGATGGAAATATTGGGACTGAAGATCTGAGTATCATTTCTCCAGCGGTAAAAATATTAAAGAGTAAGGGGATAAGTATTGATGGACCATATCCCGCCGATACCTTGTTTGTCGAGAGTAATAGAAGAAAGTTTGATATAATTCATGCAATTTATCATGACCAAGGACTAGTTCCATTCAAAATGGTTGCCTTTGATAAAGGTGTAAATGTCACATTGAACCTTCCTTTTATTAGAACCTCACCAGATCATGGTACTGCTTACGATATTGCATGGAAAAATATGGCGAGCTCTACAAGTATGGAGCAGGCTATATTGTTAGCTATAAAATTTTATAATTCATCAACTTCATAAAAAGACTTTTCTGGGTTTTCCGGCGGATTCTTGTTCACCAATAATTCCTTCCCTTTCCATCATCTCTATTATATTTGCAGCTCTGTTGTAGCCTATCTTAAGTCTTCTTTGTATCATTGAAATCGACGCAAGTTTTGTTTGTTTTACTATATCCAAAGCTTCTTCATAAAGAGCATCTTTTTCATAGGTAATAGCAGACTGTTCCTCTTCCTCTTCTTCGTATGCTTTAGTTATATCAGAATTGTAATCAGGCGGAGCCTGCTCTTTAAGATAGCTTGCTATATTCTCTCTCTCTTTGTCAGATATTATAGAACCCTGGATTCTTATTAAATTATTTGGAGGCTGTAGTAACAGCATATCCCCTTTTCCTAGTAGTTCTTCTGCTCCTGAAGCATCAAGAATAATTCTAGAATCTACTTTTGATGAAACAGCAAAAGATATTCTGGCAGGAAAATTGGCCTTAATAAGACCTGCTACAACATCAGCCGACGGTCTTTGACTAGCAACTATAAGATGAATTCCCGCTGCTCTTGCCATTTGAGACAATCGAGTAATAGATTCTTTGATTTCATTTGGTGCTACAAACATTAAGTCAGCTAACTCATCAATTATAATTACTATGAAAGGCAAACTATCAGTCGAAGAGTCAATTTTTCTGTTGTAAGAATCAATATCTCTTACGCCAACATCTGATAATAGTTGATATCTAGTCTCCATTTCTTTTACAGCCCACTTTAATGCTGCAGAAGCTTTTTTAGGATTTGTTACTACAGGATGGAGTAGGTGAGGTATCTCCTCGTATCCTGATAATTCAAGCATCTTAGGGTCAATCATTATAAATTTTAGTTCTTTAGGAGTGGCCTTATATAGCATACTTGTAATTATGCTATGAAGAAAAACACTTTTACCTGACCCAGTGGTTCCTGCAATCATCAAATGTGGAGCGGTCTTAAGATCCGTGAAAAGAGGTATTCCAGAAATATCCTTTCCCAAAGATAAGTTTATAGGACTATTACTCTTCTTAAATTGATCTTTAGATAAAAGCTCCTTTAAATAAACAATCTCTCTTAATTCATTTGGAACTTCAATTCCAATAACGTCTTTTCCGGGGATAGGTGCGATTATCCTAATTCTTGTAGCTTTTAAGGCCATAGCAAGGTCATCCGAAAGAGATGATATCTTATTTATCTTAGTACCTGCCTCGGGCCTATATTCGTATAACGTGATCACCGGTCCAGGTTTTATTTCAGTTATTTGACCATTAATTCCAAAATTTAAAAGTTTTTCTTCAATTGTTTTAGCTTTCTTTAAAGCCTTTTCTTTATCATAGCTAATAGGCTGGTCTTTAGGTTCGTCTAATAGATTTAGACTGGGAAGAGTAAAATTATTGAACTTTTTGCTATCTTTATCTGTTGATTTTGCTGGTTTAATTATTTCTTGATCATCTGGATTTGATTTAATTTCAATAACCGGATCCTTTTTTGATTCTACCTCAACATTAATTTTAATTTTATTGTCGGAATCCTCGTCGAACTTGATTTGATTTTCTTTCTTTTTAGGGAGGCTAGGAACTAACTTTTTTATATACTTCCCAATATTGTTAAAAAAACCTAGAATTGAACCCTTATTTAACTGTTGTATTGAGAAGAAAAGAATGAATAAGTAAAATAAAGTTGTTCCCAGATAGCCAGTAATTTGCTTAACTAAAAAGGCTGTGATTTTGCTAGGAATAAATCCAATAAATTTATATTCTGCAATTGAGAACAGTTCTTTAAATATTTTAAATAGGCCCCCAGTCGCAATAGTAATTAGTAAAACAAAGAAGATTTTTTTGGAAATTTCCCTATTCTCACTATTTGTTAGAAATCTTGCCGAGGCTATAAAACCGGATATTGAAAGAATTAAACCTGGTGTTCCAAAGTAATAGTAGAATTTATCTGCGATTAAGAATCCAAAGTTACCAATTAGTGATCCAGTATTGGAGAGCTCTAAAAGATTGACTACAATTCCAAGAGTTAAGATAAGTGAAACTATTATTCCCAAAAGAGCAAAGAAATATTTAAAGAAAACTTTAGCAAGATTTAGTAATTTTTCCTTTGATTTCAACATTTAGACTCATTTATGAAAATAGCGAAATGCTAAAAATAAGTCAACCTTTAATTTTGGAATTAGTAAATTTAGGAGTTAGAATTAATATTAATTTATGTACAATCTTTTAAAGCCCCTAATATTTAGTCTTGACCCGGAATTTGCACACAATATTGGAGTAATATTTATAAAAAGAGGAATCTTTAATTTCTTCAATACAATTCCCAGTGAGAAATTGGCTGTAAGAGTTGGTAATATAGATTTTCCAACTCCTATAGGTTTAGCTGCAGGCTTTGATAAAAATGCTGAGATTTTTGATGAAATATTTAAAATTGGATTTGGATTTGTTGAAGCGGGAACTGTTACTCCTCGGCCTCAATACGGCAATCCAAAACCTAGGATATTTAGACTTAAGGAGGACTCGGCATTAATCAACCGACTAGGGTTTAATAACGTAGGTCTAGATGAGTTTGTTTCAAATATAGTAAATATTAAGCCTATTAATAATTATCAAAAAATTGGTGCTAACTTAGGGCCCAATAAAGACTCTGTTAATAGAATAGACGATTATGTAGACGGTATAAGAAGAGTTAGTAAAATCGTTGATTACATAACTATTAATATCTCTTCCCCAAATACGGAAAATTTAAGGGATTTTGAAAATTCTGATATAGTTGAACTTTTAAAAGAAATTGAAAGTAATAGATTGGATGATACTCCAATTTTTATTAAAATTTCACCAGATATAGAAAATAAGCAAATTTCTTCTGTAATAGAATCTGCAATTAAGCATAAAATGAATGGCTTGATAGTAAGCAATACATCCAAAGATAGAAGGTTCGGATTGAAATCTAAGAATATACCCAAAGATGGTGGTCTTTCAGGTGCACCAATTCTCAGCCTAGCAAACGAAAAACTATCTTTTGCCTATAGCATTGCAAAAAATTCTATTCCAATTATTGGAGTTGGTGGCGTGTCTTCAGGAGCCGATGCCTATAAAAAAATTAAACTTGGGGCTAGATTGGTTCAGCTTTATACATCACTTGTTTATGAGGGGCCATCACTAATTTCTAAAATAAATAATGATTTGGTAGAATTGATGAAATTAGATGGAGTGAGCAATCTTTCAGAAGTAGTAGGAACTACAAAGCTCAAACCTTAAGTAAGACTTTCACCGTTATCAACTTTAAAGCTTTCACCGTTAATAAACTTAGATTCAATAAGTAAATATGCTGTATTTACAATATCGTTTATCGCATCATTGGAATTATAAAAATTATTGTAAAGATTTTTTGATAAATTTATAGGCTTTAATATTTTTCCTGGAGCTATTGAGTTTACTTGAACATAAGGCGCCAGTTCAAGAGACATAACTTTTGTCATAGTTTCAAGACCACCTTTTGATATACAATAATGACTATAGTCCTTCCACGTCTTTGTAACACCGATTGAATCAGTAAAATTAATTATCTTCCCATTTTTTCTCTTAACCATTTGAGAAGATATAAATTTAGATAAAAGGAATGGTGCCTTTAAATTCACACCTATCATTTCATCTAAATCTTTATTAGATATCTTATTAAACTTTTTTGCCTTAAAAATGGATGCATTATTAATTAAGACGTCAATTCTTCCGTATAATTTTTCTGCTTCATGTGTAAAGCTTTCAATTTTCTCAGTCTCTAGTAGGTTAAATTTGATTGGCTTAGCAGAGATTCCATTTTTTCTCATTTTATTTATCAAAGATTGAACTTCTTTTGATGAATTATTGTAATGTAAAATAAATTTATAGTTTTTATCAATTTTACTTAGCCCAAGTACAAGCTCCTTCCCAATCCTTCTTCCGGATCCAGTTATAAGAATAATTTTTCCAGTATTCCTCATGTTATTTGAATTTTAGTTTCTTGTAACTCCCAATCTTTTGTATTTAATATGTATCCTTTTAATTCGTTAAACTTAGAACTCATTATTGAATATATTAAATAGATAGTATCTGGCTGTGCATATAAGTTATCAGTTGGGGAAGCATATGATTGATGATTAGGATGAGAGTGATATATACCAATAATTCTTAGACCTCTTTCTTTTGCAGTATACTCTGCCTGTTGATACTCTCCTTCTTTCATTTCAAACCTTATTTCAGGGGTTTCCTTGTTTATGTTCTCACAAACTAAAATTTCTTTAATATGAAACTGGTTATCCATTCCATCAGATTTTTTTCCTCCATACTCCAGCTCACCAAGCAAAAAACCACAAACTTCATAAGGAAAACCTTTTTCTGATATGCCAATAAGCTCATTGTTTGTTTTCGTTGAAATCTTTACCACCAAACACCTCCACTTAGATATCGGTATCCTCCGTCTGGGACTACGCATACTATATTTGCGGTATCAGTTTCTTTAAGTATTTCCAAGGCTGACAAAACTACAGCTCCCCCCGAATGTCCAACAAACATTCCTTCAAGTTGCATCAGTTTCTCCATTATTATATAAGATTCCTCAGTGTTAGCGTTATATAGAATATCAAGCTCTTGTTCGTTGTATATGCCTGGTACGATTGATGAAGGAATATGTTTTAGACCTTCAAGCCCATGTAATGGTTCGTCTGGTTGAACACCAACTATTTTAATTTCCTTGTTCATAGATTTTAAATATCTTCCAGTTCCCATAACAGTACCACTGGTTCCAATCCCACTAATTAGATGAGTTATCTTACCTTTAGTCTGT
This sequence comes from Thermodesulfobacteriota bacterium, assembly GCA_029246845.1. Lineage (GTDB taxonomy): Bacteria > Desulfobacterota_D > UBA1144 > UBA1144 > UBA1144 > TMED58. Next base: position 7,847 of record JAQWMJ010000024.1, read on the forward strand.
TCCCAAATTTCAGGACCTGTTGTTGTATAATGAGCTAAAGGATTGGCTGTATTATTGTATTGATCAGGCATAAAATACTTATCGGAAAACTCTTTTGCTAGCTTTCTTGCTTCCAATATTGCTCCATCAGAACCTTCAAAAGGGCTTGAGTATATTATTTTCGCACCATATGCCTCAAGTGTTTTCTTTCTTTCTATATTAATATTCTCTGGCGTAACAAGTTCTACTTTAAAGCCAAGCGCGGATCCAATCATAGCGTATGCAATTGCGGTATTTCCAGAAGAGGAATCCATAATAGTTTTTTCTTTTGTAAGCTTACCTGCTTTAATTCCTTCTTTTATCATGCATAAGGCCGCCCTATCTTTTATTGAACCACCAGGATTAAACCACTCTGCTTTTATATATATGTTCTTCTCAGTCGATAATTCAGAAAATTTATTCAATTTAATTAAAGGAGTATTTCCAATAAGATCTATTATCGAGTCAATTTTATTTAAATTTTCCAAACCTAAACTCATCGTATTAATTTAACATAAAAAAATTTTAGATTTGTAGAATTAATCAAGAGAGGTGTTTGATTATAGATTGAAAAATCTTTTTTCCGTCAAGTCCACCTAGTAGCTTCTCAGAAACTCTCTCAGGATGGGGCATTAGCCCCAAAACGTTACCCTTTTTATTGCGTATTCCAGCAATGTTTAGTATGGACCCATTTGGATTAGAGTCTTTATCAATTAACCCCTCTGAACTTGTGTATTGAAAAATAATTTGATTAAATTTTTTAACTTCAACAATTTCAGATTTATTTAAATAAAAATTTCCTTCGGCATGTGCTATTGGAATTTTTAACATTTCATTTTCATAGTATTCAGAAGTAAAAATGGAGTCACTGTTAGCTACCTTTAAATTAACATCTTTGCAGATAAAATTGAGCGATTTATTTCTGAGAAGTACTCCTGGTAAAAGCTTTAATTCAGTTAGGATTTGGAAACCATTACAAATTCCAATTACTACTCCGCCATTATTAGCAAAGTCTTTTATTTTAGAACTAATATTACTTTGTGCAGCAATTGCTCCAGTTCTTAAATAGTCTCCATACGAAAAACCTCCGGGAACAATTATACAATCAATATTTTTTAATGACTTTGAATCATGCCAAATATATGAGCAATTTTGTTTTAAAATATGTTTAACAACATAAAAACAGTCTTGTTCACAATTTGACCCAGGAAACTGTATTACTCCGAAATTAATTTTTCTCATTTTCTATTTTTATTTTATATTTTTCAATTATCTCATTTACAAGAAATTTCTCACACAAATCGTTTACAGTATTTCTACAACTTGTTTTATTCTTTGATTCAAGAGTAAATTCTATCCTCTTTCCAACACGAAAATTAGTTGCTGCGTATTTTAAATTGTTCTTTAATGTTAGTTCTATAGCTTCACCTTGAGGATCAAGAACACTATTTATTGGCATAATTTCTATCGTTATACTGAATTTGCTCATCTAACTTATTTAATCTGTCCTATAATCTTATTTAGCTCTTCAAGGCTCTTATATTCTATCTCTATTTTTCCGTTTATCGAGTTACCTTTTATTTTTATTTTAGAACCAAGTTTAGTTTCCAGGATTTTGATAATATTTTCAATATATATATC
>JAQWMJ010000015.1:0-14744 GCA_029246845.1 Thermodesulfobacteriota bacterium
AACAGATGTTGCATCAAGATTAAGTATTGCTAAAACCTTTTTATGCGAATCTTTGGTGTCAGATTTAATATTGTTAAGGTATGTTTCGGAAAATTATTTATCTACTTCTTTTAATCCTGAACCTTATGATCTTGATATGGAAGAGATAGGTACCCATGGTGCAAACAGTGAAAGTCTCAATAGGAGAATTGTTAATGTATTTGATGTTATAGATAAGGCTTTATCTAAGAAAAAATTGCCAATTAAAGATAAAAAGTTATTAAAAGAGGAAATGTTAAAAATTGAATTTTCATCTGATTTCTTAAAGTCACTAATTGAGTTTGTTAAAAGAAGCGAATATCCAAAGGATTTTATAGATAATGTTAAAAAATCCAAGTTTAATTATGTTGTATCAAAGAAGAAGCTTGTTGAATCTAATCTAAGGTTAGTTGTAAGTATTGCCAGAAGATATACGAATAAGGGGCTACCTTTCTTAGATCTAATACAAGAGGGCAACATAGGGTTAATTAGAGCTGTAGAAAAGTTTGAGTATGAAAGAGGCTATAAGTTCTCTACTTATGCTACATGGTGGATTAGACAGGCGATAACAAGAGCCTTGGCCGACCAAGCTAGGATAATAAGAATCCCTGTTCATATGACTGAGCAAATCAATAGAATATCTTCTGCCTCAAGGATTCTGGTGCAGAAGCTTGGAAGAGAACCTACTTCTTCTGAATTGGCAGTTCAATCAAATTATGACTTAAGCAAGGTGGAGAAGATACTCAGGGTCACCAAGGACCCTATAGCTCTGGATTCTCCAATTAATGATGATGAATCTTCTCAAACTTTAATGGATACCGTGGGTGATGATAAAACACCATCCCAGTATGATTCTTTTAAAGATAACGAGCTTAAGGATATGATTAATGACTCACTTCATAAGGTGTTGAGTGAACGAGAAAAGGACGTTATAAAGAAAAGGTTTGGAATTGATGAAGATCAAGCTTTCACTTTAGAAGAAATTGGTAAAGAGTTTAATGTTACTCGTGAAAGAATTAGACAAATAGAATTAAAAGCACTAAAAAAGTTAAAAAAACTCCGTAAATCCCCAGTATTAAGCTATTTAGATTAAAAAATTAATTTTAATATTGACATCAATCTTTTTTTGTATAAGATTTTAGATTCTAGGTGGCCACACTGGAGGGGGTACACCCGGTTCCATTCCGAACCCGGAAGTTAAGTCCTCAGAGGCCGATGATACTGATACCCGTTGGTATTGGGAAAGTAGGTAGCTGCCTAGTTAATTTTTCTTATGTCTGACAAATTTAAAATAGCTATTTTTTCATCTGGTAATGGTTCAAATTTTGAAGCAATTGTAAATGCAAATATGCCAAATATTCAGGTTTCACTTCTGTTTTGTAATATGAAAGATGCATATGTTTTAGAAAGAGCCAGGAAGCTATCAATAGAGTCGCTATTTCTTTCTCATAAAGATTTTGATTCCAGAAAAGCTTTTGAAACTGAAATAATTTCCCGTATTGAGAAGTATGATATTCAATTAATCGTTTTGGCAGGATTTAAGAGGATATTGTCCCCATTCTTTACTTCACATTATGAAAAGAAAGTTATAAACCTCCATCCTTCATTGTTACCAGCTTTTACTGGACTACATGCACCTCGACAAGCAGTAGATTATGGAGCGAAGTTTAGTGGATGTACTGTTCATTATGTTGATGAAGGCATTGATACAGGGCCTATTATAACTCAAGGATTAGTTGAAATTGACGATAATGATACTGAGGAGTCTTTGATTCAGAAGATTCACCAAAAAGAACATGAAATCTTACCAAAAGCAATACAGCTTATTTCAGAAGATAGATGTATTCTTGATGGAAGAAGAGTATTAATTAAAAGTTAAATTTCTTTCCCAATAGCATGAGCAATTATTCTTGCTTTTTTAACCATCTCAGCAAACTTCTTAGGTTTTAACGACTGCCCGCCGTCGCTTAAAGCAATTTCTGGTTTATTGTGAACTTCCACAGCTAGCCCATCTGCTCCAGCAGCAATTGCTGCATATGCAATTGGTGAAACATATTGCCAGTAACCTGTACCATGAGCAGGATCACCAATTACCGGGAGATGAGTCTTTTCTTTTAAGACTGGAATAGCATTTATATCAAAAGTATTTCTAGTTGCTGTCTCAAAAGTTCTAATACCTCTTTCACATAAGGCAACACTCATATTTCCTTCTGCAAGAAGATACTCTGCACAAAGTAAAAATTCATTTATTGTTGTAGACATTCCTCTTTTTAAAAGCACTGGTTTCTTCGTCTTACCCACAGCTTTTAATAGCGCATAGTTTTGACAGTTTCTTGCGCCTATTTGTATCATGTCAGCATATTTACAAACCAAGTCTAAATCTTTAACATCTAAAACTTCAGTAACAATTGGCAGCTGAGATTCATCACCAGCTTTTCTAAGCAATATTAAACCCTCTTCACCCATCCCTTGAAAAGTATAAGGTGAAGTTCTTGGTTTAAATGCACCACCTCTAAGAATTGTCGCACCACTTTCTTTTACAGACTTAGCTATTTCTAATATTTGATCTTCAGATTCTATTGAACATGGACCAGCTATAAGTGTTAAGTTTTTACCACCGACTGTTGTATTTCCAACTTTAAATTCTGAGTCATCATTTCTAAACTCTCGACTTCCAAGTTTGTGAGGTTGCATTATAGGGACGACAGCCTCAACTCCAGGGAGCTGACCTAAAAGATTCATGTGTTGCTGTTTTTCTTTTTGGTCACCAACGGCACCTATTATGGTTTTAGATTTACCCTTAACGACTTCCGCGGTGTACCCGTATTCTTTTATTGTGGCTATAATCTTTTCTAACTCTTCATTTGAAGATGAACTTTTTAAAACAACTATCATAAAAACCTCCGATGCTATATAGTATTTTATGGAAAAAAGTATCTTTATCAAATTAATTAAGGAAAATTGTGGATATTAATTTTATAAAAAAAATTATATCGATCCTAAAATGGTTGATAATTGCCCTATTGACGGTTCTTTTTGGTTTTTTAACTATACTAGTTTCGCTTTTCTCTCCCAGACTCGCTTGTCTATCAACAGTAAAATTATGGGGCAAGTTAATATTATTTTTTTGTAATATTAGGCTTAACGTGAGTGGGATAGATAATTTATCAGATAAGCCTTTAATTGTTATGTATAACCATAAAAGCTTTTTTGATATTTTTTGTTTTAGCTCTTTTATGCCATACGATTGGAGAGCTATGATGAAAAAAGAACTTCTCAACTTTCCTGTCTTCGGTCAAGCAGTAAAAATTATGGGACACTATTTCGTGGCACGGGACGGATCTTTTGAAGACAGAAGAGAAGTCGTTAAAATGTTGAAGAAAATTAAGAATGGAAGGATCGTTTTTATCGCACCTGAAGGTACTAGAAATCCGAACCCGGGACTCTTAGAGTTTAAGACAGGGGGTTTTTTTATAGCTAGAAAAACTGATACTAACATTGTTCCCATGATTATTGATGGTGCAGGAGATATACTAGACAAAAGATCTTTTAATATAAAACCAGGGACAATTGTTATTAAATTTCTTGAGGAAATTGATGTTTCAACTTATAGCTCTAATAAAGATGGCATAAATGACTTAAGAGAGCACACTTTTAAAATTTTCAATCAAAATTTATAAGTTATTTTTTTAAGACCTTAATAGAATAAATCTTTTTATCTTCTTTTTTGTAAAATTTTTGGAATTTTGTTAAAGGAATTGAAGAGTCTAAAAGATCTATAGATTTATCAGGCGAAAGATTAGTTTCTAGAATAGTTCTCTTAATTTCTCTAAAATATTCATTGCTATCAGTTTTAACAATAAGGCTTCCTTTTCTCTTTAATTTTTGATATATACCCGTCAGAAGCTCTAAGTTGACTAATCTATTTTTTTGATGTTTCTCTTTAGGCCATGGATCTGGATTATTAATAAAAACTTTATTGATTGAATTGCTCTTTAAAACTTTTGTAGTAAATAGGGTTGCATCACATAAAGCAAATTTAACGTTATTGAGTTTGTTTGCATGTGCTTTCTTTAGGCACTTAATTATTCTGCCATATTTAATTTCTACTCCTATGAATTGTCTTTTTGGGTATAAAGATGCAAGGTCCACTATAAATTCACCTTCACCGCAACCAATATCTAGTATGGTGTTTTTATTGAGAAAACACTTATAAAAATCTACTGTTGTAAAATTAATTAGATATTCAGGGAATTTATTAATTTTTAATTTCATCAATAACTTTATTTAATGCATTCAATATTATTTTATCGTTTACCTGAATTGAGTGCTTACCTTTGGTTGTTTTCATTTTACCTATATTCTGCGGAATAGAGAAAGTAATTTTGCTATCACTATTCTTTTTATCTAGCCTCATAAAAGAAAGAAGTTGCCTTGTGTCAGATTTGTTAAGTTTTATCTTCAGAAGATTATGCATTAATAGTAGCTCTTTAATTCTAGAATAGTTAGCAATAGACAATACTTCTATGTCATGGGCTATTTTGGCTTCTACTAGCATGCCTAATCCTATACAATCTCCATGTGATTTGGAGTAGCTATATAGCTTTTCGATTGCATGTCCTACTGTGTGACCAAAATTTAGAATCATTCTTTTGTCACCTTCCTTAAAGTCTTCCTTGATAGTCTTTACTTTTATTTGTATGCACTTTTTTATAATCTTCATTATTATATTTTTTTTATTTGAGAGAAAATTTTTATTGATTTTTCCCAGGAGGGAAAATAATTCTTTATCATCAATGATTGAATATTTTATAATTTCCGCCATACCCTGTCTTATTTCTTTTTTTGGTAGGGACAAGAGAAAGTCCATATTAATTACTATTTCCTTAGGATTATAAAAAGTTCCTATTAGATTTTTCCCATATTTGTTATCGATTGCAGTCTTACCACCAATTGAGCTATCAACAATAGCAACCAGAGAAGTTGGTATATGGACCAAATCAATACCCCTCATAAAAGTCGATGCGGTATAGCCAGATAGGTCACCCACGACTCCTCCACCAATGGCAACAATAAGACTTTTACGATTAAACTTATTTCTTAATAGCTCTTCTTCTATGTGGTTTTTGGTTTCGATAGATTTACTTTTTTCACCTGGCTTAATGTTTATATTTAGTACGCTATTACTTGATATAGTCTTCCTGTATAGAGCCCAAATATTTGTATCAGAGACTATGGCTATCTTTGTATAGCTTCTTTTTTGTTTATCAAGGAAATCTTTAATATTTTTGCTAAATCTAATTGTGTATGAACTTTTTACCGCCTCGTTTGTTACTTTCATAATTTTAAAAGCTTATAAGTGATGATATGTTGTTACATTTCAACTTACTTCTTCCTTTTAGACTTTCTAATTCAATAACAAAAGATATAGAACTTATCGAGCAATTAAAGTTCTTAACTAATTCTTCGATCGCCTCAATTGTTCCACCTGTTGCTAGCAAGTCGTCAATTATTGCAACTTTATCCCCTGGTTTTATTGAATCTGTATGAATTTCGAATGTATCAGTTCCATATTCCAACTCGTAGTCGACCTCAAAAGTTTTATATGGGAGCTTTCCTTTTTTTCTAACAAGGACTAGATTTTTATTTAGATTGTAGCAGACAGCTGAGGCAAATATGAACCCTCTGGATTCTGGAGCTACTATTGATGTTACTTCTTTGGGTATATTTCTAGAAATTTCGTTTACTACAAAAGTAAACGCCTTGTAGTCACCAAGAAGAGGAGTTATGTCCTTATATAAGATTCCATCTTTTGGAAAATTCGGGACATCTCTTATGTATTCTTTTATATCCATTTTATAATTAAATATATAATTAAAATTAGTATTAAGCTAATAGATATATAAAAAAGTTTTTTACTTTTTAGCATCTGATCGAATTGCTCTTCAAATACTTTTGCTAAGTAGCCGATTAAAGCAAATCTTAAACCTCTTCCTACTATAGAGCCGAAAAGAAAAGGAAGGAAGTCAACATTTAGTGCTCCTGCCGTTACACAGAAAAGTTTAAACGGAAGTGGCGTAAATCCAGATGTAATCATTAGCAGGAAAGTTCCGTCATTAAATTTTTCTCTAATTATACTAATTTTATCGATATTATTTGAAATTATTGCGATATCATTTTTAATACCAAAGGTAACTATTTCCTCTCCGAGATAGTATCCAAGACAACCACCAGCTACTGAGAATATAAGGCATAAAAAGACTAATTTTATGATTCTTTTATAAGTTTTTTTTATGCATAGTAGTCCTAAAAAAGGATCGGGGGGTATTATAAAAATTACAGCCTCAGTAAATGAGACTATCGACATTACAATTTGGCCCCTAGGTCCTCTACATAGCTGAAGAATATATTGATATAATTTATCTATCATAGCTTTAATTTTAGCCTCTTTGAATCTGTATAGTCGGTTATTAACGGAGTAACAGAAATATAGTTATTTTTTATTGCATGAATATCTGTTCCAGCCTTGGATTTGTAAGTTAAATCACTCCCACCAATCCAAAAGTATTGATTTCCTCTAGGATCCTTTTTGGGAACAATAGTTTGTCCATATGCTCTTGAACCTTGCTTGGTCATTTTTATCCCTTTAATTTTATCATTCACAACATTTGGATAATTAATATTTAGAAAGAAAGATTTTAGTTTGATAGAAATTATTTTGTCTAGAATTGTCTTGAAATAGATTGAACAGTCTTTATATTTCGGATTCTTTTTATTGGCAATTGAAATTGCAATTGAATTAACTCCATGAAGGAATCCCTCTCTCGCAGCTGCTACAGTTCCTGAATAATTTATATCATCTCCTATATTAGCTCCATCATTAATTCCCGAAACAACTAAATCAAATGGCTTCTTACCAATCTTGGAATTTATAGCAAAGTTTACACAATCCGCAGGAAGACCAAGTAAGGCAAACTTGTTCTTTTGGGTTTCTCTAACTCTCAAAGGAGTATTGAGACTTATTGAATGACTCTTCGTACTTTGATTATATTCAGGAGCAACAATAATTGTCTCCCCAAATGTAGATAATATCTCATATAAATCAATAAGACCTTTTGCTTGAATACCATCATCATTTGTTAAAAGAATTTTCATTAATACATCTTAACCAATTTTGTTTAATTATGCTTTAATACAAATAGAAATATTTCATAAACTGACATTTATTAGATTCCTCAATTTATCTCTTAGTTTTTTAAGTTTTTGTATAACTTCAACTTGAGTTTCCAGCTTGTTGTTAAGTTTCTGATTGATATTGTCGTTGTTACTTAAGATTTCCAAATTTTTCATATACTTATCAATTTCTAAGATTATTTCTATTGAATTTTTATGATAAAGTTTATGACTTGTCTCATCATTAGTTCTTAGCTGACTAGCTAGTTCTTTATATTTCTTAGTCCAATATCGTATTTTACTACTAGGAATACCAGTTATTTCAACAAGCTCGCCTATTTTAAAGAAAAACTTACTATCATTTGTTTGATTAGGTTCCATAAAAAAAAAGTAAAATAATTAACTTTTAATGTCAATTCTATCTAATCTTAAAAGTTGTCCTGTGAAAAGGGCTAGGACCAAATTTTTTAATTAACTCAACATGCTGCTTTGTACCGTAACCTTTATTGTTCTCAAGATTGTAATACGGATATATTTGTGAAACCTTTTTTAATATAAAGTCACGAGTAATTTTTGCAATTATTGATGCCGAAGCTATAGATTTGCATTTTTGGTCACCTTTTACCACACATATTTCTTCAAGCTCAGTTCCAATCTTTTGATTTCCATCTATTAGTAAGCAAGGATTTTTTGTTTTAAGTTTTGCAACAGCTCTACTCATTGCTAGCTTGGTCGCATTTAAAATATTTATTTCGTCTATCTCTTTGTGAGTTGCATAACCCAGAGTAAAAGTAGATCTGGTGATAATTAATTGAGCAAATGCATAAGTTCTTTCATTTTCTGACAGAATTTTGGAGTCATTAACTTGAATGTGATTGGTTGATGGGTTTAGAATAAAAGCGCAAGCCACAACAGGTCCCACTAAAGATCCTCTACCTACCTCATCAATCCCAACAACTACTTTTCCACTTTTGAGTAACTCTATTTCAATTAGATTTGGGTCTTTCATCTAAGCAAGTTGCATTCTTTTAAGTTCAATTAGTAGTTCTGATGCTTTTTCCTCATCTAAAGTAGTCAAAGGTAGCCTCAGACTATTGATACATAACCCTAGCTTACTCATTGCAAATTTTATTGGAATTGGGTTAGTGTCCACGAAAAGAAGTTTGTTTAATTTGGAGATATCTGAATTAATCTTTTTTGCTATTAAGCTCTCACTCTTTTGGAAAGAATTGTACAGCGCTGAACATTTCTCAGGTATGAGGTTTGATGTTACAGATATAAACCCTGAACCTCCCTCTTCAAGTATTGAAAGATTCAAAGAGTCCTCACCGGATAATATAATAAAATCTTTAGGACAGGACTTTTTAATTTTTCTTGTTGTATTTATATCCCCACTTGCTTCTTTTATTCCAACTATATTTTTATGCTCCAAGGATAACTTATTTATAGTTTCAACCTCAAGGCTAACCACCGATCTTCCAGGAATATTATAGAGGATTATAGGCAGTGAGGTATTGGAAGAAATATTAGAAAAATGTTTAAATAAACCTGATTGGTTAGGCTTGTTGTAATAAGGTACTACTTGAAGTGTGGCATCAGCTCCAGCGTTCTCGGCACTTGCCGTCATTTCTAAAGCCTCATGTGTTGAGTTGGATCCTGTTCCTGCTATAACAGGTATCTTTTTTTTTGTAATATCAATTGCTATCTTAATTACTTCTTGATGCTCTTCGTGACTAAGAGTAGGGGATTCGCCTGTTGTTCCACAAGGAACTATTCCATGGACTCCGCTTTTAATTTGCCGAACAATTAATTTTTCTAATCCTATTTCATCCAACTTACCATTAGCCTTAAAAGGGGTAATTAGAGCAGTTATACATCCGTGAATAATAGACATTTAATAAATATAGTACTATAAAATTACTTTTCCTGTAAACATTCTGCAATTTGTACAGCATTAAGGGCTGCCCCTTTTCTAATTTGATCTCCAACTACCCACAAGGACAATCCATTTTTTATTGAGTAATCGCTTCTAAGTCTGCCTACTAGACAGTCATCCTTATCCGAAGAATCAGTAGGCGTGGGATAAGACATAGTATCATTAATTTTAATATTCTTAACACCTGGGAACTTACTTAAAGCCCTATGAGCATTAGACAAACTTATTTTTTGTTTGAATTCAATATTAATGCTAACACTATGAGACCTTAATACGGGAACTCTAACAGTAGTAGCAGAAATTAGGATTTTGTTATCAGAAAGTATTTTTCTTGATTCATTATGAAGTTTCATTTCTTCTTCTGAATAATTATTCTTAGTTATTGATCCAATTTTAGGTATCACATTAAAAGCAATATTACGTTCAAAAACTTTATTCTTTGACTTTTTATTACCTGACAAAAATCTTTTTGTCTCAGATATTAATTCTGTCATACCTGCATTTCCTGCTCCAGACACTGATTGAAAGCTGGTTGCAACAATCCTTTTAATTGAACCTAAATCATATAAAGGTTTTATAGCCATTAATGAAATTATAGTTGTACAGTTAGGATTCGCAATTATCTTGGACTTGTATTTAGTTATGTGGCTAGCGTTAATTTCTGGAACTACCAATGCTACTTTTTTATCCATTCTAAATGCAGAGCTATTATCTATAACAAAACAATTATTTGCCGCAGCTATCGGAGCATACTTTTTACTAATATTTGAACCAGCAGAAAAGAAGACAATATCAAAATTCTTTAAAGAAGAACTCTTTAATTGTTCTATTGTAATTGGTTTATTTTTATATAAAATCGATTTTCCTGCAGATCTTTTGGAGCCAAATAGTGACAATTCAGAAATTATAAATTTTCTTTCTTGAAGAATTTTTACAATCTCTAATCCAACTGCTCCACTTGCACCAACAATGGCTCCTCTCATAACTCAAGCTCACTTATTTTTTTTATATTTTTAAGTTCTGAATCATCAGCCTTTGTCTTTATCCACATTGAAATTATTCCTTTGATATAGCTCTCTTTTACAATCATTAACCCTATCCCTAATACATTAGCATTGTTCCATTTTCTTGCACCTTCTGCTACTTCCTGATTATTGCAAAGTGCAGCTCTGATACCCCTGAATTTATTTGCAACGATAGTAACACCTGTACCTGTATAACAAAAAAGTAATCCGAAATCTGACTTGTTCTGTTGAACATCTCTAGAAACCCTTTTTGCAACTTCAACCCAATCTAGTCCATCACCAGCCAAGCTTCCGTATTCTATAAGAGGGTAGTTGTTTTTAATAAGGTATTCTTTCGCGATGGATACACATTTAGACTCATTATCTGCGCCAATAGAAAAGCGAACATTTTTTATCATTACTTTTTTTTACCTTTCTTTTCTTTTATATTACTTTAAAAATTATCTAATAGGAATTCTATATGTCTATAATGAATAATAAAATTAAAGAAGTTCTTAAATTAGCTTGCTTAGAAGCAGGAAAAGTAATATCTAAGAACTATGGAACTAGGAAAAGTGTAAAGTCTAAGGGTGATAATGACTGGGTAACCAAGCAAGATATTCTAGTAGAAAAACTTATTATTAAAATAATAAAAAAAACTTTTCCTGATTCTTCTTTTATAGGAGAGGAGACAGGAGCCTCAAGGAAGAAGATGGACATGACTTGGATTATAGACCCTATCGATGGGACGAATAATTATATTCATGACTATCCTTTTTTTTGCACATCTATCGGTGTAATGATAAAAGGTAAGATGATGCATGGTGCAATTTATGATTCTCTAAGAGATGAGTTCTTTTATGCTCAAAAAAACCATGGTGCGTTTATGAATGGAAAAAGAATTAAAGTTAGTGAGATCAAAAAGCTTTCAGACTCTTTATTATGTACCGGATTTATTACATCTAAAGTGTCTTATGCCAAAAAGAACATTAGCAACTTTAGAAGATTAGTATTCAAGGCGAGGTCAATTAGAAGGGATGGATCTGCTGCACTAGATTTAGCTTATGTAGCATGTGGGAGGTTGGATGGTTTTTGGGAGCTTGGACTTAACAGTTGGGATACTTCTGCCGGCGTATTGCTTGTGGAAGAAGCAGGGGGAAAAGTTATCAATTCCAAAGGAGAAAAGTTTAATATAATTAAAAATAAAAGTTTAATATCTGGAAATAAATACTTAGTTAAGAAACTATTAATTGAGATTAAATCTAATCAGGTTTAGCTCTAAAGGTAATTCTTAATTATTGATGAGTTATTTTCCATAACATCTTTCATTGTTCCTGAAGCAATAATATTTCCTCCTTTACTCCCACCCCCAGGGCCAATATCAATTATATAGTCTGCAATTTTAATTATATCTAAATTGTGCTCTATAATAAGAAGAGTATTTCCTCTTTCAATGAGAAACTCAAAAGTTCTGACCAAATTCCTCAAATCGTCAACATGCAGTCCTATTGATGGTTCATCTAGAATATAAAGAACGTTCTTTGTGCTTTTTGAAAGCAATGATTTTGCAATTTTAATTCTTTGTGATTCCCCACCAGACAAGGTGTTAGTAGGTTGTCCAAGTGATAAATATCCTAGACCAACTGAGGATAAAATATTTAGTTTTTTAACTATTTTATTATCATCTTCAAAAAAAGTAATTGCTTCATCCACTGTAAGATCTAGTATCTCATTTATATTTCTTCCCTGAAATCTAATTTTTAAAATATCTTTATTAAATCTTTTACCATCGCAAGAATCACAAATAACCTCAAGATCAGAAAGAAACTGCATTTCTATAACCTTTTTTCCATCACCCTTGCAGTCATCACATCTTCCTCCATCTGTATTAAAGGAAAAGTCTCCCGGCTTCAATCCTAACGATTTAGATTGTGAGACTTTAGCCATGATTAACCGAATATCGTCATAAATCTTCATATAGCTAGCGGGATTAGACCTTGCACTTGTTCCAACTGTATCTTGATTTATCATTATAAGCTCATTAATTTTTGATAATCCTGAAATAGAATCTACTAAACCTGGATTTAGGTAAGTTTGTCCAAATTGCTTACAGGCATTTCCAAAGAAGCAATCCTTAATAAGTGTACTTTTTCCTGAACCAGAAACTCCCGTAACACAGGTAATGCATCCTAAAGGTACTTCGAAGCTAACATTCTTAATATTATTTAAAGATGCATTTTTAATCTTTATTTTTTCTTTTGGAAGATTTTTTGACATAGTTTTTTCTATTTGGACTTTTTTATTTAAATATTTTGATGTTATGGAATCTTTATTTTTTTTGAGCGACTTATAGTCACCACAATGCACCAACTCTCCGCCCATTTTTCCAGACTTTGGTCCTAACTCAATAATCCAATCAGCCTTTGATATAATACTTAAATCATGCTCAATTAAAATAATTGTATTATCAAGATTCCTCAGATTAATAATAGTTTTATATAAATTATTAATATCTTTAGCATGAAGTCCAATTGAGGGCTCATCTAAAACATAAAGTGTATCTGTAAGCTCAGAGCCAAGTTGCTGGGAAAGATTAACTCTTTGTATTTCACCTCCTGATAAAGTTTTACCTAGCCTGTTAAGGGTCAAGTATTCTAGTCCAACTTCTATAAGAAATTTTAATCTAAGTTTACATTGTTTTAGTGGCTCATTTATTATTTTGGTATCCATATCCTTAATCTCTAATCTATCAAAGAACTTCTCAAGTGCTTCAATACTTAAATCACAAAGTTCATATATAGTTAGTCCATTCAGCTGAACATTAGATGCAATCTTATTAATTCTTGAACCCCCACATTCATTACAAAGAGTAGGAGTCCTGTATTTACTTAAAAGTACTCTAATATGCATTTTGTAAGTTTTTCTTTCTAATCTTTTAAAGATTCCGTTGATACCCTTATGTGAAGAGTCACCCACCATAATTAAGGCTTTATCTTTGTTTGATATTTTAGAAAAAGATAATTCGGTGTTAATATTATTTCTCATACATAATTCTAGGAATTTTTTTCTTTCATAACCAAGTGATGGTCTCTCAATCACGGAAATAGCACCATCTGCAATCGATAGGCCATCGTCCTGAACTATTAAGTCCATGTCTGGAGTTAGCATGTTCCCAAATCCTTTACATTCTCTACATGCACCGTTCGGTGTATTAAAAGAGAAGTTGTTAGGAGTAGGTTTTTTGTACTCTTTTAAGCATTCTGGGCAACAAAGTTCTTTTTTATAATCTAAAGCTAACACAATATTCTTATCGTAAATATTTATCTTGCTAGAAAGAGAGAAACATAGTTCTAGGGATTCAATAATTCTAGAAAAGTTTGATTCTGTTATTAGCACTTTATCGATAAGAGGCTTGAAAGAGGGATTACCTTCTTCTTTGTCTTGAATAAGTTTAATCTCGTTATCAACTATGATTTCAAAGATTCCAATTTTCCTTAATTCTTTTTTATCTATATTTCTATTATTTTCTATTGCTATATAAACTTCCTTATTTATAAAATTCTTCAAAAGATTTTTATAAATTCCTTCCGGGTCTAATGAGGTACATTCTTTATGACAATCAACACAAAATATCCTACCAACCCTGCTATAAATGACTCTCATATAGTCATAAATCTCAGTTAATGTCCCTACAGTTGATCTAGAATTCTTAACCGTATTTCTGCTTTCTATGCATATCGATGGGGGAACTCCATTTAAAGAAGTTATCTGAGGTTTCTCTATCTTCTCGAGAAATTGCCTTGCATATGTTGAGAGTGATTCAAGATACCTTCTTCTGCTTTCGGCATGGATTGTACCTATGGCTAGTGAGGACTTTCCCGAGCCTGATAACCCCGTAATCACACAAAGGCTGTACCAAGGTATTTCACAACTGATTTTTTTAAGATTATTTGAAGAAGCAGCCTCAATAGAAATTATCTTTTTCATTATTTAATTATAGTAACTATTTTTTACAGTTCCTTGAATTTTTTTACAATTTAAGTAGTCTGAAAGATAAGTCATGGCACTAACAAAAATAATAGATAGCGAAGTTTCTTCTTTAATTAACAGTGAAATTAAGAGACAAGAATATGAGCTTCAGATGATTGCATCTGAAAACTATGCTAGCGAAGCTGTAATGGAAGTTATGGGTTCAGTTCTTACTAATAAATATGCTGAAGGATATCCCGGTAAAAGATATTATGGGGGCTGTCAATTTGTTGATGTAGCAGAGCAACTAGCAATTGATAGAGCTAAGAAGCTCTTTGGTGCCGAAGCTGTAAATGTTCAACCGCACTCTGGTGCGCAAGCTAATATGGCCGTTTTCTTGGGTTTTCTTGAACCTGGCGATACTGTGTTGGGTATGAGCTTAGACCATGGTGGACATCTTTCTCATGGTTCAAAGGTTAATTTTTCTGGAAGAGTCTACAACTCTATTTCATATGGGGTAGATAAAGATACTTTTTTGATTGACTATGATCAAATAGAAGATTTAGCTCTTAAAAATAAGCCTAAGTTAATTATTGCCGGTTGGAGCTCTTATCCTAGAGATTTAGATTACAAAAGATTTAGAG
>JAQWMJ010000036.1:0-45619 GCA_029246845.1 Thermodesulfobacteriota bacterium
GGTTTAGTTCTCATCCTCCTACTGAGGATAGAGTTAAAAGACTTATTGATATAAAAGTAAGTTAATTTTTTTTATTATTATAAATCGGTACTCCAATTATTGCCCATGCAAGCAATATTATTGAGCTTATGATTATCAATACATACGAACTAGGCATTCCAAACAATAAGCTTCTAGAGTATATATAACCTGCTGAAATGCTTCCTATTGCATGCCCCATAAAGCTCAATATATAATATGGCCCTGTTCCGGTAGCTCTCATCTTATCTGGAACATAAAGTGAAAGCAAACTTGGTAGTACAGATTGAAAAATTGTTATACCCAAGAAAAAAAATATCCCCAAACAATATAAAGTGAGCTCACTCTGCTCTTGAAATATAAAGTATAGAAAACCTACAGAAAGAAAGATCCAACCTGATTTAATTGCTAAGTTAAGTTTATTTCTTTTCTCTAGATATCTTATAGAGGGATATATGAATATTGCAGCAGGAAGAAAAATTATTAAATAAACTATAGAAAGACTCATTTCCGGTACTTCCAGAAACTTCCAGAAAAGAGGATAGATAAATAGGAATATACTCAGAATTAAAGATAGCATAAAGGATGACAAGTAAATTTTTACCAATTCTTTTGATATTGTAAATTTATTATTTTCTGTAGTGTTTGTTTCTTCTTCTATTCTCTCAGGATAGAAAATTATGGTTGTAATAATAGCAAGAATTCCAAATATAAAAAGTAAAAGAAATAAGGCGCTAAAATTGAGGACAGAAGATACTATTGGACCGATTAGAAAACCTATAACAAATGCTACCCCGACTGATAGTCCAACAATTGTAAATGCACTAGCCCTGTTATCTCTTGATGTATTTTCTGATAAAGTTGCTACTCCTACAGAGCTTATAGCCCCACAACCCTGAATGATCCTACCAAATATAAGTATATCGATATCTTTTGAGAAATAGCATATAAGACTACCAAATGTGAACAGTGAAAGACCTAATATGACGATTTTTTTCCTACCAAATTTATCACTCAAATATGCTAAAGGAACTTGCATTATTGCCTGGGCTAATGAGTAAATTCCAATAGCAACACCAGCAAGAAATAAATTGGAATTATTGTATTCTATTGCATAAATACTGAATATTGGAAGTAGCATAAACAAGCCTAAAAGTCTTAAGGAAAGAATAAGGCTTACTATTGTAGTAGCTTTTTTTTCTATAGTTGAGAATGACATTTGGGTTAAAGAAAATATATCATAATTTTAAGTGAATATAGACAATTCGAGAAATAAATTCATCTATGTTAGATTTAGAAAATAATGTCATTTGCATATGCAGAAATTAATTTAGATAACCTTGAAAGAAATGTAGAAGCAATAAGGAATATCTTGGATGATGGAGTTGAGATTCTAGCTGTTGTAAAGGCTAACGCTTACGGACATGGCTCCATAGAAATAAGCAAGAAATTATCATCACTAAATATAAACAATCTCGCAGTTGCTACATATGAAGAAGCAATGGAGATAAAGTTGTCAGGAGTAAAAAGTGATATTTTAATACTTGGCTCTATAACCAACGAGGAGATAATTAGCTCAATCAACCAAGGAGTTCTCTTTACCGTGTATGACATCTCTCAGCTTTATTTCATCGATTCATTAAACCTTAGTAAGATTTCTTTTCATCTAAAGATTGATACTGGCATGAATAGGCTCGGGATTGATAGGGATCAAATAAAACAGTCAATAAATATAATAAAGAATAATCCCAACCTTTTATTAAAAGGGGTATACACACATTTTTCTGAATCTGGCATAGTAGATTCAAAATTTACTGAATCTCAAATTTATGAGTTTAATAATATTATTATAAGTTTTAAGGATTCGATACCCAATATAGATTTTTTCCATACTTCAAACAGTTCAGGAATTATCAATTTCCCTAACTCACACTTTAATATGGCAAGGCCAGGTCTTGCCCTCTATGGCTTGTCTCCTGAAAGAAGTAATCAAATTGTTCCTGTCATGGAATTAAAGACTTCAATAGTTAAAATTAGAAATATTAAGAAAGGCGACTCGGTAAGCTATGGTAGAACTTTTATTGCAAAAGAAGAAATGATGATTGGAGTTATTCCTATAGGATATGCAGATGGTCTACCTCGGGCACTTTCCAATAAAGGTAAAGTGACTTGTATGAATGAGAATTGTGATATTTTAGGAAGAGTATGCATGGACCTGACAATAATAAATTTATCAGAGATAGACAATCCTAAGGTTGGAGATGAAGTAATTATCTTCGGTGCGGGTAAAATAGATGCAAATCAAGTTGCAGATATAGCAGATACAATTCCATATGAGATAGTTTGTGGAATTAGTAAAAGAGTTAAAAGAGTTTACAAATGAGCAAATATATACTCTTTGTTTTCTTTGTTTTTCTAATCCCGATGAGCTCTCTATCTTATGAACAAACCTTTTTTGGACCTTTGCTAGAATTTAAAAAAGACTCAGGTTCTAAAGTTTATGCTTTTCGTCCTTTATTTTATTATGAAGCTAACTACGAATTGAAATATAGGTCATTAGATATTCTATATCCGATGATGGGTTATCAAGAGGATAATCAACAAAATCAATTTCAAGCTCTTTTTTATCTTATAAGGTACAAAAATTTTAATGATTATGATAATTTGCAGGAAAAGACTTTTTCTATCTTTCCTATTTTGGATATCTCGTGGTCAGGGAAAAAAGAAAATGATTATTTTTCCTTATTTCCAATTTACGGGAACCTAAAAAATAAATTTACAAAAGATGAGATAAAATATTTTTTATTTCCATTGTATTTGAGCACTAAAGAGAAAAATTCTCATAATACGCACTTATTGTGGCCTATTGTGTCTAAAACTGAAGGAAAGTATGTTTCAGGATTTAAGCTATGGCCTCTTTTTGGATATATGAACAAAGTAGACATCAAGGGATCTAAAATAATCAAAGAGAGCAAGTTCTTTCTATGGCCTTTTTACAGCTATAAAAAAGATGATACTAAAGGACTGAATCTTGAGGAGAAGGCATATTTCCCTTTTTATCTTTCTTCCACTTCATCTATTCATGAGGCCAGAACTTATTTATGGCCTTTCTTTAATGTTTATGTAGACAAGCTAAGGAATCAAAAAACATACAATATGCCTTGGCCTTTTGTCCAATATAAGCAAGGGGCTAACATTAGAAGCAAAAGATTTTTTCCATTCTATTCATATGTAAAAACCAAGAATGTTGAAAAAGGTTTCTTCTTATGGCCTATATATAAATATAAGAATGAAATTTTAGGTACAGATTATTTTAAAACTAAAAGCTTTCTATTTTTCTTATACAAGCAAGATACATACTATGACTTAAGAAAGAATATAATAAAAAAGGAGTTCTCTAGCTTTTGGCCTATATATTCTATTGATTCAGATCTAAATGGGTATGACCTTAGGATTTTCTCTCCTGTGGAAAGTTTTTTCTCTAACAATATAAAAGTAAGGAAAATATGGTCCCCTCTATGGTCAATATTAAGAATTAGAGATGATAATTTATCTTCTGAAGCTTCTATACTTTTCAATTTTATAAGTTATAAAAATTATAAAATTGAAAAAAGAAAAAAGTTTAGTTTGAACTTTATTTTTCCTATTATTTCAAATGAATCACGAGTAAATTCAAATAAATTTAATATTTTGGGTGGATTGGTGGGATTTGAAACTGGTGAGAAAACGAAAATTAGAATATTATATATACCTATAAGTTTATGAGTAGTTTTGTAAAAATAACAGTAGGAATAGGTGAATTTTTAGATCTTTTATGGAAGACTCTAAAATCAATTAAATATTTTTCAAACAATGCAGACAAGTTCTTTTATCAAGTCTTTGATATGGGGAACAGGACTCTCCCAGTTGCAGCTCTTATTTCATTATCTATAGGATCCGTTTTAGCTTTGCAGACAGGAATACAACTTTCTGGGTATGGAATAGAAGATAAAATTGGTGGCATTGTTGGACTTTCTTTATGTACAGAATTAGCACCTGTTATGGCAGCTATTTTGATGGCAGGCAGAGTTGGTTCTTCTATAACCGCTGAAATATCATCTATGAAAATCTATGAAGAAATCTCAGCCTTAGAAACTATGAAGATTGATCCTGTAAGATTTCTTGTTCTTCCAAGGTTTCTTGCTTGCATTGTAACGTTACCTTTCTTGGTAATATATATGGATTTGATTGGATGGCTTGGAGGCTCCTTTGTTTCTTCTATGAATCAAACTATATCAGTCTCCTTTTCTTCATTCTATAATGATCTTAGTCAAGTGGTTACCATTTCAGATATTTCAGTTGGGATTATAAAATCTTTATTTTTCGCTGTAACGATTTCAATAGTATCATGTTCAGTAGGTTTACTCGCATCGGGGGGCCCTAGGGAAATAGGAAATTCTGTAACTAAGTCGGTTGTTGCTTCCTTTATATCTATTTTAGTCCTAGATTACTTTTTGACAAGATTGTTAATCCTAGTGGGTTTATTATGAAAAATTTTTCTTCTATAAAATTAGACAAGGTTTCAAAGAGCTTTGATGGAAAAACTGTTCTTGACCAACTGGACTGCGAATTTCTAAATAAAGAGGTTCATGTAATTCTCGGTAAATCAGGTACTGGAAAATCTGTATTATTAAAGATGATTATTGGGCTTATAGCTCCTGATATTGGAAGAATCATCATAGACAATGAAGATATACATAAAAGTATTGAGAAGAACAATCTTATTCTATCTTATATTTTTCAGTCATCTGCCTTATTAAACTCATTAAGTGTTTTAGATAATATTACTATTTATCTTGATGAACATAGGATTGGTACCAAAGAAGAAAGGGCTAGTAAAGCATATGAAATATTGTCAGACTTAGGTATTCAAGAAGCAGCACTAAGAATGCCTTCGGATTTAAGTGGAGGAATGAGAAAAAGGGTTGCTATTGCAAGATCCCTCATTATTGCCCCAGACATACTTCTATATGACGAACCTACGGCTGAGCTAGACCCAATTAATACCAAAATAATCTCACAAATAATCAACAAGTTAAAAAGTAAGAGCTCCATAACTCAGGTAGTTGTCACTCATGACATTGATTTTGCATATTCAATAGCTGATAAAATTTCGATTCTAGAGAATGGTAGCATAGTTGTAACAGGCAATTCCTCAGATGTTAAAAATTCAAATAATGCAATTTTAGAGCCAATTTAGGTAGAATGTTCATATGAATAGAAAAATGCAGCTAGGGACTTTTTTTGTTTTAGGAATCGTAACCCTTTTAGTTCTATTTGAGGTGGTATCAGGAGTTGACTTTTTGAAGAAAGAAAATACTTATACTTGTTACTTTTCTTCTGTTGGCGAACTTAGAGTTGGAAACGAAGTAAAGCTTTCAGGAGTTGAGGTTGGCAGGGTAAAGGAAATAACTTTGTCCGGCCAAAATGTTGCAGTCGTAGTTTCAATAGATAAAGACGTAATTTTAAAAGATGATTCTATTGCGTCTATTAACATGACTAGTCTCTTGGGAAGCACTTATGTTGGTATTACTTTTGGTTCATCTAATTCAAGGATATTGAGTGATGGTGGGGTCATGCTATCTACTAAGCCAGTCGATTTTAATTCTTTGGTTGTTAAATTAGATAAAACCGTTGATATGTTTAATTCACAGCTATTTGAATATAATGACCAGATTAAATCAATACTTTCAAATTTAAATATAATTGTTTCTAATGTTGCTAATTCGAAGGGTACTATTGGAAGGCTTGTTAATGACCCTGGCATATATGAGGATTTGAAGTCCAGCTTAGACTTTTTCTCTAATATTACAAAAAAGATAGATCAAGGAGATGGAACCTTAGGCCTTCTTATCAACGACAAGTCTGTATACGATAAAGCGAAGAAGACTTTAGAAAAAATTAATATGCTTACAGATAAACTTGCTTCGGGAGACGGGTCTCTTGGAAAGCTGATTAATGATGAGCAGCTCTATAATTCTATTAATGACTTATCAAAGAATTTAAATTCTTTGGTGACAAAAATTAATTCTGGAGAAGGAACTTTGGGCAAATTAATTAATGATGATAGGTTGTATTACGATGCATTAAATTCAGTTCGAAAACTTAAGAATGCAACTGAAACTCAAGAAGACCTTGCACCATTGACAACAATCTCGGCAGCTTTTGGTGTCATGACTCTTTTTTAATATGGCGATTTATTCATCAAATCCAAATGCAAATAGAAACTTTCATATTGAGGAAAAGTTTGAGGCAGGCGTTGTGTTGTCAGGCTCAGAAGTAAAATCAACCAAAGATGGTCAATTAAGTATCAAAGAGAGCTATGCAATCATTAGGAAGGGTGAGGTTTTTGTTATAAATTCCTATATACCCAAATATAATAATTCATCATATTTTACTCATGAAGAAACAAGAGATAGAAAACTCCTACTCAATAAGATTGAAATTAGGAAGCTCATAGGTAAAACAAAGATTAAAGGATATACTCTCGTCCCTATAAGAGTTTATTCAAAAAAGAATCTTATTAAGTTTGAAATAGGGCTTGGAAAGGGTAAGAAGCTTTATGATAAGCGTGTCGATTTAAAAAAGAAAGACTTAAAAAGAGAGCTTAGAAGAGAATTTAAAAATAAAACTAGTATTTAATCTTCTTCAAATATGGTCTAATATATACACTTTGGGGGCGATTTGGTTTCGACGTAAATTTAGCATTTAGATGCTGCATGCCGAGAGCTAACTCGTAAAACTGGCACTCGCACAATAAGTGCAGAACCAATCAATCAACTTGCTGCCTAGAATAGCGTAGCAACATTGAAGATAACTTTGCTCATAGGGTTTTCTTCAATGTCATTAATATGGGCCTGATAAAATTTTCTTCTCTGCTTTTTTATCAGTATATTAGAGAATCGAGATATCTTTTGTTTTTTAGCTACAAGAGATATTTTTAAAATCGAGCTAAAATAAGCATGTAGAGGCTCTATTTAGCTTATTTCCGGACCTGGGTTCGATTCCCAGCGCCTCCAATAAAGTTATCATGAAAATACTTATAGGCTCAAATAATGAAGGTAAAGTAAATGAATACAAAACCCTGCTAGGGTCAAGTTTTAACCCATTGCCTGTGTCCGAATTAGGAATTAACTTAGATGTTGAAGAAACCGGTTCCACCTATGAAGAGAATGCGTTAATCAAACTTAATTTTTTGAAGGCTGAATGTAACTTTCCTATTATAACAGACGATTCAGGCATTGAGGTTGAGTATTTAGATGGGAGACCAGGTATATACTCAGCAAGATATGCAGGAGATAATGCCTTAGATAAAGATAATATTGATAAGCTTTTATATGAATTATCTGGCGTGAAATTAAGAAGGGCTAAGTTTGTATGCACTATTGCTTACTGGGACCCTAGAAGTAATTCTGAGCCAATAATATGCAGCGGAGAATGTAATGGAGAGATATTGGAAAAAAGGAAAGGTATTTCTGGATTTGGCTATGATCCTATTTTTTATATACCAATCTTGCAAAGAACTTTCGCTGAATTAGCCAAGGAAGAAAAGAACACTCTCAGTCATAGATATGAAGCTGTAAAAGAATTATTGAAAAGAATTAATATTTAATTTGTAAATATTGAAAACTTTCAATATTATAAGATTAAGCCCTATGCGTAAGAAAGTAACTAAGTATATATTTGTAACTGGAGGAGTAATGTCCTCTTTAGGTAAAGGATTAGCTAGTGCATGTATAGGGGCGCTTCTCGAAGCTAGAGGTATGAGGGTTTCAATCCAAAAACTTGACCCATACTTAAATATTGACCCAGGAACTATGAACCCTTATCAGCATGGGGAAGTTTTTGTTACTCATGATGGAGCAGAAACTGATTTAGATCTTGGTCATTATGAGAGATTTACTAACGCCTCTCTTTCTCAAGAAAACAATGTTACTAGTGGTAGAGTCTACAATGAAGTTATTTCAAAAGAAAGAAAAGGCGATTATCTGGGTCAAACTGTTCAAGTTATTCCTCATATAACTGATGAAATAATTAAAAGAATCTATTCTTTGGAAAACAAGCAAGATGTATCTATAATTGAGATTGGTGGAACTGTTGGGGACATAGAGAGTTTGCCCTTTTTGGAATCTATAAGGCAAATCAGGTCACAATTAGGTAGAGAAAATGCAATATTCATTCATCTAACATACGTACCATATCTAAAAGCTGCTGGAGAATTAAAAACAAAACCAACACAGCACAGTGTTAAAGATTTACTCTCAATTGGAATCCAGCCAGATATTCTTTTATGTAGAACAGATAGGTTCTTGTCTAATGATATAAAAACGAAAATAGCCCTCTTTTGCAATTTAAATGTTGAATCAGTTATAACTGCAAAAGATGTTGATATAATATATGAGATCCCCCTCGTTCTTCATAAAGAAGGCCTTGATGATATAATTTTGGAGAATCTTAAAATCTGGACCAAAGAGCCTGATTTTTCTAAATGGGAGAACATAGTATCTAAGATTAAAAAACTCAAAAATGAGGTTACTATCGCAGTAGTTGGTAAGTATATAGATTTGAAAGATGCATATAAAAGTTTGCATGAAGCCCTATACCATGCTTCTTTTCATAACAATTTAAAATTAAAGATTAATTATATTGACTCAGAAGATCTTGAAAAAGGCCAACCCAAGAATTTATTATCTGATTGCGACGGAATTTTGGTTCCAGGTGGATTTGGTAATAGAGGCTTTGAGGGTAAGATTTCTGCAATAAAGTATGCCAGAGAAAAAAATATCCCCTTCTTTGGAATATGTTTGGGTTTGCAGATGGCAGTAGTTGAATTTGCTAGGAATGTTTGTAATATAAAAAATGCAAATTCCAGGGAGTCAGGTAGAAAAATCAAAGATTTTGTAATAGACATTATGGACCATCAAAAAGATCTTGATACAAAAGGCGGCAACATGAGGTTAGGGGACTATCCATGTGAAATCAAGAAATCTACTAGAGTCTCAGAGGCCTATAAGAAAAATAAGATTTCAGAAAGGCACAGGCATCGCTATGAAGTTAATCCTAAATATCATTCTGTTCTAACTAAAAATGGATTAGTATTAAGTGGGTTGTCTCCAGATGGTAAATTGGCAGAAACGATTGAGATCAAAGAGCATCCTTGGTTTGTAGCTTGTCAGTTTCATCCTGAGTTTAAATCAAAGCCCTTTCAACCTCACCCTTTATTTGTTCACTTTATAAAAGCCTCATCTAAGAAGTCTTAATGACAACTATGCAAGAAAAATTTCTTATAATAGAAAAAAATTCTAAAATCTATCTTGTTAGTCAATCTTCATATGATAAAAAAAGAAGAAGGTATCTTGTCTCAAAATATAGTGAAAATTCAATTTTTGAGATTTCTAATAAAGATATAATATTTTCTGAGGTTATACGCTTTGATGGAGCTTCCCAAGATTCAAAGAGCAAGTATGAACTTAAAGAGCTTTGGCTAGACCTAATCGAAAATGATAATGTAATTAATTTTGAAGTATTTATAAAAAAAGCAATTAATTTCTTCAATATCACTTCATTGTTTGGATTAAATAGTATTACCTCATCTTTTAATGATGACTTCACTTATTTTAAGATATTAGATAGGAATAAAGTTTATTTGAATTCAGAATCTATAGTGACACGAATAGAATTGAGTCTATTAAACAAGAAAGAAAAAAAGTTTTTATATGATAGGTTTTTGAAGGACTTATCATTAATGAAGTTGTGTGATTGGTCTGCTTATGAAAAACAAAGAGAAGAGATCATTGTTTATCTTTCTGGTGGCACTAAATATTCAAAATCCTTTTTAGAGTCTGTTAAGAAGGCTATTGGAATTGACAAGTTCAGCGAAATTGTCCCTCATCTTAAGTCTGTAGGCTTCTTTTCTGAAAACTTCGAGCCTTTGTATGAGTCTTTAAAGTTAGATAGTAGTTATTCTTATAATGAAAAAGATATAGATGATCTAGCTCCTACACAGGAAAAAACGAATCAAGAAATCTTAGATGCTTTTACTATTGATGATAAGGGTAGCTATGATTTTGATGATGCGATAAGTATTAAGAAGGCTGATAATACTTACTTGTTATATGTTCACATAACTAACTTTAGTAATTTATTTTCGAACAATTCAATTTACGCGAAAGATGCAAAAAGAATTATTAATACTATTTATACTCCATCAAGTCACTTCAATTTATATGATAGAAAACTTGTTGACTTAATGTCTTTAAAGGCCAATTCTGTTCGTCCTGTTTTGTCCATAAAATTCGAGCTGAAGGGCCTTGATATAGTAAGCTGTAAAATTGAGAAAAATATTATCAAAGTTTCTAAGAATTTTACTTATGAAAAATTCGAATCTTTTATAGAAAAGAGTACTGATTATGCTTTTCTAAATAATTTTACTGAGAATTTAAAAATAGAAAGATTAAAAGAAGCAGACTTTAAGTTTTTTAATCAAGAAATCAATATTAAATTTAACAAAGAAAAAATGCTAGTTGTAAATCAAGTTAAAGATCTCAAATCTAGGAGAATAATTTCTGAGCTAATGATAATTGCCAACCTATATTGTTCTAGATATTTTATTGCCAACGGGCTTCCAGGAATCTTTAGATCTCAAAAGAAATCAAATAATCTTGAGACAAGTATAATAGATGAGGATCCACCTTTTTGTTTCCACAGGAAAGTCTCACCTGTGGATGTATCGACTAGACCAGAGCCTCACAATGGACTAGGTATAGAGTCTTATATGCAGATTACATCACCCATTAGAAGATTTTTTGATTCAATTAACATGTGGCAGATATCATATTTTATTACTGAAGGAAAAGCCCTTTATGATGAGAAAGAAATCCAGAAGATGTTAACAACAATGCTTCCACAGGTTGCAACAGTCAGAGAAAAGTCTAAAAAAGTTTTTAAGCTTTGGATTTTGAGATATTTAGAGCAAATAAGAGCTCAGAATATATCAGGATATGTTTATGCCTCACTAAAAGATAAATATATTATTTTTTTTAATGAACTAAATTTTTTTGAAAGTATTGCTAAGGAAAAATGCCGAAATTTATATGAAAAAGATGATTTTATTGAGCTTTCTTTCGATTTTGTAGATATTCAGAATCTAGAGCTTGTCAATCTCAAAGATTAAATTTATATTTTTAGTATTGTTTTATCTTTTTTTCATTGCCTATTTTGTGTATAATAGTTAATCAATATTCACCGTAAAAATAATTTCTAAATTTAATTTTGGTGAACATCTAGGAGGCATGTTTTGTCCGAAGTATTAACAATAACCGATAGTAGAACTAATAAAGAATATAAGGTCGAAATCCATGATGGTAACATAAGAGCCAAAGACCTGAGACAAATTAAAGTTAATGAAGAAGAATTTGGTATGATGAGTTATGATCCATCATTTGAAAATACAGCCTCTTGTAAAAGTAGCGTAACTTATATTGATGGCGACGCAGGAATTCTGAGATACAGGGGATATCCTATAGAGCAATTAGCAGAAAGTAGTAGTCAATTAGAAGTTTCAAAGCTTCTTATCGATGGTGAGCTACCTAGTAAAGAAGAACTTTCTAAATGGATTAGTGATGTAAAAGAACATAATTCTGTTCCAGAAGAAATTAATAACATTATAAAAGCTTTCCCTGTTAGCTCACATGCGATGGGAGCTTTGACAAGTTTGGAAGCAGCACTTTCAACCTTTTATCCAAATTCAAAAAATATAACTGACGAAGATGAAAATTATAAAAGTATATGTCGTCTGATGGCACAAGTACCTATACTTGCTGCTAATTTTTATAGACATTCTCAAGGACTTTCGTTTATTGCTCCTGATAATTCCTTAGACTATTCAGAAAATTTCTTAAATATGATGTTCGAAGGTGATAATAAAAAAATGCATCCAGATTTGGTTAGCGCTATGGATACATTATTAATTCTCCATGCTGATCATGAGCAAAATTGCAGTGCAAGTGTTATGAGAAATGTTGGGAGTTCAGAGCCTGACCCTTTTTCAGCAGTATCTGCCGCAACAGCAGCTTTATATGGTCCCTTACATGGAGGAGCAAATGAGGCAGTTCTTCAGATGTTGACTGAAATTGGTTCTGTTGAAAATATTCCTGCTTTTATGGACAAGGTGAAGAAGAAAGAAGTTAAATTGATGGGTTTTGGACATAGAGTTTACAAGGCTTATGATCCAAGAGCTAAATATCTTAAAGAAGCAGCCGATAAAGTCTTTAATGTCACGGGAACAAATCCTTTGCTGGATATAGCTTTAGAACTTGAATCAATTGCATTAAATGAAGACTATTTTGTTGCTAGAAATTTATACCCTAATGTGGATTTCTATTCTGGTCTAATTTACGAGAGTATGGGTATACCCAAGGACATGTTTACCGTATTGTTTACAATTGGTAGGACACCAGGTTGGTTAGCTCAGTGGAAAGAACTATTGGCAGATAAAGACCAAAAAATTGCTAGGCCCAGACAAGTTTATACTGGCTATGATTCTAGAGACTATGTAAATATGGAAAGTAGGTAGTTTATAGTTTATCTCTATATTAATTTATAGGATCTGCGTCAATAAGTTGGGATTTAATCCTAATGCGATTGTAAATACTATACATATCAATATTAGAATCTTATTTATAGTGTTGGCACTGAAGTTAGAGGTCTGATTTATTGCTTTGTCATCAAAAATAGCTCTTATAATTCTTATGTAGTAATAAAATGAAATTCCTGCACCAATTAATATCACAATTGGGAGAAGTAGGCCAAATGATTTGAAAGATATAATTGCCACATTAAACTTACCCCAAAAACCGGCAAACAAAGGAACTCCTGCTAAAGATAGAAGGAAGCTTGTAAGTGTGATTGCAATGAAAGGAGAGTTCTTATATAAGCCTTTTAAGTCATTTACTACAAAGTCTTTATCAACTTTTGGTAATGAATTTAGACAAATAAAAAGACCAACATTAGAAAAAATATAAAAAGAGAAATATAAAATTAGAAATTCTGATGTAATAGGTAATGGACTAATAATAAATATTAACATTATTCCTGCGTGAGGAATTCCAGAGTATGCAAGAAGTCTAAAAAGCTTATCCTGTTTAACACTTAAAATCGAACCAAATATAATTGAAATTATTATCAATATGGAGATTATATTTATAACTTGAAAATTTGCTTCTGAATTATATAAATTCTGAAAAAAGAAGAATAGAAAGCCTATTATAGCAATCTTGGGAATCGTACTTAAGAAAGGCAGAATGTTCATTGGTGCTGATTCATAAGTATCTGAAACCCAAAAATGTAAAGGATAGAGAGCACATTTAAAACATATAGTAATTAAGATAAAAATAGTACTTAAAATTATTATTACATCTTTTGTTTCCCAGAGTATGTCAACAAAATAGGTGCTTCCTGATAAAGAATAGAACAGGACAGCAGAGAATATCATAAAAACAGTTGACAGAGTACCGAAAAAGAATAGTTTTGTAGCTGCTTCAATAGATTTTCCTGAGTTTGGGCCCATAGCGGAAATTAAATATATTGGAATACTTAATATTTCAAAAGCGATTATCAAAGTTAGAAATTCTCTAGATGAAACTACTATCATTCCACCCACCAGTGATAACACCAAAAGAAAACAGTATTCATTGAAGAATTCTTTAAATTGTTCTGTTTTCGAATTGGATACTAAAAGTAGGCTCAGAAGTGTCCCAGAAACAAGTAAGATCTTAATTTTGTCAGTCAATGAGTTGTTTTCAAAAGTATTATTTAGATAAAAGCCCTCAGGATTTGCTGTTGCAAGTAAAGATATCGAAACAATTGATCCTATAATTAAAAGGATTTTATTTGTAATCCTTTTATCTTTTTGATCTATGATAGAATTGAAAAGCAAAGTGAATGACATAAGTATTAAAACTATTTCAGGTAGTAAAAATTTTATTTGATCCATATTCTAAACTCCGAGAATTATCTTGGCTGACTCTCCATTTATGAAATTTAAAAAGAAATTAGGAAATATTCCAATACTAACAATAGTTAGTATAAGAATAAAGCATATTAATTTTTCATCATAAGATATTGTTGAAATAGATTCTTTGCCTTGAACATATTTAAGACATATTTTTTTAACTGTTCTAAACATATATAGAGTCGTTATAAATATTCCAGCTAAGGGTACTATTATTAAAATAAAGTTACCCGACTGAGCGACGCTACTTATTATAAGAAATTCTGCAATAAAACCACTAGTCAATGGAAAACCTATACTGGCAAATGCCGAAAATATAAAAATTTTTGATATTAATGGTGAGTTATCTGACAAAGAATTAAGCTCTTTTATTGACCTTGTACCCTTTAAGTTAAATATCAAACCAACTGAAAAGAAAAGTAAGCAGATTATTAATCCGTGTGAAACCGTCTGCATGATAGCAGAGCTTAGACCTATTTCGTTATTCATTGCTAGAGCAAGGAATATATAGCCTATATGAGAAAGTGATGCATAAGCTGCCAGATATTTAAGATCATCTTGCATCATTGCTGTGAATGCACCGTAAATTATATTTATGGAAGCCAATATTATAAACAAATTTGAATACTCATTAAACATTGTGCTAAAAATTGTTATTATTACTTTTATAAAACCTATCACCCCAATTTTCATTAATATGCCAGCAAAGATAATAGAACCTGCTGTTGGAGCAGTTCCATGACCATCTGGTGCCCAAGTGTGCAAAGGCCACAAAGCAGAATGTGAACCAAATCCTAAGACTAATAAAAAGAAAGCAAGGTATAAATCTTTAGACATATTAAGGGTATTTTTGTTAAGTATTTCATTTATAGAAAAAGTCCCCTCACTTATTCCAAGAATTGCTAGACCCAAGAATATCAAAAGTGATCCTGTAAGTAGGTAGAGAGTTATCTTGTAAGCACCATAAGACTTTGTACCAACTGACAAACTTGAAAGTATCCTTTTGAAGGGACCTGAGATTTCCCTTTTTAAGTCGTATCCCCAATTTGTAATCATCAAAAACATTGGAACAACTGCTACTTCATAAAATAAAAAGAATATGAACAAATCATCAGCAATTATCAAACCATAGATGCCAATTGAGATAATTAAAATCAATGTATTTATTTGATTTAATCGTTTTTTAATTTTATAAGTAGAAAAAAGTGCAGTTGTTATAGTTATATTTGAAAGTATAAGGAGAACTATAGAAATTTTTGTAATTGAAAAAGTCATATTTATTCCCAAGGAAGCAAATATTGGATAAAGATTTATGTAATCAAAATAGCTAGAAACCGTTAATAAATTATTCGAGCCAGAGTAAAGAAGTATTATAATTAAAGTAAATAGAGATCCTATCAATGGAACAGTCTTTGTTACTATTGAATATTTGTTGAAAATATTAATAATAATTATTGGTAACAGTGGAAGAACTAGAATTGATAGTAAAAACATTATTTCAGCTCCCCAATGATTAAAAAGTTATCTATTATAGTCATAGCTAATATCAACACTATGAAAAAGACAACAGCTGTAACAGCATATGATTTAGCTTGCCCATCTTGAATTTTCATTAATTTCTTCGAATAATAGATTATTTTAAAAGGTACATAATTAATTAGGCCATCAATTATATTCCTATCAAACCAAGCAATAAATTCTGAGGTAGATTTAAATACTTTTTCATAAATCTCAGTATAAATAGAATCAATTTTAAATAAATCTGCAGATGAGACTTTAAACTGGTTAAGGCTTGTGACAATATTAAGTTTTTTAATATTGTAAAAATAAAAGATAAATATAGTTAGAGCTTGTAAGGTCAATATCCCTCCAATAGAATGTGGGACTTTGGTTATATAGATACTATCTTGAAATAAACTCATAGTAAAAGGTCCTGCCAAAGATAAAAGAGCCAATAAAACTAGAGGGATTAAAAATTTAGAATTTATTTTATGCTCAGAATCATTAGACAAATTAAAATCAATTAAACCAAAGAATATTCTAGCTGAATAAAGACATGTGAAGATAATTCCAATTAGCATTGCGAAACTAGCAATATAAAGCTCTTTGTTTATCAAACTAAAAATTATATATTCCTTAGAGAAAGACCCAGTAAAAAAATAAATAGAACTAAGTGAACAGCAAGCAATTATTAAGACAAACCCCATAGTTGATTTTAATTTAATTGAACCCTTTAATAACTCCAATTTTGAAGTTCCGACCAAAGTAATTACAGCACCTGCATATAAAAAAAGAAGAGACTTGAAGAAGCTATGACTAAACATATGAAAGTAGGCAAGGTCAGGTTTTTTAATTCCTATTGCTAAAAACATTAATCCAATGTGAGAAATAGTTGAATAAGCAAGTATTTTCTTTAAGTCTTCCTCAAAAAATGCGACTATTGCACCTCCAACACCTGAGATAGTCCCAATTATAATAATAAAGTTTAGGGCTAATTCGTTGTAGGAAATTGATGGATAAAGCTTAAAAAGAAGAAGAATACCAGCAACAACCATAGTGGCTGAATGAATAAGTGATGAAACTGGTGTAGGGCCTTTCATCGCCTTTGGTAGCCATATATTAAAAGGAAATTGCGCTGATTTAGAAAAGACACCAATGATTATAAGCAATAAAGGAAGATTGATATTGTACTTCTTACTTTCGACTCCTATATTAATTGAATCAATACTAAGCGTTCCAGATATTGTGAAAATCAAAATTATTCCAGCAAGAAAGAAAAGATCTCCAAATCTGGTAATCCAGAAAGCTATAGTAGAAGACCTTATGGCTTCTGAGTCTTTGTTCCAAAATCCAATTAAAAAGTAAGAGGATAGTCCTAATATCTCCCAGAATATAAAGCTGCTAAATAAATCATTAGATAAAGTAAAAAGAAACATTGAAGTTATGAATATTGTTAAAAAGAGAAAGTATCTAGCATGGGCTCTTTTATCTTCAGATTCTATAAATTTAGATGAATAATAAAGAACTAATCCAGAAACAAATAAGACAACTTTGGACATAAGAGTATATTCTTGTATAAAATTAAATAATATATTTATCTGATTACCATTAATATTTAAAAAAGATATTGTTAACTGGCCTGAGTCTGTGTTTAGAAAAAGAGCTAGTAATATAATTGAATAAAGCGTTATAGGTACTATATAGTTAAGAGTTTTACTAGAATTAGAAATTTTACTCAGCATAATTGATAGAATAGGGAGGAGTGATAATAATATTAAGTTCTGACTCATTTTTTACTCGTCTCTCAGCCTATTTAAGTCATTCATATCTATGGTTCTATTGATTCTTTGATTTAATAAGAAGATTGCCAACCCAATGGCCACCTCACATGCAGTTATAACTAATATAAATAGGATAAATACATTAGCAATATCATTAGAGTAAGATTTAGATACAGTAATAAACAAAAGATTTATTCCATTCAGAAATAACTCTATACCAATCAAAATAGATAAAATATGCTTCTTGCTCAAAAGCATAAAGATTCCTATGCTACTAATTAATAGTGAGGTGTAAACTAAAGTCATAAACATTTTTAGTCCACCTCCTTTCTAAATTTTAAAAGAGTTAAACATCCAACTATTGTTGCCAAGAGTAGTATTGATGATAGCTCAAGGACAAATATCCAATCATTGAATAGCGATGAACTGATTTTCTGAGCTGATGTAATCTCACTTAAATTAAAGTTTGCTTCTAAATTTGAAAAAGTTTCTGAAGTTGATATTAAATAGCTTGTGGTTAGGAAGAAAAAGAAAGCTATTAATACTGCCGTAACAGGTCTGTAAAAGGTTTCACCGAGATCGTTATAATCCCAGTCTCCCGTAAGAAAAATTGAAAAAAGAAATAAAATTAATGTTCCACCGGTATAAAGGAGAATCTGTATTACACCTAACAAGTTTGATCCAACCAACATAAAGATAAAAGCAATTATAAAAAGGGTTATACCAAAAAAGAACGTAGAGCGGATAATCTTAGAACTAAGGCAAGTAGTTAATGCTGTACCTATTGCAAGAACGCAAAATATGCTTACTAGTATTTCAATCATTTCTTGTCTCCTAAGTTTGGAGTATGGCTTTCTTGCAAAATGCTGCCCTTAGCCCAAGACTCCTCATACTTTTCAGCATTTCTCATCATCTTGGTCTTAGTTAAGAAAAAATCACTTCTAGATGTTGAAGGCTTTGCCGCTTCCTTCATCATTATAATTGCATCAACTGGGCAAACTTGAACACAAAGCTCACATTGGATACAGCTTTGAAGGTCTAAATTAAACTTTTTAGCCCACCCTCTACCATCTCTCTTCTCAATATCAATCTCGATAATTTGGGAAGGACAAATCTTTTCACATAACTTACATGCGATACAGTTCTCCTCACCAGTTTCTTCATTTGATGTAAGTCCAAAAGTGCCAATTCTTAGCTTGTCAGGGAACACTCTTCTTTCCTCAGGGTATTTAATCGTAACAGCGGGTTTAGTTACGTTACTCAAAGTAAAGAAAAGATTTCTATATATATTTTTAACAATTTTTATCAATTTCATTTCAATTAAAATCCATATAATATTTTACTATGCAAGCTAGCAATAACCCAGTAAACGATAATGGTATTAGTTTTATCCAGTTAAACTTTAACAATTGGTCGATCCTAATTCTGAAGAAACTCCACCTTATAAATAATATTAGGGTGAAGAAAAGCAAAGCTTTTATAACTATCATTATATTCCCGGAAAAGAAAGGCCCATTTGATCCACCAAAGAAAATTATTGAACCCAGAACACAGATTCCAAAAAGGTGAACATATTCAGCTAAATAGAATAAAGCAAATTTAATACCAGAATACTCAGTTGTATAACCAGATATAAGCTCAGACTCAGCCTCTGATAAATCAAATGGAATCCTGTTCCCCTCAGCTAATGCGGAGATCATAAAAATAATAAAGCTAACTTGACCAAGAATAGGATAAAATATTATCCAAACATCTTCTTGGAATCTTATAATTTCACCAAAGCTAAGGCTTCCTATTAAAATGCAAGGGATAAGTAGTGATATTATTAGTGGAATTTCATAGGAAATTATTTGAGCAGTCATTCTTAGAACTGATATCAGTGCATATTTATTATTAGATGACCACCCTGCAACAAAAATGCCAATTATTATCAATGAACTAATTGCAATAAAGAGCATCAAACTAAGGTCAACATTTAGCATAGGATTTTCAAAATAAAAAGGAAGAAGAGCAAAAGATGCAAGGCTAACTACCATTATCCAAATAGGACCAAAATTGAAAAGTAGTGAGTCAGAATTTTTTGGTATTGCGTCATCTTTAGTCATTAGTTTTAGCGCATCTGCAAGTGGTTGAAGCCAACCATGAGGATAGCCTACACTGTAAGGCCCCACTCTTGACTGCATTTTAGCCGCAACTTTTCTTTCAAGCCATACTAAATAGGCAACTATAAGAATTAAAATTGAAATAGTTTTGAATATTGGTGTAGCAAAGATGATAAATGAATCTAGCATTATCTATCAACATCCCCAAAAACCGGATCTAATGAACCCAATATTACTACGGAATCTGCAATAAATGTTCCAGGCAAAAGTTTCTCCACCAACGAAAGATTTGAAAAAGATGGAGCTCTGATTTTCATTCTGTATGGGATAGCAGTACCATCAGAAACAATAAAAAATCCAAGCTCTCCTCTAGGAGATTCAATAGAAAAATATGAGGACCCTTTGGGAGGCCTAGTTAATTTCGGGCTTTTTAATGGTTTACGTGAATGAATATCTCCAGATGGAATCCCTTCAATGATCTGCTCAACAATTCTGAGTGATTCTATATTTTCCTTCATTCTGACAATTGTTCTGTCGTAAGCATCACCATTTGTTCCTAGGGGGATATTGAAATCAAATTCCGAATAGCACTCGTAAGGCTTATTCTTTCTTACATCAAAATTAATACCTGAACCACGAACTATCGGTCCTGATCCACCAGATTCTTCGGCAAGTTCTTTTGATATGATTCCAATATTTTGAGTTCTTTTCATAAATATTTCATCTTTTGAAATCATATTAGCGTAGTCCTCAAGGACCGGTCTTAATTCTTTAACTAGTTTTCTTATTTTATTTATTGATTCGGTTTTTACATCATATCTGACACCGCCAATTTGATTCATATTGGTATGAAATCTTGTACCTGTAAGATCTTCCATGACATCAAGGATTTTCTCTCTTTCTCTGAAACAATAAAGAAAAAGACTAGCTCCTCCACCAAGTGCTCCACCCAAATCCAATCCATATGTACCAAGAGCTACCAAATGAGAGCTTATTCTTTGTAGTTCTGCAACTAAGACTCTTATATATGATGATTTTCTAGAAACTTCAATTTCACAAATTTTTTCTACAGCATTTATAAAACCAAGAGAATTTGAAGTAGGTGAGAGGTAGTCATCTCTTTCAAGCACAGGCGGTAATTGATCATAGGTAAGTTTTTCAGATAATTTTTCTACTCCACGATGCAAATATCCTAGAAAAGATTCAATTTTGTTTATTCTTTCTCCTTGAAGATATAACTTAAGTCTAAAAACACCATGAGTCGAAGGATGTTGGGGACCCATATTGACAGCTAAATCACCAAAGTCTTTCTCTATAATTCGGTCTTCCATTTTTCGTATTCCTTCCGTGTAGGGCGATATGGATAAAAATGAGCATCCATTACGTACTCTTTTCTTAGTGGGTGCCCAATCCATTCATCAGGCATCATTATTCTTTTTAAATTAGGGTGTCCATTAAAGCTTATTCCAAATAAATCAAAAACCTCTCTTTCCTGCCAATCGGCTCCAGAGTAGATATCTGACAGTGAGTCTATTGTTAAGTCTTCACCAAGCTCTATGTTAAATTCAATGTCTTTATTTTCAGTGTTATTTCCTAGCAAGTATGTTAATACAATATTTGAATCGAAATCAGTAGCAGTTATAAATTTTAAGTATGTAAAACCATCATCTTTAAGTTTTTGTGAGAAATCTAGAATTTCTCTTTTATTAATAAACTTTGATTCTATTACATTCTTGGACTTTTTTATTGGTTTGGTAACTTCTAGAGGTGAGAGAGTCTTATCCTGAGTTGGAGGGGAACTGTTAAAGGTTGGAGAGGTCTCTCCTTTTGCTATAATTTTTTGGAGCTCTAATATTCCATCGATAAAAGCTTCCGGGGTAGGAGGACATCCAGGTACATATACATCAACTGGAATTACCCAATCCACTCCGGGAACGACGCTATATATATGTCTGTAATGATCACCCGAAATAGCACAGCTACCTGCAGCAATGACCCATTTAGGACCTGCCATTTGATCATAGAGTGTTTTTATTCTTTCTGCCATCTTAACTGTTACGGTCCCAGCAACTATCATTAAGTCAGCTTGACGTGGAGAAGCACGAGTAATCATTCCCAAGCGATCTAAATCATATCTTGAGGAGAAAGTAGCCATCATTTCTATTGCGCAACATGCTAAACCAAAGGAAAGGGGCCAAAGACTTGATTTTTGTGCCCAATTAAAGAGATCTTCAGTACTAGATATAAACAAATTTGCCCCAGGAAGCTTCATAAAGGAGCCTATATCTTTCAATGATTTATTTACATTTCCCATTCAAGATATCCTTTTTTATATGCATAAATCCATCCAATAAATAAAATTATCAAGAACGTTATAAATGAAAAGTACGACCCTTGTGTTGGCTCAGCAAGATTTAATATCCAAGGAAATATAAAGACGAGTTCAATATCAAACAGTATAAAAATTAAAGCAATTTTGAAATATGAAATAGGAATTCTTTTCCATGAAGTTTCAATGCTAGGTTCTCCGCATTCATAAATTGAATTTGAAACATTTTCTTTTTTACCCAATATAAATCTAATGATTTTTGAAGTTAAAATCATTAAAATTGGCAATGAAATTAATGCCAAGAAAACTATAATAAAAAAAGGATATTCTGCCATGCTCTACGACTTATATTTTTAACTAATTATTAGTTAAAAGCAATTCTAAAATATGTTTTTTAACCACCTAATTGTTTGCTAATTATGAGGTTGTAGACAAAATCTATAGTATTGTTAATTTCATCAAAAAAATTATCAATTAGCTCTTTGTGATCTTTTGAGCTAATGCCAGCAGATTCATTAATCTTACTGCATAAAATTTCATTATTAGCTTTAATTCTAGTGATTATTTCATCTAAATCTTCAGCTGACATTGAGTTTATAAGTGCAATATCTTGTATATCTATCTTCAATCTTTTTATTTCGTTATTTATTAGGGGAATTGAAGACGAAATAATCTCAGGATAATCATTAAAGCTCCTTTTGAATATATC
The DNA here is from genome assembly GCA_029246845.1 of Thermodesulfobacteriota bacterium. Classification (GTDB taxonomy): domain Bacteria; phylum Desulfobacterota_D; class UBA1144; order UBA1144; family UBA1144; genus TMED58. The sequence continues at coordinate 22,490 of JAQWMJ010000036.1, forward strand.
TATAATGATATTTTGATTACTCATCTTTAAATTTATGGATATTTAAGATTCCTGCTGTTAATAATTTTATTGTAGAGGTAACGTCTTTAAGAAGACAAACCGAGCTTGGACTGTGCAGATACCTAACAGGAACTGATAGAACAGTAGCCTTAGAGCCCTTACCTGTAACCTGAAAGGCTGTAGCATTAGTACCACCAGCGTTTTTTGCAGTCAATTGAAAATTTATTTTTTTCTTATTTGCGGTATCTTGTAAATAATTGTTAAAGCCCCTATCAGCAATTAAATATTTATCAGAAATTCTTATCTCTGGACCATTACCCAGGTGTGCTAGCTTCTTGTGGGCTGGTATACCAGGCAAGTCATTTGATACAGTGCCTTCGAGAGCTATCGAAAAATCTGGATTAACATTAGAGTTGATAATTCTCGCTCCTCTTAGTCCCATTTCTTCTTGAACTGATGCAGATACGTAAAGATTACATTTCAAACTTTTTTTATTAATTTTTTTAATTGTTTCCAATAGAACATATAGGCCAATTCTATCATCTAAAGATTTTGAAAGAATCCTGTCATTGTCAATTACGCAATCTGTTGAAAACGTAACTTGATCGCCAATCTTAATAAGTGCCCGTGTCTTCTTCGCACTAATCCCGGTATCAATTAGGCAATCTTCGACGGGTGTTGCTCCAGTTGCGACTTTATCTGATATGTGTGGTGGAATCGCTGCAACAGTAGCTTCTATTTGAGTCTTACCCCATATAGTTAATCTTTGGCCATAAAATAATTTTGGGTCAATTCCACCAAGCGGTATAACTCTTAACATTCCATTTTCCTCAATATGAGAAATAATAAATCCCACCTCATCCATGTGAGCATCAACAAGAATTGTAGAAGCGTTAGGAATTGTCTTATTGACCTGGAAAATTAAATTACCCATAGAATCTTTAATATAGCTTGTACATGAATTTTCAATTTCTCTAATTACTATTTTAGATATTTCATCTTCACAGCCTGGAACTCCAGGCGTATTACACAACTCTTTGATTAATTCATTACTCATGACTATTATTATATATAAAATATTAGACAATGAGAAAATACTTTTTTTTTTGATAAAAATAAAAAATCAGTTTAAATATTAGTATGAATACTCCACTAAATAATAACATTAATGAATACCTCGTTTGCTCAGAATGCCAAAAAGAGTTCGAATCTGGTATGACAGATTTTGGCACTATGAAGGAATATTCTAAGATAGATGCTGGCTTTACTGATTTTGGTTTTCAAGTTTGGTGTAGAAGGCATGATCATAATGTTTGTCATATTAATTTTGAGGGCAACGATCTTAGCACTGATTTAAGATGTATAGTTGCTTCTTCAGATTAGCTAGTTACTTTTAGCCTGAATATTCAACAAAGTTTCTAGATGTTTCATATAGACAAATTTTCAAAGCGAACTTTTGGTCTATTTTTTTTCTAAGAATATTCCATATAATAATTGCTATGTTTTCTGCAGTTGGGTTCAAATTCTTGAACTCTTCGGTATCTAGATTTAAATTTTTATGATCAAATCTTGATTCAATCTCAATTTCGATTAATGTACTTAATTCCTTCATATCAATTAAATAACCTGATTCTTTGTCAAGCTCACCAGAAACTGTGACATCTAAATCGTAATTATGGCCATGATAATTTTCATTATTACAAAGACCAAAAAATTCTCGATTTTTTTCCACTGACCATTTGGGATTATTTAGCCGATGTGCGGCATTAAAGTGAGATTTTCTAGTTACTGATATCATTTTTATCTCTGAAGTAGCTCAATTTTATAACCATCGGGGTCCTCTATGAAAGCTAGTATAGACTTACTTCCCTTCATCGGCCCTGGTTCTCTAGTTATTTTACCACCTTTTTCTCTTATTTCTTCACAAACTGCATAAATATCGTCAACTCCTATTGCGATATGTCCAAAAGATGTACCCATTACGTATTCATCTACTCCCCAATTATAAGTTAACTCTAGAAATGGCTCTTTGTCTTCAATATCGAAGGAAAGAAAAGCCAATGTAAATTTACCACCGGGATAGTCACTTTTTCTAATTAGTTTTAGATTTAGTATCTCTACATAGAATGAAATTGATTCATCAAGATTAGCAACTCTGAACATAGTGTGAAGGAATTTCATTATATAAATTTTAATTTACACTTCTTATTAAGTAAAGTTATAAAATGAAAGAGTCTTTGATAGTAAAGCATTTAGGAAAGTCGTTTAATCAAGTTAGTATCTTTTCTAATATTAGCTTTAATCTATCGCCAGGATCTGTTGTAAGCCTAGAAGGAATAAATGGGTCAGGTAAAACAACATTAATGAAGATTATTGGCTCACAAATTTTGGATTATAGTGGAGAGGTTTTATTAGGAAATAAGAATATTAAGGATTATGGCTCCGACTTGTTCAGCAATATTTATTATTTATCTCCCTTTCCAAATTTATATGAATATCTTACTTTAAATGAAAACATAAGTTTTTTCTCAAACTTAAATGATATTCAAAATATTCAAAGTACTAACTCTTTGATTAGTAGTTTTAATTTAGATAAATATGCTTTAAATAAGGTGCATGAACTTTCGGATGGAACTAAAAAGAAAATTTCAATTTTAATTTCTTTTCTGGTCAGCCCGGACTTCTTCTTATTGGATGAACCATACACTTATCTTGATAGTCACTCAATAAAAATACTTAATAATCTCATAGAACAGTCTTCTAAAAAAGGAAAGTCCTTTTTGATAGCAGATAATTCATCAGGAATATTAAATTTTACAGGATCAGTGGGGTTATAAAGTTTGAAAAATTTTTTCAAAATATTTATCTTAATTCTAAAAAAAGATATTTTAGTCGAGACAAGAGAGAAACTCAATTTGGTATATCTTTTAATTCTATCTCCAACACTTTCTCTTATAGCTTTTGTTTTTATTGGGTCCGACAATCCGACAGCTCTATTCTTCTTTACTTCTTTAATTGTTGCACTATTAGCAAATCAGAGAGTTTCCAGGCAAGAAGTTTCTTTGGGGGGCGACTTGATACTTATTTCAGCTCCATGTGACTTATCTATAGTGTGCTTTTCTAAGATTTTATTTTTTATATTAATAAATATTTTTATTAATTTTATTGTTTTTATAACTTTATCGCTTATTTCGGAAGATATTTTTTTAAATAGTATAAATTTTCTAACATTATGTTTTCTTTTTTCAGTAGGAATTTCATCTATTCTATCTACTTTTTCTTTAATGCTAGAGAGAATAAAAGGTGAAGGTCATTTTATGTTCATGCTAATTTATCCTCTAATCCTTCCTTTTTTGCTTCTCAGTTATAATTCGATACCTTTAATTGATTTATATGGAGGCGAGGGCTTCTTCTCCTCCTTTTCTTTGCAAGCTTTAATAGCTTTTGATATACTTCTTTTGACTATTTGCCCAATACTTTTCAGTTATTCTATAAGAAGGTGATTTATGTTTTTTTTTCTTAGAAAGTATTCTTTTATTCTTTTTGTGATATTTATGACTTTGAGTCTCTATATGACTTTTCTATACGCTCCGAAAGAAAAAATCATGGGAGATGTGCAACGAATATTTTATTTTCATATGGGCTATGTTCTCGTTTTCACTTTAGCTTTTACAATGAATTTGATATATTCAATCAAGTTTCTAAGGAATAATAAAGAAATTGACTCAAAATTAGCTTATATACATGCCGAAATTGGAACACTTTTTACATTTCTTACCTTAGTTTCCGGGATGTTTTGGGCTAAGCCTGTTTGGGGTACTTGGTGGACATCTGACCCTCAATTAACTACAACTTTAATACTTTTCATTCTTTATTTTAGTTATCTTGTTTTTCATAAATTAGCAGAGAGGTCTGGTGTTCCAAGATACTCCTCAGTTTTTGCAATAATAGCCTTTATTGACTTACCTATTGTTTATATTTCTGTCAGAGTAATGAGAGGAATATCACCGGTTGTTTTTGGTGGTGAGGGTGGTGGAATTTCTAGCGAGATGATGGACACCTTGCTTGTAACTTTTGCAGCTTTTTTCTTTTTTTACTTATATTTGTTGGACTTAAGAATTAAGCTAGATAAAATATAATTCGAAGTTAATATAATTGTCATGAACTTTGTTATTGATTCTTTAGAATATCTTTTTTATTCCCAACTAGCTTTCTGGGTAATAATGTTAATTTATCTCGCTTATATTTCACGAAAGCTGAATGGTAAAGATTAATGTCTTCACCTAAGAAAAAAATTAAAATATTTGTAATTGTTCTACTTTTATTTTTTTCATTTCTTATATTCAAAGCTGTGGAGTCCTCACTAGTATATTACTTAACTGTTACCGAAGCCCTCGAAGCAAAGTCCCAAAGTCAGATTAAGAGGTTAAGAGTCTCTGGAATAGTTGAGAAAGGGTCAATTAAGAAAAATCTTGATGGCTCTATAGAATTCAATATCACTGATTTTAATAAGATAATACATGTCCAGTATAAAGGCGAAATTCCTGATATATTTAAAGATGAAATTGAAGCTGTTGTAGAGGGTAGTTTGGTAAACAAAACATTTATTGCAAATAAACTTTTTGCTAAATGTCCCACAAAATATGAGGACGAACCTGTATTAAACAACAAGGTAAGCCTTGCTAAATAATATTGGAGAAACAGTACTTTTTATTTCCTTTCTATGTGGTCTTGTAGGCCTAGGATCTTTCTCTCTAGGCGCACTAAAGAAGGATGATGCTCTTGTGGTAGTTGGCGAGCGTTCAATAGTCGTAATTTTTTCCCTTCTAACTTCAGGAGTCTTTTTATTGATCTATCTCTTGGCAACCAAGGATTACTCTAATGCATATGTAGCCAAAAATGTGAGTAACGATTTATCTTTTATTTATTCTATTGCTTCGTTGTGGGCAGGACAAGAGGGATCACTTCTATTGTGGTCTTGGATACTTTCAACTTATACTTTGGTTCTTAAATACAGCAAGCCTTATAAGACTCTCTTATGTTCAACTCAAGGTATTACGCTTTTTATTCTAACTTTCTTTGTTTTTTTAATAGTCTTTATAGAGAGTCCTTTTGAAGTTTTAAAGGATGTTCCTCTTAATGGTAGAGGCCTGAACCCTATATTGCAAAATTTTTATATGGCTATTCATCCACTGACCCTATACGTTGGATACATAGCCTTAACTATTCCATTTGCATTTGCCCTTGGCTCTATATTGTCGAAAGATAAAACTGATAATTGGGTTACTAGGTCTAAAAAATGGACTTATTTTAGTTGGATTTTTCTTTCTACTGGACTCTTACTTGGCTCTAGGTGGGCTTACCTAGAATTAGGGTGGGGTGGATATTGGGCATGGGACCCTGTTGAGAATGTCGCTCTAATGCCATGGTTAGCTTTAACTGCTTTTCTACATTCATCAATGGCTCAAGAAATGCGAAGTTTATTGAGAAGATGGAATATATGTCTTATTTTTCTTGCATTTTTTCTTTCAATCTTTGGAACATTCATTACTAGAAGTGGCTTGATATCGTCAGTACATTCCTTTGCTCAATCCAGTATTGGACCTTATTTTATTGTATTTATTATCTTTATCGTTTTATTTTCACTATTTATGTATCAGAAAAATAAAAAAATTATTTCGTCTGAAGAGGATATTGTTTCTCTTTTATCAAAAGAAAACTTCTTAATTTTTAATAATATATTCTTTCTAATAATAACCCTGACAGTTTTCCTAGGAACGGTTTTTCCTATTATTTCCGAGGCAATTACCGGAGAGAAGATACTTGTTGGACCTACTTTTTATGATCTTGTGAATTTTCCTAATGTATTACTTTTGATGTCTTTAATGTCTGTAGCACCAATAATTCCATGGAAAAGTGCTAAATTAATTACTCTTTTAAATTATATCCTTAAACCAATATTGGTTTCAGCAGCGCTCACTATTTTGTTTGGCTTTATATTTAGCAGCATCAAAGTCCTATTAGTATTATTTCTTTCTTCTTTTGTAACAATTGTTATTCTCCAGGATTTATTTATTGATTTTAAGATGCAACTTTCTAGAGGGTTAAGGTTTAATGAAATACTAGATAAGAAATCAAGACGATATTGTGCCTTCTTAATACACTTCGGGATTATCCTACTTATTGTGGGCATTACTTTGTCTTCTGTTTATGGAACTAAATCAGATTTTATATTATCAAAAGGTGAGAGCTCTGTAATTAGCAAGTATAAAATTGAGTTAGTCGACACTTATAGAAAGGAAAGTGAGGCAAAAAGTATTTTGGGTGCCAAATTGATACTTTTTGATCAAGGTAAAGCCTTTACTTTATTTCCTGAGCAAAACATATACAAATATGAAGGAAATAGAAGTATTAACAAAGAGACTGAAGTGGCGATCTATAATACCTTGAGAAAGGATTACTATATTATTCTAATAGATGAACTAGAGGATGGAAGATTTAACTTTAAAATGTACATTAATCCATGGGTATCACTTTTATGGATTGGAAGTTTAATATCAATATTTGGTGGAATAGTTATCATAATGAAGAGGAAAAAATAATGTTAGAAACAGTATCAACTATTTTAATAACCATAATATCTCTTATCTATGTTTTTTATCCATTAATTCAATTAAACTCAGAAATTAAAAAAGTAGATTGGGAGGATTAAATCTATGAGATTTATCCTTTTCCTTCTGCTATATTTGGCTCCTTTTACTGCAATAAGCATAGAAGAGGACCTCAACTCCTTAGAGAACCTTTTTGTGGAAAAAAGATGTATTACTTGTCATGTTGTTGGTCGAGGAAAGTTTGTTGGACCAGACTTATATGATGCACTAAGCAAGTACTCTGAAGAGGATATACTCCAATGGATTGAGAACCCTCAAGCAATTTACAAAAAGTATTCTAAAATGCCAATTAATGATGGTTATCCACCTATGCCTTATATGAATGTAGACAGTTCTGAAGCAAAAAGGCTTCTGGAATATTTAAAAAGAACAAAGGGCCTGGTTAGAAAAAATTCTAGAGTAAAAATATCAGGAACCATTAAGAATTTTAGTGAAAATAAACTTTTAGACTCCCAAGAAGTTCAGCTTGAATTCGTAATGGCAGACAAGGTAAAGAATACTGAAAAACAAATTACAAATAATGGGAATTTTATTTTTAATAATTTAATTGGGAATATAGCCTATAGAATAAAAATTTTTTATGATGGAATAGAGTACTCTACAGATAAATTCTATTTCTTACCTAGAGAAAATAATAAATCTGTTGATTTAATTGTTTATGATTCAACACAAAAGATTAAGAATTTAAAGGTCAACTCATCACATTTAATAATTAGCTATGACGAAGATTCTGAGTCTATAGTTATTGCTGAAATTATAAATGTTGAGAACCAATCTAGAAATATATTTGTAGGGACTAATAACTTTTCTGAGAAAATCAGAAAAATAAATTCATATGCCTTGTTCCCTGGAATTGAAAATTTAGGCTTTCCTCATAGAAGTAAGGAAACATTTATAGTTTCTCAGGAAAATGTTGTTGATACACTCCCTATGCCACCTGGAAACAGAAGAATCGTTTTAACTTACGCAAAGCAATTAAACTTCTTCTCCACTACTATCTCCAAGGTTTTTTTAAATGATATATCAAGCCTGACTATAATTGTTCCAGAAAATAAATTATCTTTCACTTTAGACGGACTAGAATATATTAGAAAAGAAGCAGGTATAAAAGAGTTAGAAGATGATCAGTATAGTACTTATTCCATTAGTGACATAACCAAAGGTCAAGAGATAAAGCTAACATTTAGAAAATATGATCTTTTCATTAATACAAAGAGTGTGATAGGGATTATATTTATACTCTTTATGTTAGGAATATTTTTATATAAAAGATTTAAAAAAACTTAGAAGAATGACAAATTTTTTTTATGTCTACAACTATTGCTAACTCATATCATATTATGCAAGCGAATCAAGGACAAGAGGTTCTGGATTATATTGCAAGTCGACAAGCAGATTGGATTTTTTTTTGAAAAAGATCCTTCTTTGCTTCATGCAAAACTCTCATATTGGACTAAAGATATCCCTGATGTTCTAGATATGAGCTATAATGAAATTGAAATTGTACCTTTGATGGATAATTATCATGACGGATGGAATGAAACAGCTCTGATATTATACAAGAAGCAAGATTAATAATGACTTGCTAAAGTTAATATTATGATATCAGTGCTTATATATTTTATAACCTATTTTATTGAGCCTAATGTCAAGGTTTTAATATAAAATTAGTGAAAAACTTTGACAATGATATTTTTATATATTATCATTTGGTAAAACGAGGAAGTTATTATGAAGAGAAAAAAACAAAGTTCAAAAGCTGAGTACCTTAAAAAGTATGATAAATCCATGCAACCTCTATCATCTTTGGGTAGTGGGTTGGTTGGGAAAGCTTTATTGGTGCTCCTATTTGTTGCTATATTGATCTTTGTGATTAATTAAACTTCAGGATTAATAGTTAGGAGCTACAGATTAACTTTGTAATACCAATACCTAAAATAAGAGCTGTACTCGATCTTAAGACAGTATCACCCAGCGATAAGTCTATAAATTCATTTTCATTTGCTAATGTTACTTCATCTTCAGTGAATCCTCCTTCTGGCCCAATTATTATTGAGACGTCTTTGATGGGTGCAAAAAGTTTCTTAGTTATTTTGTTTTTGCTATTTTCATAAAAAATAATTTTTAAAGCTGAATTATTTTTACTAAATATATCTTGATAGACGATAGGTTCGGAAATCTTCATTATATCAGTTCTTCCACATTGTTTTGTTGCTGTCTTAATTATCTCAAGCCATCTTTTTTTTATTTCTTTTGACCTTTTTATAGTCCTCGCAGATATAATAGGAATAAATTCTTTTACTCCAAGTTCAACAGACTTTTCTATAATATCTTCTATAGATTTACCCTTCGGAATAGATTGATAGACCTTAATGTTTGGCTCATTTGTATTTTTTTTGGGACGTAGGTATTGGACTTGTACAAGCATGAAAGTTTTTTTTATCTCAAGTATCTTGCAGAAAAATTCATTTTCATCTATATCAAAAATTAATATATCATCATCGACTCTATGTTTTAAGACTACAATGCAGTGATGAAAGTTCTCGCCTTCAACTCTTATTTCTTGGTCTTTTTTAATTTTTTTATCTATAAAGAATCTGTTCATTTTTCATTATATTTTACAATTTCACCTAGAAGATTATCAATAGTGAATTTCTTGCATACCAGATGTGCTTTAATTCCATATGTGAGAAGTCTTTTAGCAGTTATGGGACCTATAGCTACGAACTTAGTTTTCCTACTTAGTTTTGCTTTCTTTGGGGTTATGTATTTAAAGAAGTTGTCAACTGTTGAGGAGCTCGTAAAAGTTATAAAATCTATTTCCACTCCGTTCATCTTAGCCTGAATATCTTTTTTATCTTGATTTGAAGGCAGTACAGTATCGTAGATTTTAAGTTCCTTAACAGTGTTACCAGTTTTCTTTAACCCCTCAACCAGAGTATCCCTTGCAATGGATGCTCTTGGAATAAATATTTTAGATTTATTGACCTTTAATTTTTTAAAGGAGCCTAACAGCCCCTCCGCTGTGAATACATTTGGAGTTAGATCAACTTTTAAGTTTAACTTCTTCACGGCTCTTCCGGTCTCGGAACCAATAACAGCTATCTTTAAATCACCAAGTTTCCTTATATCGGTATGTGATTTAATAAATTCATTAAAAAATATCTCAACGCCATTAACACTTGTAAAAACAAGCCATTCGTAGCTATTAATATCTTTTAGATTTAGCTTGATAAGATTTGAAGGTCTAGGTTTTATTTCTATTGTTGGTATCTCTATAGGGTTTCCACCCAGTTCGGTTATTTGTTTTGTTAATACACTTGCGTTCTTCCTTGCCCTCGTGACAATAATATTTTTTCCAAATAAAGGTTTCTTTTCAAACCAATTTAGCTTTGATCTCATTTTGCAGATGGCCCCAATTATTATTATTGAAGGTGACTTAATATTATTAATTTTAATTAACTCAAAAATATTCTCAAAGTTTCCAACTACAGTTTTCTGGTTTGAATATGTACCCCAGTTTATTGCTGCAATAGGAGTTTTTTTAGACATACCATTTTGAATTAAGCGATTAATATTTTTTTTGAGATTTTTTGTTCCCATTAAAAAAATAATTGATTTCATTTTTGACAGTGCAACCCAATCAATTGAAGACTTATCTTTTTCAGGATCTTCGTGACCTGTAACAATTGCTAAAGTACTTGTTAGTTCTCTATGCGTCACAGGTATACCTGCATATGCTGGAACTGCGATTGCAGATGTAACTCCCGGGACTACTTCAAAATCAATCTTATTCTTTTTAAGCTCTTCTGCTTCCTCTCCACCACGCCCAAATAAAAAAGGGTCTCCACCTTTCAATCTGACTATCTTTTTATATCCCATTTTTGCTAGTAGGATAAGTTTCTTATTAGTTTGTTTTTGACTTAATGCCTTAAATCCTAGCCTCTTGCCTGCGTTTATAAGTTTACAGTCCTTTTTTGCCAGTGTAAGAAAGTAGGGATTGCTTAAGTAATCGTAAACAATAACATCTGCTTCTTTTATTAATTCTAAACCTCTCACTGTTAATAGTCCCGGATCTCCTGGACCAGCGCCTACAAGATATACACAACTTTTCATTAATAGAAAGAAAACCAAAAACCACCAAAAAGTCAATTGATTTATATCAGTTACAATTATGAAATGAGTAAAGACTTTAAAATTGAGACACCATTTAAGCCCAATGGTGATCAGCCAGAAGCAATCTCGAAATTAACCAAGAATTTAAAACATGGAGTTAAAGAACAAACTTTACTCGGTGTGACAGGGAGTGGTAAAACTTTTACAATTGCAAATGTAATAGAAAATATTAACAGACCTACTGTTGTAATGGCTCATAACAAGACATTGGCTGCTCAATTATATGAAGAATTCAGGCAAATTTTCCCAAACAATGCTGTCCATTATTTTGTTAGCTATTACGATTATTATCAACCTGAAGCATATATACCTTCATCTAATACTTATATTGCTAAAGATTCACAGATTAATGACCATATTGACCAACTTAGGCATGCAGCCACAAGTGCACTTTTTAACAGAAGAGACGTTATTATAGTTTCTAGTGTTTCATGTATCTATGGAATAGGGTCACCAAAAGATTATTTTAATATGGCAATTGAATTAAAGACCAAAGATAGTCTCAATAGAGAGGATTTGCTCTCTGATTTGGTCAAAGTTCAGTATACACGTTCCAGGTTTGAATTAACCAGGGGGAGTTTTCGGGCGATTGGAAATAATGTTGATATCATCCCTTCTAATTATGAAGATAAAGCCGTAAAAGTAAGATTTGAGGAAAATTTGATTTCAGACTTATATGAGATTGATCCTCTTAATGGGGAGATTATTGAGGAGCTAGATAGCATAATTATTTTTCCAAGTAGCCACTATGTAGTTGAAAAGATGACCACAGAGAAAGCTATCAAATCCATAGAAAAAGAACTGAAAGAACAGGTCGGCTCTCTTAGGAGTCAAGGCAAGTTAGATGAAATGAAAAGAATTCAAGAAAGAACAGCAAAGGATTTAGAGCTAATGGAAATTATGGGATTTTGCCCAGGTGTTGAAAATTATTCACGACACTTAGATCAAAGATCTAAGGGGGAGCCTCCATGTACTCTTATAGACTACTTCCCTGATGATTTTCTTTTAGTTGTAGATGAAAGTCATCAGACTGTGCCTCAGATAAGAGGTATGTATGCTGGAGATAGGAGCAGAAAACAGACCTTAGTAGACCATGGATTTAGATTACCTTCTGCATTAGACAACAGGCCACTTAACATAGAAGAATTTGAAAAAAAGATTAATCAAATAATATATGTTTCCGCAACACCGGCAGAATATGAAAAAATTAAAAGTAAGAAACATATTGTTGAGCAAATTATTCGTCCCACCGGTCTTATTGACCCAGTTATAGAAGTAAGACCAGCAAAAAATCAGATTGATGATTTATTTTTAGAGATTAATAAAACTATTGAAAATAATGAAAAGATCTTAGTAACGACTCTTACAAAGAAAATGGCAGAAGAAATTAGTTCATTTTTTAAAGGTAAAGGTGTAAGAATTGAATATATGCATTCTGACATAAAGACATTGGAGAGAGTAGAGATTCTTAAGAAACTTAGAAATGATGAATTTGATGTTCTAGTCGGAATAAATTTACTTAGAGAAGGGTTAGATTTACCTGAAGTTTCTTTAGTTGGAATATTAGACGCAGATAAAGAAGGATATCTTAGGTCCCAAACTTCACTTATTCAGACTTTTGGAAGAGCTGCTAGGAACATTCATGGAAAAGTAATTATGTATGCAGATGAAATAACTAATTCAATGCAAGCTGCAATGAAAGAGTCAAATAGGCGAAGAACTCTTCAATCTGAATATAATAAGAAAAATAATATCAGCCCTAAGTCAATTATTAAGGAAAAAGATTCTAATATTTCATCAATATATAATATTGACTATAATCAAGAAATTCTCCCTGATGACTTAAATATTCCCCCTCATAAGATTTCGAAGGAAATAGAAAAACTAAGAAAAGAAATGAGATTATTGTCTGAAGAGCTAAAGTTTGAAGAAGCTGGACTAGTGAGGGATAAAATTAAAATACTTAAAAAAATGGAACTTGCACATATTGGAGAGATTGCATAATACATCGGAAATGTTATGCTTTTTTTGTTATCTGAGGATAATTAATGTTTTTTTGAAGCGGGCTTGTCCCGCTTCTTTTGTTTGAAGGTATTTTTTGGAAAAAGCGAGTTTAGAAAAAGTTACTTCTTTTATTAAAATTATATGTTCGACTAGTGAATTCGATTTGGTTGATATTGAACACTCAAAGACTTCTAATTCTGCTAAACTTGTCATTTTTATAGATAAAGATGGTGGTGTTACTTTAGATGATTGTATTGATTTTAATGAATTGATTCACGAAGCTGGGGGTCTAGATGATTTGATAGACTCTAGCTATACACTCGAGGTTTCTTCACCTGGACCAAAAAGACCTTTGAAAGTTTTATCTGACTATGTAAGATTCAAGGGAAGGAAGGTTAAGGTTAAACTTTCAAGTATCGACACACTTAGTTCAAAGAAAGTGTTTGTTGGTACAATCGAGGACGTAATTGGAGATAAGATAAGTATTAATGATAGTGGAAAAATATTTGTTATTAATTACGAAAATATTTTGAAAGCTAATTTAAATTTATAGAGGATAAAAATGAATGAAGAACTAGCAAGAGTAATTGATTCAGTTTCTAAAGACAAAGGGATTGAAAAAGAAATAATTTTGGAGGCCGTTAATGAGTCTGTTGTTTCTGCTGCACATAAATTACTTAAGACTGATTCAAGATATAAAGAATTAGAATGTCAGTTTAATGAGTACAACGATATAGAGCTTTTTGAATTCAAGAAAGTTGTTGATGACTTGTTTGATGAGGATATGGAAATATCTATCGAAGAGGCAAGGAAGCTTGATCCAGAAATACAATTAGGAGAAGAAATAGGTATAAAGTTAGACCCTAGTTATACAAGGATTGCGATTCAAAACGCTAGGCAAAAGATTATACAGAAATTAAAAGAGGCTGAAGCGAAAGTTATATATGAGGAGTTTAAATCTCGAGAAGGAGAACTTGTTAATGGGATAGTTAGAAGAATTTCTAAGGGTACTATAATTGTAGACATAGGAAGGACTGAGGCAATAATTCCTTATGAACAACAGGTTCCAAGAGAATATTTTCAACCAAAGGATAGACTCAGAGCGGTTCTATTGAATATTGAAGAAGATAAGAGGGGAACTAAGCTCATAATATCCAGGGCACATAAAAATTTTGTAGAGTCACTTTTTAAAGCAGAAGTACCTGAGATTGGGGAAGGAATTGTTCAAATAATGGGCATTTCTAGAGATCCAGGTGGTAGAACTAAAATTGCTGTTTCTTCTTCTGATCAAGATATTGACCCAGTTGGTGCTTGTGTAGGAATGAGAGGATCTAGAGTTCAAAATATAATCCAAGAACTGAAAGGTGAAAAGATTGATATAGTTCCATGGTCAGTCGATGTTGCGAGATATGCATGTAATTCATTGTCGCCCGCTAGAGTGAATAAAGTAATTATGGATGATGTTTCAAAAGCAATGGAAGTAATTGTTGATGAAGATCAGTTCTCTTTAACAATTGGAAGGAAAGGACAGAATGTTAGACTTGCATCTGATTTATTAGGATGGGATATAACTATCAAGACTGATATACAGCTTAGAGAAGAACAGCAAGGGGTAGTTAAGCTTTTATTAACACTTCCTAAAGTTTCCGAAGTTAATGCAAACCTCTTATTTGCTGGAGGATTTCATACATTAGAAGATGTTGCTTTTGGTGAAGTGGATGCAATACAAAAATCTTCAGGAATTACAGATAAAGAAGATGTGGAGAAAATTCAGATTTCTGCAAGAACAGCTTTACAAGAGAAGATAAGGAATGCTCCTGTCGAAGACATAACTGAGGAAAAGGAAGAAGTATAATTTATGAAAAAAACTAAAATGAAAGTTAAAGAGTTGGCATTAGAAGTTTCTGTTGAAATCAAAGATATATTGTCTAAATGTAAAGATCTTTCTATCATTGCAAGGAGTGCTTCAAGTAGTATCGAAGATGAAGATGTTGTGAGAATTAAAAATTCATTCGCAAAATCTAAAATTGTGACTAAGACATCTGAAAGAGATACTGTTAAACGAAGTGGAGCAAAGGTAACTATAAGAAGAAAGAAGGCTATCATAAAAGAAGAGCCTAAAGATGAGGAAGTTAAAGCAGAAGTTGAAAATCAAAAAATTGATGCTAAAAATTTAGTTGAAGAAATCAAAGAAGACGAATTGAAAGATGAGAGTATTACTAAGGCTGAAGAGCCATCTGTAAGGGCCGAGGGTAGCTCTAGTAAGGCTCCAAATCAACCAGAGAAAAAAGAGAGCCAAACACCGAGTTCACCGCCAAGTTTTAACGCAAACAAAAAGAAAGACTCTGATAAGTTGAAACCAAAAAAGAAATCAAAAATAAAAGTTTCTAATGAAGTAATAATGGATGATGATGCAATGGATGCTCTTAAAAGCGCTGTAAAAGCAAAGCTTCCAGGAACCAGAAAAGAATTTTTAGTTTCAAATAATTTCCCTAAGAAAAATAGAAATTCAAAAGATTCTCAATCATCTGAACTCTCAGAAGATAGTTTAGAAAAAGATGAAGGAAATTCCAAAAAGAAAACAAATAAAATAAAGATTCAAGAAAAGATTTTAGTTACTCTTCTTGCAAGCAAGCTTAAAGTTAAAATAAATGAAGTAATAAAGAAAGCTTCTGCCTTAGGTCTGACTGTAACTTTTAAAGATGAGATTGACTCAGATGAAGCAACAATAATTGCTTCAGAATTTAATTATGATGTAGAGGTAGACTCTTATAATGAGAAATCTGTTTTAAATGAAGGTGTTATTAGAAGAGATTCTGATATTAAGGTTAGGCCTCCAATTATTACAGTAATGGGGCATGTTGACCACGGTAAAACATCACTCCTTGATTATATTAGAAAGTCCAAAGTTGCCGACAAGGAGTATGGTGGAATAACCCAGTCAATAGGTGCTTACAGTGTTGATTTTAACGGTAGAGATTTAGTTTTTATAGATACTCCAGGACATTCGGCCTTTTCATCAATGAGATCACGAGGAGCGAGTCTTACTGATATTGTAATATTAGTTGTCGCTGCAGATGATGGTGTAATGCCGCAGACAATTGAAGCAATCAACCATGCTAAGTCTGCAAATGTTCCTATAATTGTCGCAATAAATAAAATTGACAAACCTGATTCTAATATCGATGTAGTTAAGACCAAATTATCTGAGCACGGACTATCTCCAGAGGATTGGGGAGGGGATACTACTTTCGTTGGCGTTTCTGCTCTTAATGGTGATGGGATTGATGAGCTTCTAGAGCTTATAAGTCTGCAAGCTGAAGTAATGGAGCTAAAAGCTAATTCTGAAATCTTATCTTCTGGGTATGTTTTAGAATCTTTCCTTGATAAAGGCCGAGGTGTAGTTGCGACAATAATACCCAAAGAAGGTAAGATTCAGCGGGGAGATACTATTCTTTGTGGGACAAGTTCAGGAAAAGTCAGGGCGCTAATCAATGATAAAGGTGAGCAACTTAAAGTATCAGGGCCTTCTATGCCAATAGAAATTTTAGGTTTAAACACAGTGCCTGATGCAGGACTTCAGTATCATATTGTAAAAAACGAAAAGATAGCAAAAGAAGTTATAAAGAATAGACAGGATACAATCCAAGAAGAAGCAACCTTCAGTAAGCATACTGTCGATTTAGATTTTATTAACTCTGATCTTCTATTAGGCGCTATAAAAGAGTTACCTATTATTATTAAAGCTGACACCCAAGGATCACTAGACGCGTTAGTTTCAGCTCTATTTAATTTTGAATCATCAAAGTGTAAGGCAAAATTAGTTCATAGCGCTGTTGGAAATATCAATGAATCGGACTTTGTCCTTGCCGAATCAACTGGGTCAATCATATTAAGCTTTGGAACTGATATGGAACCAAAAGTGAAATCACTTTTAGATAAATCTTCTGTAAGATGTGAAACCTTTAAAATAATATATGAAATTTTAGACAGGATTAAGGAATTACTAGAAGGCCTCCTAGATCCAATTTTAGAAGAAAGAGTTCTTGGTCATGCTGAAATAAAAGAAATATTTAATCTTACAAAACAGGGAAGAGTTGCAGGCTGTATGATAACTGACGGTAAAGCCATACGAGGATCTAATATAAGGATTCAACGAGAAGGCGAGGTGATGTTTGAGTCTGAACTTAATTCTCTTAAAAGATTCAAAGATGATGTAAAAGAAGTTGCCAATGGTTTTGAATGCGGTATAGGTTTTGACAACGATGATGATATTAAGCAGGGAGATATTGTCGAAATTTTTACCTTTGATAAAATTAGCCAAAAGATAGATTTTTAAATGAATAACGCTACTATTGAAGAATTAAAGTTATTAATTTTAAGCAAAAAGAAGGTTCTAATAATTAGCCACTACAATCCAGATGGTGACGCAATAGGCTCTTCTTTTGGTTTAGCCAGTTATCTAGAATTATATAACATAGAATCCCATGTCTACAATAAGCATAAAGTACCCGAATACTTGAGTTTTTTATCTATAAAAAACTTTCATAATTCACTAGAGACTATTCCTAATGATATAGATTTGTATATCGCTCTAGATTTTAATGATTTTGAAAGATCGGGTGACCAAATGATGGAACATCTTAAAAATAAAATTTATGAAAAAAATCAGACTCTTATAGTTTTAGATCATCATGAAAACAACAAGATAGAATCAGGTCATTTTATGATAGATACCTCTGCTTCCTCAACTGGAATTATAATTTATAGGATTTTATCAAAATTTGAAAAAAAAATAGACACAAAAACTGCAACATGCTTACTTACAACAATAATTACTGATACTTCTTCGTTTAAGAATTCAAATTCAAACATTGAATCTTTTAAAGTTTCCTCAAATTTGTTTCAATTGGGTGCAGATTTGCAACTAATTAATCAGAACATTTTTAAATTAGGAAATATCAAAAAATTGAAGCTAAGAAATAAGATTCATTCTACTTTGTTGTTCGTAGAAGATTTAAAATTAGCAATTTGTTACGCAACAAATGACTTTTATTCAGATACTGCAACTTCAAAGGAAGATTCGGAAGGTATATCAAACGGATTAATCTTTTACGATGATGTTGAGATAGGAATTTTTATAAGAGAAATCGGAGATGAGAAGTGGAAGATAAGTACTAGAACTAATAATTACATAGACCTTTCTATCTTTGCTGGAACCTTTGGTGGTGGGGGACATAAAAATGCATCTGGATTTTCATTTCATGGAAAGCTAGAAAATTTGATTGATAAAATAATAGAAACCCTAAAAAAATGAATGAAATTATCATAGTTGATAAACCTTATGGATTAACATCTTCGTATGTTGTTAACAAATTAAAAAAATATTTTGGAGCGTCTAAGGCTGGCCATTCAGGAACATTGGATCCATTGGCTACTGGTGCTCTTGTAGTCTATTTTGATGATATGACAAAAATTATTCCATTTATTGATGAATCAACAAAGAAGTATAAAGTAAAAATTTTATTCGGTATTGAGACAGATACCTTAGATATCTCTGGACAGATTTTACGTACTTCGAAGGTTAAAGATTATTCGCATATTGATTTTCTTGATGTTGTGAAAAATTTTATTGGAGATTACGATTATACTCCTCCAAGCTTTTCTGCCATCAAAATCAAAGGAGTACCATCGTATAAATATGCAAGACAAGGAAGAAGCGTAGATTTACCAAAGAAAAAGTCGATCATTAAAGATATAGAAGTAATCAATTCAGGAATTTCTATTGTAAATCTAATCGTTAAGTCATCTAAGGGAACTTATATTAGAGCTCTAGCTAGAGATATAGGCCAGCATGTTGGCTCATTTTCAACTGTCTCTAAGTTAGAACGGTTAGAAACTGGTAAGTTTAAAATTGAAGATTCCAATGATTATTATTCTATTTTAGATGGCAAGAAACCCAGCTTTTTTTCTCTGAGTAAACTATTTCCGTTCATAGAAATTGACAATAATGATGTTGATAAAATATCAAAGCAGAAGAATTATAAAAAAGTAGATTTGCAAGAATTAATCGATAAGAAGATTCAAAATCCATTTATTGTAATGGTAAACAGTGACACTCCTATCCTTATAACTACTAATAAATTTAATAATAATAAGGAATATGTTTCCTCTGAAATAAAGTTTTTTAGTAAAAAAGATTAAACTTACTTGATTTTATTGAATTATTCATTAATTATTAAGCTATTAAAAATTAAAGAGGTTGTTTTGACGATTAACAAACAAGAGATAATATCTGAATTCGGGAGTAATCCCAAGGATACTGGCTCAACAGCAGTTCAGATTTCTATACTAACAAAAAGAATAGAGGTTCTTACTAAGCATATTCAAGTTATGAAAAAAGATGTTTCTTCAAGAAGAGGTCTTTTGCTTCTCATAGACAAAAGAAGGAAGTTACTTAAGTATATTAAAAATAAAAATAATAGTCAGTATTTAGACTTGTTAAATAAGCTAGGTTTAAGAAAATAACATTTAATGACAAATTATAAAAAAATAACTGAAAATATAGAAGGTAAAGATTTTACTTTTGAAACTGGAAAACTTGCTAAACAGGCAGATGGATCAGTATTTGCACAAATTGGAGATACACAAGTACTTGCCACTGTTGTAAGTTCTCATGATGCAGTTGATGGAGATTTTCTTCCGCTTACTGTTAACTATCAAGAAAAAGCCTTTGCTGCAGGAAAAATACCCGGTGGCTTTTTTAAACGAGAAGGTAGGCCAACTGAAGCTGAAACTCTTATATGTAGATTGATAGACAGACCCTTAAGACCTATGTTTCCTAAGGATTACAATTTTCCAACTCAAATTATAATCTCAGTATATTCTGCTGATGATGTAAACCCACCCGATGTGCTAGCTTTAACGGCGGCTTCTGCTGCTTTAACTGTTTCTGATATACCATGGGATGATCCTATAGCAGCTGTTAGAGTAGGAAGAGTGGACGGAAAACTTATTTGCAACCCAAGTTATGAAGAAATAGAAAATGCTGATTTAAACTTTATAGTTGCAGGTAGCTCAGATGCCATATTGATGGTTGAGGGCGGTGCTGATGTTGCACCTGAAGATGACATAATTAATGCGCTTATGTATGGGCATGAACAAATCAAGAAATTAATCGAATTTCAAAAGAAGTTAACACCTGAAAACTTAACTAAAAGAGAATTTATTGAGAAAAAAGTTGATGAAACTTTGGTTTCTTCTGTTGACGGTATAGTTGCCAACGATATAGGCGAGGCAGCAACCATTAAATCTAAGCAAGAACGTAGTTCCAGATTTAAGGAAATATATTCTTCAGCTATTCTAAAACTTGAAAATGATGATAATTTTGATGAAAAAGAAGTTAAGTCAATTTTTGACAAAATAAGAAAGAATTCAATTAGAAATATGATGATAAGTAAGAAGACCAGGATTGATGGTAGAGGATTTGAAGATATCAGAGATATATCATCTGAAATTACCCTTTTACCAAGAGCACATGGCTCAGCTGTTTTCACTAGAGGCGAAACTCAAGCACTTGTGGCAGTTACTTTAGGAAGCAAAGAAGATCAACAAAGAGTTGACTCGTTAATTGGTGAAGAAAAAAAACCATTTATGCTTCATTACAACTTCCCACCATTTAGTGTTGGTGAAGTTTCAATGAGACTTGGCACTGGAAGAAGAGAAATTGGTCATGGTGAGTTAGCCAAAAGAGCAGTTAAGGCAGTTCTTCCCGGAGCTGAGGACTTCCCCTATACAATTAGGATTGTCTCAGATGTTCTTGAGTCAAATGGATCATCCTCTATGGCTACTGTTTGTGGCTCCTCACTCTCATTAATGGATGCAGGTGTTCCTGTTAAAGCTCCTGTTGCTGGAATTGCTATGGGTCTAATAAAAGAGGGAGACGAGTATATAATCCTCTCAGATATTCTAGGTGACGAAGATCACTTGGGAGATATGGATTTTAAAGTATGTGGAACCTCTGAAGGTATTACAGCTTTGCAAATGGATATTAAAATCAAAGGTATAAGTAAAGATATAATGACGGAAGCTTTAGAGCAGGCAAAAAAGGGAAGGAATCATATATTGTCAGAAATGGCTCAAACCATTTCATCTCAGAAAGATAACATCTCTCCATTTGCTCCAAGAATCACTACAATAATGGTGGACCCTGCAAAGATTAAGGACATAATAGGTTCTGGCGGAAAAAATATTAGGAAACTTATAGAAGATAACAACGTTAAAATAGATGTGGATGATACGGGAAGAGTTAATGTTATAGCTGTCAACGAAGATGATGCAAAAGGCGCGCTCAAGGATATTGCATATATCGTCAGAGATATAGATGTAGGTGAGTACTATATAGGTACCGTGAAAAGAGTTCTAGATTTTGGCGCAATTGTTGGCTTAAGTCCTACCATGGACGGTCTGATTCATGTGTCTGAACTCGCCAAAGAAAGAGTTGGAAAAGTAACTGATATTTTAAACGAAGGTGATGAAGTCTTAGTTAAGTGCTTAGAGAAAGGAAGAGATGGTAAGATTAGGTTGAGTAGAAAAGAGGCTCTCGATCAAGACATTGAAAATTTCAGAGAATAACAAGAAGAAATTAATAGTTCTTACAGGTACAACATGTACCGGAAAATCCTTAACAGCTTTAAATTTAAATGATTTAATTTCGTCAGAAATAATTTCTGCGGATTCTATGCTTGTATATAGATATTTTGATATCGGAACAGCAAAACCAACAAAAGAAATTCTTAGTAAAACCAAGCACCATTTAGTAGATATAGTCGATCCTGATGATGAATTTGATGCATGGAAATTCATGGAACTAAGTAGAGAAGTAATTGATAAATCAAATTTAAATAATTTCATAGTTGTAGGAGGTACTCAGCTTTATATCAAATCCTTGATAGAGGGTCTAACTTTTGATATATCGAAGAATGATCATATTAGAAAGTCCATAGTGAAAGAACTAGAGCTTTATGGGATTGATCACCTATACTCTAAATTAAAAGAATTAGATTCTGAGGGTGCAGCTATGATTAGCTCTAATGATAAGCAACGCATTATTAGGTATCTTGAAATCAACTATATAACTGGTCAAAGAGTTTCCCAAGTATTTAAGATGAAATCAAATCAAAAAATTCAAAATGTTGATTATGTAAAAGTTGGATTATCGATAAATAGAGAAAGTGTTAATACTATGATTAACAAAAGGGTAGATCAAATGATAAGGGATGGATTAGTTCAGGAGGTTGTTGAATTAAAAAAAAGATACAATAAGAAAATATAGCCATTTAACTCTATTGGTTACAAAGAAATATGCTTATATCTCAACTCTGAAGTCTCATTAGAGCAGGCAGTGGAATTGATAAAGATACGAACAAGGCAATTTGCAAAAAGGCAAAGGACATGGCTCAGGAAAGATGAGGAGATAAAATGGTTTGATCATGTTGAAGATTTAATCAATTTTTGTACAAAATATACATTTAGCTAATTACTAGTTTAATTCCTGCTAGCACCATAAATAAACCAAAGAATATTCTTAAATTCTCAGGAGATACTGTTTGAGCTATCTTAGAACCAAAAAATATTCCAATGCAAAAGAATAATCCAATTGCCAAGGCAGCTTTGATGTCAACATTCCCATTTTGATAATAGTTAAAAGCTCCAATCGCTACAACAGGTATAGTTAGAACTGCAAGCGATGTACCTTGAGCTAAATGCTGATTAAACTTGGCAAAAAAAATAAGAAATGGAACCATTATTAGTCCACCCCCAATACCCATAAAGCCACTGAGAAAACCACCTACTAAACCAGTTAAGATAAAATAAATCATTAAATACCTCCTTTTTGATTCACGCAACCCTTAATTTCTGCAGATGAAATCTGTTTTATAGAATTATATTTACTAATATTATTAAAAAATTTCTGACTTTCGTTGCAAGATCCTTTGCTTGCTAAAGCTCTAGCTTTTAAAGAGTAAGTCAGCTCAGTTGATATTGTAGAACCCACTTGTTTGATACTATCTAGTACCAAGAGCGACTCGTCATACTTACCTTCTTCGATTAAGTTATTTGCATGTAAAAGTTTAATAGAGATTGAAGAGCTATAAGATGGATCAATAGATTCAATTAATTTAACAATTTTTACTTTATCCTTAAAGACCTTATTGTTGATGGCAGAATTAACAATATTGTTATTTTGAAGCTGCTTGGCTTCTTTGTTGTTTATTAT
>JAQWMJ010000017.1:0-14047 GCA_029246845.1 Thermodesulfobacteriota bacterium
TTTAACAAATCTTCTACTTTAAGTTTAGAGTCTCTTATATATACTTGATTCAATAAACAAGACTCCTCAAGTATCTTATTAAGCTTACCTAAAACCATCTTCTCAACAATCTCAGGTTTTTTACCTGAATCTTCTAGTTGAGCCAAAATTATCTTTTTTTCTTCTTCAATAAATGTCTCAGGCATATCATCTTTTGAAACAAATTTTGGGTCAGATGCGGCTATTTGCATAGCTACTTCTTTAGCAAAATCTTGGAACTCACTATTTCTGGCAACAAAATCTGTCTCGCAATTAATCTCAACAATGATACCTATCTTTCCACCCGCGTGAATATATGAGAAAATTTGCCCCTCAGGTGTATTTCTTCCACTTTTTTTCTCGACTTTAGATAGTCCTTTAATTTTTAGTATTTCAATAGCTTTAGCTATGTTGCCTTCAGACTCTTGTAAAGCCTTCTTACAATCAAGCAAAGGTGCACTGGTTTTTTCTCTTACGTCTCGGACATGCTCTGGAAGTATTTCGTTCGCCATTTTTACACTTTTTCTTCGGCTTTGTCTTCTGAATAAACTACTGACTCTTGTTCATTTTCTGGTGTATTAGTTTTAAAAACAAAAGCTTTTCTTTCAACAATTACCCCATCCTGGGAATCCTCTTCAGGTTGAATCTGACCAGAATTAATTTTCTGTGAATATATAAGTCTTCCCTCATTTGTAGCAGCAGCCATCTTTTCTACGCATAACTTAACCGCTCTTATAGCATCATCGTTACTAGGGATTATAAAGTCGGCATCTGAAGGGTTAGAATTTGTATCCACTACCCCTACGATAGGTATTCCTAGCTTCCTTGCTTCTTTAATAGCTATATCTTCTTTTTTAGTATCGACTACAAAAAGAGCAGCAGGCATTTTTCTCATGTTTACAATTCCATTTAATAGATATTCGAGCTTTGTTAGCTCTCTATTTAAACTAATTTGCTCTTTTTTGGGTAGATTCTCAAATTCACCGTCTTCTTTCAATCTTTTTAACTGAAGCATGTATTCAACTCTGGATCTTATTGTATTAAAATTAGTTAAAGTTCCCCCTAACCATCTTGAATTTACAAAAGGCATGTCACATTTAATTGCTTCTTCGCCTATAATTTCTTGAGCTTGCTTCTTGGTGCCAACAAAAAGTATATCTTTTCCGGTTGCAGTTAAATCTCTAACGAAATCATATGCGACTAAAAAGGACTTCAAAGTCTTCTGTAAATCAATAATATGAATTCCATTCCTAGAACCATAGATATAGTCTTTCATTGCAGGGTTCCATTGACTCGATTGATGACCAAAATGAACGCCAGCTTCTAAAAGCTGCTTCATAGTGATTACAGTGTCTTGTTCTTTCTCAATGGGTTTTTCAACTTTTTCTTCGTTACTCATAATATAAGCAGAAAATTTAACACATATATAACCAAAATCAAATGATAATAATTAATATTTTTGATAGAAAAAAACTATTATTCATATAGTATATACTGTTCAAGAATGGAGGGCTGGCAGAATTGGCAATGCACCGGTCTTGAAAACCGGCGTCCTCACGGACTTCAGGGTTCGAGTCCCTGGCCCTCCGATTTATTATGAGTTTTTATATAGTTCCAACACCTATTGGCAATCTTAAAGATTTTTCAAGTAGATCTATTGATATACTAAAGAATTCCCACATCATACTTTGTGAAAAGAAGGAACGTGCGTTAAAACTTTTAAATTATTTTGAGATAAAGCCCACGTTTTTAATATCTTATCATGATGATAAGTGTGAAAAAATAGCACCACAAGTCATAAAAGAGTTGCAAAACAAAAGGGATGTTTCTCTAATATCTGATGCTGGAACTCCATTAATATCAGATCCTGGTCATAAAATCATAAAGATACTTGTTGATAACCAGATTGAACCAATTTCTATTCCAGGACCAAGCTCTATTACCTCTGCACTAATATTGACCACTTTGGACATAAGCAATTTTCTATTTTTAGGTTTCTTGCCAAAAAATAATAGCAAGATACAAAAGATTCTTTTTGATAATCTTAAACTAAATATTCCGCTAGTAATTCTTCTAAATTCGAAAGAATTAATAACGCTATTAGATATTTTAAATAAAGACTTTAGAAATACTTTCCTATCCGTCACGAAAGAAATATCAAAAATCAATGAAGGGACAAGACGTGGAATGGTAGATGAAATAATTACTCTATTAAACGACGAATTCTTTAGAAAGGGGGAGTTTACTTTAACTATTAAAAGCAAGGACGAAAAGAAAGAAGGTCTAGACTTAATAGAAATATCTAGCTTACTTACTTCACTAAAGTCTGAGGGTTTATCACTAAAGCAAAGTGTAAAAATAATTAAAGAACAGAGCAAAGTAAGTAAGAAAGTTATTTATACCGAAGCCTTAAAAATTTGGGGTTAACTTTTAGGGTTGAAACTTAGACTTGAACCCAACTTCATTTTCTACTATAGAGGACACTTTCAAAAGAGATTCCTCACATAACTTATTAGCAGTCAGCTGAGCCCCAATAGGAAGATTAGATGATGATGTTGCAAAAGGTATAGAAATTGAAGGTAGTTCTGCAAGGTTAGCAGGTATAGTGAGAATATCAGAAAGATACATACTTAAAGGGTTATCTTTTTTTTCTCCTAATTTGAAAGGTAATTCAGGAGAGGTAGGAGTCAAAATACAATCTACATCTTTAAATGCTTCGTTAAAATCCTCTTCTATCATTCTTTTAACTTTTATCGCCTTTAGATAATAAGCATCATAGTAACCTGAGGATAGGGCATAAGTTCCCAACATTATTCTTCTTTTCACCTCTTCACCAAAGCCAGCGGATCTATTCTTTACATAAAACTCATCTAAGGTTTCTGATGTTGTTTTTTCATTGAATCCATATCTGATTCCATCATATCTCGACAGATTAGAACTAGCCTCGGACGGTGCAATTATATAGTAAATTGCTACAGCATATTTGGAACTTGGTAGGGAAACATTTGTTATTTGAAAACCCATTTTCTTTAATTTTGCTATAAGAAGAGTAAAATTTTCCTCGATTTCCGAGTCTAGTCCTTTATTCAATAAATCATAAGGAATTCCTATCTTAAATTCACTTGGCGAAAAATCATTCTTCTTCAATGCTTCATAACATTTAGTAGGAGCTAGTTTGAGAGATGTTGCATCTCTATTGTCGAATCCTGAAAGTGCATCAAGCAATATAGCAGAGTCGTGCACATTATGTGTGAGGGGGCCGGCTTGGTCAAGGGAAGATGAGAAGGCTATCATCCCATATCTGCTCACCCTTCCATAAGTTGGCTTTAATCCAACAATCCCGCAAAACGAAGCAGGTTGCCTAATTGAGCCACCTGTATCTGTTCCAATTGACGCTACAGCTAATCTTCCAGCTACAGATGCTGCAGAGCCTCCACTAGACCCTCCCGGAACCCTTTTATGGTCCCATGGGTTTAATGTTGGTCCAAAGTAAGATGTTTCAGTTGATGAACCCATAGCAAATTCATCCATATTAGTTTTACCTAATATTATTGCACCTTTATCGTGCAATCTAGTTTTAACTGTTGAATCATAATTAGAGACATAATCTGAAAGCATTTTTGACCCACAAGTACATATTTTATCTTTAACCAAGAAAATATCCTTTAAACTGATGGGTATTCCAGACAATAGGGAAAGGTCTTCCCTACCCTGCTTAAACAGATCATCGAATTCGGATGCTCTAGTTACTGCATCATCCACATAAGTATCAATGTATACATTCAATTCATGTTTAACTTTTATATTCTCAAGGAAGGCTTCCATAATTTCTGACGGCTTGAAGTCTTGATTCTTAAAACCTTCTGCAACAGATTCGATTGTAAGTAGTTCAACATTACTCTTCATCTATAACTTTTGTAACTGCAAAGAAATTATTTTCTACTTTGGCTGAATTCTTTACAACATCCTCAACTTTTAATTTTTCAATTACAGAGTCGTCTCTAAACGAATATTCAACTATTTTTTCATCTTTACTTATTTCTGTAGTATCAGCTTGATCAAGAAGGTCGATATATTCTATAATTTCAGAAAAATTTTTCAGAAAACTATCTATCTTACTTTCTTCAATTGAAAGTCTAGATAACTTAGATATTTTTAATACTTCTTTTTTCTCTATCATATAAAACCCCTTAGACGCTAGTTGATTTTACTAAGAATAAAATCTAACACATTTTCCTCTAATTTGACGTTATTAGCCCGATTAATTTCTTGAACACAAGTAGGACTAGTAATATTAATTTCTGTTAACTTTCCAGCAATAATATCTATTCCTGCAAAATATATATGATTATCTATTAAAAAATCTTTAATTTGATTGCAAATATACAAATCACTTTTGGTAATCTCCGTAGGAGAAGGTCTCCCGCCGGAATGAAAATTACATATGAAGCTACCTTCCTTTGCAATTCTAAGTATAGCGCCCAAGGGTTCTCCATTTAATATAATTATCCTTTTATCACCTTTATCTACGTCTTTTAAGAATTCTTGCACAATGTATGTATCTTCTACTAAGTCCACAGAATTAAATCTTTCACCATCATACCTTTGAACCCCTTCACCTCCACATAAATTTAACGGCTTAATGACAACTCCATTTGAGAACTTTTTTGCATATTTATCCAATTCTATCTTAGTAGGATTTTTTAGTATAAAAGTTTTTGGAATAAGGTTTGGAAAATTCAAGGTACAGAGCTTCTCATTCAAATTTATAAGAGCAGAAGGATTATTGACTATCATCACATCATTTTTTATAGATTCTAAATATGAACAAGCCTCCAAATAAACATCATCTACGGGGGGATCAGATCTCATAAATATGACAGAAGAACCAGCTAGGCTAAAATCCTCTAGAATATGATATTCAGATTCGCTTTTAATATTTAGACCAGATTCTATTGCCCAGCTTGAATTAATCAATACTGATTCTTTTACAGATTCTTTTTCTATAACCTCAACAGCTCTAGCTTCCTTAGCTGCAACTATATTAATTTTTTTTGATTCTCTATTATAAGTAAAGTGTATTCCTCTGTGATCACAAACTAGAATATTTAATCCTCTTCGTTGAGCCTCAAGCATCAGCAGATAACTTGTGTCTTTTTCTGGGTCAATAAATTTTTCCGTGCTTAATATAAAGAGTGCTATAGGATTCATTAGATAATCTCAACAAATTTTTTAAAATATTTTTTTGAGTCATGGGGGCCTGGGGAGGCTTCTGGATGGTGTTGAACAGAAAAACACTTATTCTTTTTAGATTCTATTCCCTCAACCGTCATATCATTTAAATTTATATGGGTTATAGCAACGTCACCAATCTCTTTATTTCTAACAGCAAAACCGTGATTTTGAGAGGTAATCTCAACTTTATTTGATTCCATTTCCATAACAGGATGATTCCCACCTCTATGACCAAATTTTAACTTGAAAGTTTCCATACCAAGCGCTATAGATAAAAGCTGGTGCCCTAGGCAAATCCCAAATATTGGCTTATAACCAATCAATTCTTTTATGTTATTAATTGCATAAATTGCTGCGGCGGGGTCACCAGGACCATTAGATAAAAGTATCCCATCTGGATTAATACTTCTAATTATATCTGGGCTAGTATCGCAAGGTCCTACAACAAGATTCAAGCCAAATTCCTTGTTTAGAATCTGAATAATATTACTTTTACACCCGAAATCATAAACAAAAACTTTTTTTGCATTTTCTTCACCTGGAACGAAATAAGTTTCTTTGCAGGTTGCTTTTAGAGTCAAATCGTTACCAGTCATTACTGGGAACTTGCTAATTTTATCTTTTAACCTTATCAAGTCTTTATCATTACTAATTATACATTTTTGAGCACCATCTCCTCTAATAATCCTTACTAACTTTCTTGTATCAATCCCTGATATTCCAACAACTTTATTTTGCTTGAGATAAGAATCTAAGGATTGCTTTGAAGTAAAATTCGAAGGATAGTTACAGTGCTCTCTAACTATCAATCCTCTTGCAAAACAAGAATCAGATTCGTTATCTGAGTCATTAATTCCATAATTACCAATATGCGGATAAGTCATTAAGACAATTTGTGAATGGTAAGACGGGTCAGTCAATATTTCTTGATAGCCTGTCATAGAGGTGTTAAATACAATTTCACCTAAGGCTTCACCATTAAAACCAAAAGAAAATCCCTCAAAGACTTCACCATTTTCTAGGTATAAAATACAATTCTTATCCATTAAAACACTAAAAATACTTCCTTTAATAGTTTTAGTCAATTAGAATAATTATTGAGAAAACATGAAACTTCAATCAGTTAGGAATCTATTAGTAAATATTAGCAATGACTTTTTTTATAAAGGCTACTATCCTTCGGGTGATTTAAAATCATATCAGCTTAAATACTGGTTAACTTTTATAGTTAATATTTACTTAAAAATATATCATAGGGTAAAAGTTATAAATCCTGAAAATATCCCACAAGTTGGAGGAGGTGTTATAGCCTCTAATCATTTATCTCATCTTGATGGAATAATAATTAATTCTATAACAGCCTTTCATACAAGAAGGAAGATAAATTTCTTAGCCGCTGAAGATGTTTATAATAAAAACTTTCTATTCAGGTTTCTTTGTGATCTTGGAAATTGCATACCTGTAAAAAGAGCCACTAGTGATAGAGTTGCATTGCTTAAAGTTATAAAACTTCTAAAAAAAGATAATCTATGTGGGCTATTTCCCGAAGGTCAAAGATCTAGAGACGGAAAGATGGGTCAAGCAAAACTCGGTGTTGCAATAATGGCTTTAAAATCTGGCTCTCCAATAATTCCTCTGGCAATTAAGGGCACGTTCGAAGCTTTCCCTAGAAAAACTAAATTTATAAAACCTGCCAATGTTATTTTAAAATTTGGTGAGCCTATTAGATATGATATAGAGAAAAAACCCTCGAAGGAAAGGATTAACAATGTAAGAGATGAGATAATGAGTAAGATTCAAGCCTTATACAATGAAATCAGCTAATATTGAATTTTTTCTTGATTATTCCAATTATAATTCCAGGATTTCCTTTTCCCTTAGTTTTTTTCATAACTTGACCCATAAAGAAGCTAATTAATTTATCTTCACCCTCTAACAGCCTTTGTTTTTCGTTAGGGTTCTCTAGTAAGACTTCTTCAATG
The DNA here is from genome assembly GCA_029246845.1 of Thermodesulfobacteriota bacterium. Taxonomy (GTDB): domain Bacteria; phylum Desulfobacterota_D; class UBA1144; order UBA1144; family UBA1144; genus TMED58. Next base: position 7,236 of record JAQWMJ010000017.1, read on the forward strand.
ACTTCTTCTAATAAATCTTCTGAACTTTCTTGTTTGAGATCCATGGAGTCAATTAGAATCTCAATGTCATCATTTGAGGTGCTTATTTTCTCTAAAAGCTCCTTGCCGGAGTTATTATTAATCTTCCCTTCCTTGAGAACCAATAAAAAGTTGGCAAAATTCTTTACATCAAGAGCAAAGCTATCTAGATTTATGTACTTAATAATTTCCGAGATACTCCATTTACATGCTAGCTTAGGATCTTTAATGATGCGCAAGGTATCATCAAAGAATTTTGAGAGAGCCTTGTTGGACAATAATATCTCAGAATCATCTTTGGATAATTTATAATCAACAATATAAGTAGTTAGCTTTTTATTGTAAGACTGAAATGATGAACTACGAAGTTCGTCTATTCTTTTAATAGTTAAGATTAGAGGCTTCAAATCAGGGTCGGGAAAATATCTGTAATCGTGTGCTTCTTCTTTGGATCTCATAGAAAATGTTTTATTTGAATTAGAATTAAAAAGTCTTGTTTCTTGTACAACTTTCTCGCCATTATTTATTAGCTTAGCTTGTCTTGTAATTTCATATTCGATAGCTTTTTTTACAAATTTAAAGGAATTTATATTTTTGATTTCCGCTCTAGTGCCCAACTCGGTTTCTCCAACCCTTCTAATTGAGATATTAGCATCACAGCGAAAGTTCCCTTCTTCCATATTACAATCTGAGACATCGGCATAAATTAAAATATTTCTTAATTTCTTAAGGTAACTTACTGCTTCATCAGCAGTTGAAAGATCTGGCTCTGATACAATTTCTATTAATGGTACGCCGGCTCTATTTAAATCAACCATGGAAAACTTATCAGAGATATCATGTATTAATTTTCCTGCATCTTCTTCCATGTGAATTCTATTAATCCTAATAGTCTTATCTTTGCCATTTATATCGGGGATGACAATCTTACCATCCGATGCCAATGGTTCATCATATTGGCTTATCTGATAACCCTTTGGTAAGTCTGGATAAAAATAATGTTTTCTAGCAAAAGTAGATTTAGTATTAATTTTACAATCTGTTGACAAGCTAGCTAAAATTGCCAAGTCTACAGCCTTGTCATTTATAACCGGAAGAGCTCCAGGTAGACCTAAGTCCACCACGGATACATTAGAATTAGGTTCTTCTCCAAAATCGTTATTTGATGAAGAAAATAATTTTGTTTTTGTTTTTAGTTGAGAATGTACCTCAAGACCTATAACCGCCTCAAATTCCATAGAAACTCCTTTAAAGAATTATTAAACATATTACCTGCTAATCAAGAATATTATTTAATAATTTTTCCTGTTTTAAAATACCAAAGGACTAGATCTAAAGAAGATAGTGTTAAGTTATGTCTGGAACCAACTTTTCTAAGAATATTCTCGATAGCAATATAATTTTTTTCATTAAGAGTTTTAAAATCTAAACTTATCAAACCACACTCTTTCATTAAGTTAATTATATGCTTATCTAATATTGCGTAATCATTAAAACCTATATTCCTCAAGAAGTGACTTGCGGCCTTCATACCAACACCTTGAACTTTAGGATTAGAAGAAAAGAAACTTCTTCTTCGATAATGAGAAGAGTTGTCATTAAAGATTTTCTTGAAACTGTTATTATAAGAGGAGCGAATATACTCTCTAGTATTATATATATATTTACCTCTTAAATTATAGAACCTATAGCATCCTTTAAGCCTCTTAATGATCTGAGTTAAGTCCTTATTAAATACAAAGTCATCTTTTTTTAAGATATCTACTGTGGACAATGCTAGCCTTGCACTTGTTCCCGCAGCTAAAATTACATAAACTAATTCCAAAAAGGTTTCTTTATAGTCATCTTTATTAATCTCAGAAAATATCTCTATTTTACTATTAACTTCAGATTTTTTTTCTTTTAGTACTTTATCGATTACAAGATCTATACTTAGTTTACTCATTTGATTTTAGAATCTTGAGAACCTGGCCAGGTTGAATCTTATTAGAGACGAGATTATTCATCTTCTTTAAATCTTTTGTTTTTATTTTAAACTTTTTAGCAATCATACTTAAGGAATCACCTCTTTTAATAACATAAATAAAAGACTGATCTTTGTTAAATATTTTATCAACATAAACTTGTTTATAAATTAGCAGCTCCTGTCCAGCAAGAATAAAGGTTGATTCCAAATTGTTTAATTTGACAATCTCTTCTATTGAATTTGAGTATATTTTACTAATCTCACTTAAGGTATCGCCCTTTTTAACTTTATATCTAGACAAAACCTTTGATCGTGGGCTGGCAGATAGTTGAGCATAGACCTTTTTCTTGAATCCATTAGGAACATAAATTGAGTATGAACCATCAGGGGGTGTCATCTCTCTCAAAAGTGAAGGATTGATTTCTTTAAGTAATCCATAATCAATGCCAGATATTTTTGAAATATATTCTAAGGAGGTTTGGGGTGGTAACTCTACTCTTTCTAAGTCTATAATTGGATCTACAATTTTGTTGCTGAATCCAAATTCGCTTAAATTTTTTGATATATGAATGACAGCAAGAATCTGGGGAATATAATTTTTAGTTTGCTTGGGGAAAGTATGCTGTGATAGATACCAAAAATCTCTAGATTTATGCTCCTTAATTGCGTTTTTAACAGTATTGTCACCTGAGTTATAACCAGCCATTGCTAGCTCCCATGATCCGAACTTCCTCTTAAGACTAGTTAAATATTTAGCTGCAGCATATGTGGACTTTTCAAAGTCTCTTCTTTCGTCTATCCACTTATCTACACGCAAACTAAAAATTCGACCTGTGCTAGGCATAAACTGCCATAGTCCAACTGCACCTGCACTAGATACAATGTCAACTTGAAATGCACTTTCAATCATTGACAAGTAAATTAAGTCCTCTGGTATATCATATTCTTTGAAAATTTGATTAATTCTATCACGAAAAAGACCTTGCCTTCTATATGTTTGTTTAAAAAAAACTCTTCCTTTTTCTGTCTTTGAAAAATAATTAATAAATTTATTTATTTTATCTTTTTTAAACCTAGAATTATTAACTGTCGATACTGAAACTATACTATTGTTAAAATTATAATTCTCAGCTTGGCTGGGGAATATTAAAATGAAAGAGATGGCTAAAGTAAAATAAATATTTTTCATTATTTAAATAATTTTCTTATTGATCTTGCAGCTTGCTGTATTCTTTGCTCATTTTCTATAAGAGCAAATCTTACATATTTATCCCCACTTTTACCAAAACCGATTCCTGGAGAAACAGCAACATTACAGTCCGTAATTAATTTTTTAGAGAATTCTAGTGAACCTAATTCTAAGAATTGGTCTGGAATCTTCGCCCAGACAAACATAGTTGCTTTTGGTGACTCAATCTCCCAACCTATCTTATTTAATCCATCAACAAGCCTATTCCTTCTTGATCTATAGTTTTCTCTAATTTCATTAACACATTCCTGAGTCTCGTTTAATGCAGTAATGGCTGATATTTGGATTGGTTGGAATATTCCATAATCCAGATAACTTTTCACTCTTTTAAGTGCTGATATAACTTCGCTGTTCCCACACATGAACCCAACACGCCATCCGGCCATATTGTAGCTTTTAGATAATGAAAAAGACTCAACTCCAACATCCATTGAACCTGGGGCCTGAAGAAAGCTAGGAGCTTTATAATCGTCAAAGCAGATGTCTGCATAAGCAAAATCATGTATAACAATTACCGAGTATTTCTTCCCAAGAGCCACAATCTTAGTGAAAAAATCTAATTCAACAGTTTGAGTTGTTGGATTACTAGGAAAGGAGATTATTAATGCTTTAGGCTTTGGTTTAGACTTTAAGCCTTTTTCAATATTTTCTAATAATTTTTTATCATCTATTGAGTTGTATTCTTTTATATTTCCTCTAGCAATCAGAACAGAGTAGCTATGAATAGGATAACAAGGATCGGGGACCAATACTGTTTCACCAGGAGCCAATAAAGAAATCATTAAATGTGACAATCCTTCTTTTGACCCTATGGTGACTATAGTTTCGTTTTCCGGATCCAAATCAACATTATAATTTCTTTTATACCAGTTACTTATAGCAAGTCTTAATTTTGGTAAGCCTGCAGAAATTGAGTATCTATGATTTCTCCCTTGAACAGAAGATTCCAATAATTTCTCAATTATGTGCCTTGGTGTTGGTTGGTCAGGATTTCCCATACCAAAATCAATAATGTCTTCACCTCTGATTCTTGCCTCGTATTTAAGTTCATTGACAGACGAAAAAACATACTGGGGCAACTTTGACAGGAGGGAGAAGTTTTCACTATTAATAGACATCTTTTTTAAATATAATATAGCTATATAATAAATTGTAAATGACCAAGGAAGGCTATTGAGAAAATCTGTACAAGACTTACAATCCATGAAATCAAATAAAGAGCGTATAGTAGCTCTAACAGCTTATGATTTTCAGACTGCTTCTATCATAGATTCTTATTGTGACTTTATACTTGTTGGTGATTCCCTAGGGAACGTATTTAAAGGGGAAGAGACAACTCTTGGCGTGACAGTTGATGACATGATATACCACGGGCTATCCGTATCTAGAGGAGTTAAGAATGCTCATCTTTGTATTGATATGCCTTTTATGTCCTATCAATCTTCCACAGCTGAAGCATTAAAAAACGCAGGAAGAATAGTAAAAGCTACAAAAGCTCAATCTGTTAAGCTCGAAATTAGCTTTGACACTATTCCTACGATTCAAAAGTTGGCTAATGCAGGTATACCTGTTGTTGCACATGTTGGACTCTGTCCACAGTCGTATAATGTATATGGCGGATATAAAAAGCAAGGTAAGACAAAGACTAACCAAGATTATATTTTAACTCTGTCTAAGGAAGCTGAAAAAAATGGAGCCTCACTGGTTGTAATTGAAGGTGTTCCAGACAATTTAGGTTCAAAAATCACTAGAACTATTAAAATTCCAACAATTGGAATTGGTGCAGGAAAAATGTGTGATGGACAAATCCTTGTTACCGAAGACATGCTTGGAATAACACCCTCCCCTCACCCATCTTTTGTCAAAAATTATTCTAACCTTAGAGGACTAATGAAAAAATCAATTAGTAAGTATAAAAATGAAGTCAAAAAAAATAAATTCCCTTAAAATTATTACTTCTGCTAGTGAAATGCAAAAAATTTCATTAGATATAAGAAGGAAAGGTAAAAAGAAGATTTCTCTAGTTCCTACTATGGGGGCGCTTCACGATGGGCATTTAAGCTTGGTTAGGAAAGCTAAGAAGAAAAACTCTATAGTTGTAGTTACAATTTTTATTAATCCAATACAATTCAATAACAATGAAGATTTGAAAAAATACCCGAGCACAATTAAAAAGGACATAGTAAAACTTGAAGAACTAGAAGTAGATTATTTATTTGTACCAAAAGTTAGTGAAATATATCCAGATGGATACCAGACAAAAGTTTCTGTGAGTCATCTCAAGAATCATCTATGTGGTTTAACTCGAGATGGACACTTTGACGGTGTTACTTCAGTGGTTTTAAAACTTTTTAATTTAACTATTCCTGATTATTCTTTTTTTGGTGAGAAAGACCTGCAGCAATTAATTATTATTAGACAGATGGTTAAAGACCTTAACCTTCCTATCAAAGTTATATCTAATCCCATAGTAAGAGAAAAGAATGGGTTAGCCATGAGCTCTAGAAATATAAGACTTTCAAAGAAGGCAAGAGAAATTGCTCCATTTATATACAAAGGACTTATAAAGGCAAGGGAAGAGTTCAAGAAAAATAACAAAGTTTTAACAAGAAAAATAATTAAGAATCTTAGAGAATACTATGCTGGTAAAAATATTACACACATTGAATACATTGAAATTATAAATCCAAAAAATTTTAGCTATCCCTCAACTCCAAGGGCTAAAGACTATATTTTGGTTGCAATCAAGCTAGGATCAATAAGATTAATAGACAATCTAAAATTTTAATTTAAAATACTTGTTGTGAATCTTACAATACTGAAGTCAAAAATTCATAGAGCTACCGTAACTGAGGCGAACCTCTATTACGAAGGTAGTATTACTATAGATAAATCCTTAATGGATGCCGCCAATCTTCTACCCTATGAACAAGTACATATATTTAATCTTACTAATGCAGAAAGGTTTATCACTTACGTTATTGAAGGTGAAAGAGATACAGGTGTAATTTGCACTAATGGTGCTGCTGCACACTGCGCGAGAAAAGGAGATACTTTAATAATAGTTTCATTTACTCAAATGTCACCGGAAGAAGCATCTATTTTTAAACCAAAACTTGTTTATGTGAATCCAAAAAATATCCAAGTCGAGGCTGATCTAATCGATGGAAAGCTTGTAAAGCTTCTAGGGTAAAAATTAACTAAATTACTTAAATTAAAATACAAAATTAAGTACAAAGTGATAAAAGACCAGTATTATTGACATTTTTTTGTTTATTTTGTTGACTTAATTTTTTATAAGAGTTATAAATAATTCAACTTAATTATATTAGGGAAAAAAATGAAAGCAATTATTCTCGCAGCTGGAAAAGGTCAACGACTTCAACCACATACTAATGAAATACCAAAATGCTTACTAACACTTGATACTCAAACTATATTGGAGCATCAAATTAATCATTTAAAAACTTGTGATATCGATGAGGTCAATGTTGTTGTTGGATTTGCTAGTAATAAAGTTGAAGAATTCCTAGGTAATTATGATTCATTAGGAATGAAAATAAATACGATTTATAATCC
>JAQWMJ010000048.1:0-3160 GCA_029246845.1 Thermodesulfobacteriota bacterium
TAAATCAAAATCTATTTCAAGCTTGAAATAGATTTTGATTTAGTTCTTATATCTACAGGAAGAATGCCAAACACTGAGAATCTTAGTTTGGAAAATTCAGGTGTTAAAATTGATAACTTTGGTTTTATCAAAGTTAATAAAAGTTTTAAAACAAATGTGGATAATATTTATGCGATTGGTGATGTAATCGGTGGATCAATGTTAGCACACAAAGCATCTGAAGAGGGATCGAAAGTTATAGACTGTATTTTAGATGGTGATTTTGTTAATTCAGACTATATTATACCTGCATGTATTTACTGTCAGCCAGAAATATCATATGTAGGTATTTCAGAGAAAACTGCTAAAGAAATGAAAATTTTTTATAAGGTTTCAAAATACCCTTTTAAAGCAAATGGTAAATCCTTAGCAGATGATAATGTGAGTGGTTTTTGTAAATTAATAAGTGATAAAAATGATAATATTTTAGGTGCTCATATTATTGGTAAAGGTTGCTCTGAAATGATTTCGGAGATAACTTTAGTAATGCAAAACAAGCTTCCCCTAGAGTCTGTAATCAACACTGTCCATCCTCACCCTACTCTATCAGAAATTTTTCTAGAAACTTCATTGAATATTATGGATAAGGGTAGGAATTCATAGCAATGATAAATAAAAAAAGACTTGTAAAAACTTTTACAGATTTAGTTAAAATTGATAGTGAATCAAAAAGCGAAGCTAATGTTGCGAAATATATAAAGAACAAACTTAACAAGCTTGGCATTAAGTACAAAATTGATAAATCTGCTGTATCAACAAAGTCTAACCATGGAAATATTGTTGCTAAACTTGGTTCTGATAAGAAATTACCTACGATACTACTTTCATCTCATATGGATACAGTAACAAATGGACTAGGTATCAACCCAGTTGTTAAAAAGCAGAGTATAACAAGCGACGGTACAACAATATTAGGTGCTGATGATAAAAGTGGTCTTGCGATAATATTAGAAACATTGGAAGTTCTTAAAAAGAAAAAGTTGTATCACTATAATATAGAAGCAGCCATAACTACTTGTGAAGAAATAGGTCTATTAGGTGCCAAATTCTTGGATTATAGTTTGTTAAATTCAAAACAAGGAATTGTACTAGATAGCACTAGTCCAGAAAGACTAGTATACAAAGGTCCTAGTTCCGACTACTTCAATATAATTATTCAAGGAGTTGAGGCTCATTCTGGCATTAATCCTGAAAAAGGAGTCAGTTCAATAGCTGCATCTGCGGAAATAGTATCAAAAATGAAAACGGGTAGAATAAATTCAAATACTACAATAAATATTGGGAAGATTAGTGGTGGCTCTGCAATCAATATTGTTCCAGGAAAAACCGTCATTAGTTGTGAGATAAGAAGCCATAATGAAAAAACTATTAAGACTGAGATTAATAAAATCAAAAAGTTAATCGAGAATGTGAATAAAAAATATAAGAAGATAAATAAAAAATTTAATGCAAAAATAAAAATTGAGAGAATATATGATTCAATCAACATTCCAAAGAACAGCCTGATAATAAAAAATATCCTTAGAACATGTAAAGAGCATGGTTATAAAATAAACTTAGTTGAAACAGGTGGTGGAGCAGACGCTAATTTCTTTGTCAAGAATGGTGTGAATACGGTTAATCTTGGAACAGGAATGAGAGAATTTCATACAGTAAAGGAAAAACTCATCTTGAAGGAATTTTTTCAATCTGCAAATATCGTAATTAATTCATTAATTATAAAAAATTAAATTTTAGTAATAGCTTCTACTGTTATTTCCGAATAATCGCTAATAATTGAATCTGCATTCATGAGAAATTCTTTCTCTATAGAGTTTGTGATAGCGAAACATTTCATTCCTGCATTCTTAGCCGCTTCAACCCCCTTCGTTGTATCTTCTATAACTACACATTCATCAGGACTAATTTGATAAGTATCGTTAACTCTATCAAGAAGTAGAATATAAGTTTCGGGGTTTGGCTTTGGATGACTAGTTTCATCTGAAGAGACAATTTCCTCAAAGGAAGAAAGGAGATCCTCCCTCTTGAGAACCCTAACTATTTCTTCTCTTCTTGCACCAGAACCAATTCCTAGTATATAGCTCTTAGATAGTCTTTTAATTAGTTCTACGGAGCCAGGATAAATAGAAGTCTGTGAATCGAAATTTTTATCAAAAAAAGAATGTTTTTCTTTTTTAAGCTTGTTAACAAAATCATCATCATTCTGAATTTCATTATCATGTAAAAAATTTTTAAAAAAACCTTCATCGTCATATGAACAATAGGTCTTATAGTAAACTTCCTTTGTTATTTCTACATTTAATGGTTTAAGAGAATGGTTAAATGATTTGAAATGAAGTGGTTCTGAATCATAGATTACACCATCAAAATCAAAAATTATTAGCTTTTTATCTGCCATAAAGCTTTATCATATATTCTTTTATAGGTGATGTGAAGCCATAATTTAACTTTAAAAGAGGATTAAAAGATAATATAATAGAAATCTATGTTTATTCGTGGAAGAAGATTGAGACAAAACGAAAATATTAGAAATCTTGTAGAAGAGACTTCTATATCTGTTAATGATTTAATAATGCCTATTTTTTTAATGGATGGAAAGAATAAAGCTGAAAAGATATCTTCAATGCCTGGGATATTTAGAAAGACTTTAGATGGGCAACTAAAAGATATAGACTTAGCAATAAAGTTAGGAATAAATGCATTAATAATTTTTCCAGTAATAAAGGAAAAATTAAAAGATCCACTGGGCAAAGAAGCTCTAAATAAAAAAGGGTTAATACCTAAAGCAATATCTGCTATCAAAAAGAAGTTCCCTAAAATTCTTGTTATTACCGATGTAGCGCTCGATCCATATAACTCTGATGGTCATGATGGGGTTCTCAAAGATGGTGAAATTCTTAATGATAAAACAGTAGAAATCCTATGCAGACAAGCTTGTATTCACGCCGAATTCGGTGCGGACATCGTGGCACCATCTGACATGATGGATGGTCGTGTAGCTAAAATCAGAGAAGCTTTAGATAGAAAAGGTTTTCTTAATACAGCAATAATGTCATATGCGGCAAAGTTTGCCTCTTCACTTTATGGTCCTTTTAGAGAGGCTTTAAATTCAGAACCCAAA
>JAQWMJ010000049.1:0-26916 GCA_029246845.1 Thermodesulfobacteriota bacterium
AAATGTTTGAACAATTTAGTTTCAATAAAATTTCTTAAATTAGATTTTCCTTTAAAACCCTTAATATATTTTGTGACGCAAACTTGTCTATTATTTTGGCCTTAACTTTTTTTCTTTCTAGCATTTCTATGATCTTATATAGGTCAGATGATTTTCTTATACCTCCAGGGAAATCATTAAGTGGCGCGCCATCTATATCTGAACCCAATGCTACATGATCCTCCCCACATTTTGATAATAAATAATTAAACTGCTTAAATACGTCATCTAATGAGACATTAGGTTTGTTAGATATGAAGTCATTATATAAAACTATTCCAGTAGTACCACCTTTATTCGAAATAGCTCTCAACTGAGAGGTTGTAAGGTTTCTTTTGTGTCTTCTTAGATAGTAACTATTTGAATGAGTAGCAATCGGTATTAGTTTAGTGGTATTTATTGCATCCCAGAAAGATTTACAGCTAAGATGAGACAAGTCTAGAGTGACTCCTTTCTCATTCATCGCTTCAATTAACTGGTAACCTTTTTTCTTTAGTGACCCTGATTTGCTTGCGCCAAAAGCATAGTTATTTTCTTTATTCCAAGTTAACCCTAAAATTCTTAATCCTTTATTGTAAAACATTTCTAGATCTTTGAGTTTTCTAATTGGGTCAGCACCTTCCATTAGGAATAATAGACCAATTTTATTTTTAGTTTTTAATTTAATATCTTTATTGTTTTCTACTTTATAAAAGAAACCGTAATTTTTAAATATCTTTTCGTATTCTTTAAATTGGAGAAGCGCTTCCAAATGTCTCTTGTCTCTTTTAACATGAGAAACAAAAATAGTGGAGAATATTAATCCCAGTTTAGACTTTAAAGTTTCTTTTAAGGTAATCATATATTTTGAATCGTTAGTATCTAAGGGTCTCTTGTTGGCAAGTATTGAATAAGCAATGTCTTGATGCCCATCAATAAAAAATCTACTTTTTTTCATAGTGATGTAGCCTTTAATAAGGGAATAAATAAAAATTTCACTTTAATATTATAAATGAATTACAGAAGAGATTTAAGTGTTTCGCCCATTTCTGCTGGGCTAGGTGCGACTTTAATGCCAACTGACTCAAGAACTTGTCTTTTTTCTTCAGCTGATCCTGAACTTCCTGAAACTATAGCTCCAGCATGTCCCATTCTTTTACCTTTTGGTGCAGTAGCACCAGCTATAAAGGCTGCAACTGGCTTTGTAAAATTATCTTTAATCCATAGACCAGCTTCTTGCTCAGCTGTTCCACCAATTTCACCAATCATTATTACTCCGTCAGTATCTTTATCTTTTTCAAAGAGTTCAAGAATATCTATGAAAGATGATCCAATTATAGGGTCACCACCAATACCTACACAACTTGATTGGCCAATTCCCAATTGAGTTAATTGCCAAACTGCTTCATAAGTCAAAGTACCACTCTTAGAAATAATACCAATACGTCCTTCTTTGTGAATGTATCCTGGCATAATTCCAACCTTAGCTTGGCCAGGAGTTATAATTCCTGGACAGTTAGGACCAATTAGCCTAGATGAGGACATATCGACCACTTTCTTTACTTTAAGCATATCATTTGTAGGGATGCCTTCAGTTATGCATATTACTAGCTCTATTCCAGCGTCAACTGCTTCTAGGATTGCATCAGGTGCAAAAGATGCGGGAACAAAAATAAGGCTAACGTTAGCCCCTGTTTTGGCTCTTGCTTCGACAACAGAATCGTAAACATTAAATCCTTCAACCTCAGTTCCGCCTTTTCCTGGAGTTACACCAGCAACTACATTAGTGCCATATTCCCGACACTGGGTTGCATGAAATAATCCTTGGCTTCCAGTGATGCCTTGAACGATTAATTTTGTTTCATTATTAACTAGAATACTCATATCATTGAATAATAGAGAAAAAATATAGCACACAATTTTTATTTATCAATTTTTTTAATTCACATTCTGCTATTAGATAAAAAAAACATTCGTTGTATAATTAAAATCAATTATTGCTCGGAGGTCATATTGAAAAAAGTTGCAATTATTGGTGGAAGCGGACTCTACGATATCGAAGATCCTTCTAATGCTGAAGAGCTGAATATAGTTACTCCATGGGGACCTACATCTGATTCTATTCTTAAGACAGAGCAAGACGGTCTTGAAGTATATTTCTTATCTAGACATGGAAGAGGCCATTTGATTGGTCCCTCTCAAATTAACTTTAGGGCAAATATATATGCATTAAAATTTCTAGGCATTGATTGGATTATTTCGGTTAGCGCTGTAGGGAGTTTGAAGGAAGAGATTCCTCCTGGAACTATAGTAATCCCAGACCAATTTATAGATTTTACAAAAAATAGATTTAATACCTTTTTTGATGAAGGAATAGTTGCTCATGTTTCTATGGCTAAACCAGTAAGTGAAAATTTATCATCTATTATGGTTGATGCATGTAAGAAATTAGGTTTTTTATATAAAGAAGGGGGTACTTATGTTTGCATAGAAGGCCCGCAGTTTTCTTCTTTAGCTGAAAGTAATTTCTATAGAAGCCTGGGTGCTGATATTATAGGAATGACAAATATGCCAGAAGCAAAATTAGCTAGAGAGGCTGAAATATGTTATTCAACTTTAGCTTTAAGTACAGACTATGACTGTTGGCATGAAGGACATGATTCAGTAACAGTTGATGAGGTTGTTAGCACTATGAATAAGAATGTTCAAAATGCTAGGTTGGTCATTTCGGAAGTGCTTGCAAATATACCAGAAGAGAAAGACGAATATATAAAGAACGCACTACAGTCTTCTATTATAAGTTCAATGGACTCAATAACAGACGAATCTAAAGAGAAATTGTCTGCGATTATAAGAAGGTATCTTTTAGCATGAGTATTATCGTAGTAGGTTCATCGGCTTTTGACGATATTGAAACACCAAGAGGCTCAAGAAAAAGAATAGTGGGTGGCTCGTGTATATATTTTTCTCTTGCTGCCAGTTTTAAAACCAAGGTTAATATCGTTTCAGTTGTTGGAAAAGATTTTCCAAAAAAAACAATTCAAACTCTAAACAAAAAAGGAATTTCTACTGAAGGATTAGTAGTGAAAAAAGGTAAAACTTTTAGCTGGGGTGGAAAATATAACAGTTTTTCTGAGGATCCTGAAACAAACTTTACAAACTTAAATGTTTTTGAATCTTTTTCTCCAGAAATTCCAGATTCATACAAAGAAAAAAAGTCTATACTTTTCCTAGCTAACATAGATCCCGATTTACAAAATAAGGTTGTTGACCTATATGAGAGACCCAAAATAATTGGTTTAGATACAATGAATTTTTGGATTGGATTTAAAAGAAAACAGTTACTTAAGATGTTAAAAAAAGTTGATATCCTTACTATAAATGAGCTAGAACTTCGATTGATTGGTAAGAAGAAGTCTTTACATGACTGTTTAAAAGTTTTAACCAATGATATAGGCATAAAATTTCTTATTGTTAAAAGGGGAAGTGGTGGCTCTCTATTGGTTACAAAGAAAAGCTTTGATTGGGTTCCAAGCTATCCATTTTGTGATGTTGTAGATCCAACTGGTGCGGGGGATAGCTATGCTGGAGCACTTTTTAGCTCACTAGACATTCTAACCTCTTTAACCTCTAAGTCGATTATTGATTCGATGGTATATGCATCGGCTCTATCATCTTTTACTATTGAGAGTTTTGGCGTTGACAGTCTGCTTAAACTAAAAAAGAAGGATATTTTAAAAAGAGAAAGGGAACTAAGAAAGATTGCAAGAATTTAACACTCTTCTCAGACAAATAAGCTTAATACTAATTTTATTTCTAATTCCCAACATATCATTATCTAAAGAGTTTAGAGGAAGCTTTATCGCATGGGGAACTAACTTAGATTTTATTGTTCACTCTGAGCTCGAACGCGATGAGGTAAATTCCATAATTTATAAAGTTCAAAAAATTCCTAATTCTATGGAACTAGTACTAAACTCTAAAAATCCCAATTCAGAGTTATCAAGATTAAATGATTTAATATCCAATAAAAATATGGAACTAAGCGAGGATCTTTTCTTTCTTATCGAGGAAGGATTTTATTACAATGAAATTTCTGATGGGTATTTTGATATCACAGTTGGGAGTCTAAATAATCACAAATCTATTTATAACGAATCAAAAAATCAGCAAGAATGCATGGGGGTAAAAAATCTGGTTTTAGATTATGAATTAAGAACTATAATTAAAAAAAAGAAATGTATAAAAATAGATTTAGATGGATTAGCTGAAGGCTATGTCATAAGACTTATGTTGAAGGCGCTTAAAGAATCTGGCATAGATGATGTATTATTAAATTTTGGAGGTAATGTTAGTACTCTATCAAATAAGTCAAACTGGAAAGTTTCAATTAAAAATCCTGATTTTAATAATGAGATTAATTCTACGGTTAATTTGAACAATTTATCTATATCAACTTCTAGTCAATATTCAAAAATAATAAAAATTAAAAGTGATAGTTTCTCACATATTCTTAATCCAAAACAAAAAGTATTTAAAAGTAAGAAAAATATCTCTATCTCAGTAATAAGTAATGACCCTATTTATTCAGATGCCATGTCAACATCGCTACAAGCAATGCCAATAGAGAAGGCTTTGGAATTTTTAAAAGAAGCTAAAGACATTAAAGCTATAGTTTTAAAAAGGACTAAAAATAGGGAAACTAAAACTTTATTTAATAATTTTCAATAAATCTTTACAAAAAATATGTTTTATGTATTATTAAAGTCATTATGGATGTCTTGTATCCATAATATCTATTATAGGAGGAAAATTATGGTAGATTTTAAAAAAGTTAGAGTTCTACTTTTAGTTGTTTCTGCACTATTAGTAGCTCCTTTTTCAAGTTCTTTTTCTAAAGAATCAGCAGATTTGAACAGTTCCTCTTTTTCATCAGCTTCAACTGACGAAAAGATTAGTATTCTTGCAGAAGAAATTGAAATTTTGAGAAATCAAGAACTTTACGGCGGCGAAATTGGCTCAGTTAAAGGTTTTGGTCCTGCGGCCTCAAAAGTTTATAACACGTCAAAGGGTCTTGCTATTGGTGGTTATGGAGAAATTTATAACAAATCATATTTAGCAGGTGACAATTACGATCAATCTGATGCTTATAGAGGTGTCGTCTATATAGGGTATAAGTTCGATGACGAATGGTCTCTTAACACAGAATTAGAATTTGAGCATGTTAAAGAATCATATCTAGAATTTGCTTATATTGATTATGATCCAAAAAAGTTTGACGGGAAGTTAGGCTTTAGAGCAGGTCTTTTACTTTTACCAATGGGTATAGTGAACGAAATGCACGAACCTACAACATTTCATGGAGTATTTAGACCATGGGTTGAGAATAAATTAATTCCAACTACATCTAGAGAAAATGGTTTTGGTATTTATGGTTCATTGATGGATGATAAAGTTGAATACAAATGGTACTACGTTAACGGTTGGCAAAATCCTGGGGCTACCAAAAAAGGCGCCGGTATGAGAGACTTCAGAGGTAAGGGAGGCGAAACAGTAAGTAATGAATTCGCTAACGTTGCACATATTTTAGTCCATCTTAACGAGTATGCGGATATTGGATTTTCAATTTATGACGGTGAAATTAACCCAAAAAGTGGTACATCAGTAACAGTTAATGATTCTAACTCATCTGTTAGAATGTTAACAGGTTGGGTCAAGGGTGAAATTTCAACTTATGAATATACATTCCTATATCATGAAAACAGATTTAGTTCCGTTTCAAGATTAAACTCAACTTTAACAAGTAATCTTCACGAAAAATTCGGTACTAAACAAAAAGGTTATTACTATAGTGTAGCTAAGGATATTGGCTCAATGATTGGAACAGATTGGTACGTTGCACCTTTCTACAGATATGAAAATCTGAATTTCCATGATGAAGTTGATAGCTCAGCTTTTACAAACAGTGATTACGATACACAATATTATACTTTTGGTTTAACTGTTAAGCCGATCTATAACGTTGTGTTAAAAATGGATGTTACAAGATATACGGATAAAGCGGAGAATGGAGATTCCAGAATCCTTAGTCTAGGTCTTGGATACATATTCTAGAATGAAACCATCCTGTGTTTAATTTTAGAGGTATTTACCAGGCTGCAACTCTTATATTAATCTCTGCCGGGGACAAGCAGCTTCTACAAAGGTTACAGCCTGGTGAGTATTGACAAAAGGCAAATGAAAAGTAGATATAAATTATGAATGTTTTAACACTTTTTATCTTTTCAATACTCTCTTTATCATCAATTGCGGGCGTTTTAACCGATGTTCCTTCAGTCTTAAAGTTTTATTTTGGAGACTATGAGGTTAAAAGAGAGCAAGTATTTTTGACGTCTACAACAATAAAAGAGCTAGAAAGAATATCAAAAGCCAAGTTTGAATCAAGGATATATTCCGTTTATGAAGCTAAGTCCAATGGAAGAAGGGTTATGAGCGGGATCCTAGAGACCCACTTGCTTAGGAGTAGAACGCAAACGTTGTTTGTAGTCTTTGATAAAAGTGGAAAAATTGTATCAACTCAAGTCCTAGCATTTTATGAGCCTGAGGAATATATCATGTCCCCTGAATGGTTCTCCAAGTTTAAAACGAAATCAATTAATGATAGAATGCAACCAGGAGATGATGTAGTTAAAGTTAGCGGCTCTACAATTTCTTATAATGAAACAGCTTCAGCTATAAGAAGAATGACCACTCTTTATAATTATATCTATAAATAGTTTATTATCGGATAAGATATCATAATGAGATTTTTTGTTACAAAAGACCTAAATAAAAATAGCGCCTTGAAGCTAATAATCTTCTTTTCCTTAATTTTCTTTATTGGGCTGATAGTTACAAATTTTTTATTTATGTATAAGATTGGCTTTACACCATCTTCGGTGACTAATTATTACTTGGGAAACCCAGAGATATTTAGACAACCTAAGAGTTATGGCTCACTTGTTGAAGAGACACATTTTCACCTATTTGCAATGGGAATTATCTTAATGACGCTTAATCATTTAATGCTTTTTAGTAAGCTTAAGGATAGTTATAAAATTTGGATAATAGTAATATCCTTTACATCTTGCTTGCTAGATATAGGATCAAGCTGGCTCGTTAGATATGTTTCCAGCAGCTTTTCAATAGTTAAGGTGTCATCAATGATTGTTGAGCAAGTATTCTTACTATTGTTAATCATTATAATTACCAAATCCATATTTACAAAAGAAAATAATGAGGTCATATACAAATGAAAAAAATATTAATTTTAACGCTAATTCTTCTTACAATAAGCTTCGAAGCTTCAGCAGACTTTAAACCTCTGGTGAAAGAAGTTAGGCAACTAAGAGAAACTCTTTCTAAAACTAAGACAATCAGTAAGGCAGAATTAGAGAAATCTCTTTTGTCTATTAAATCAAAGACGCCATTAATCAAGAATGAAATTGCAAGAGCAGATTTAACGGGAGATGTAGATATTTTGATTAAAAAATATATAAAAAATAATGAGAAATCTTCTGCAGACACAAAAGATGTTGATTATTGGCTAGTTCATATAGTTGATGATTTGGCCATGTTTGTTAAATTGGGAATCACTGAATAATTTTATTGAACTAGTAAAAAATTAAGTTAATATATCATAGATATCCTACATCTAGGATTGCAACATTATGAGTACAGCATTTATTTCTTCATTTACCATAATTTTTAGAGAGTCACTTGAGGCTGTGCTTATTGTCGCGGCAATTTATGGTTACCTTAATCAAATAGGTGAGACTTCGGCAAAAAAAATCATTAACTATGCCTGGATTGGAGCGCTAGCCGTTGGTGGGATAACTTTCGTTGGTGCAAATTATCTATTTAATCTTACCGTAGAACATGCAGAAATTGTTGAAGGTGTTACAAGCATAATAGCATCCTTGGTATTGTTTCAAGTAGGTGCTTGGTTTGTTAGTAAAGCTGAGGCAAATAAGTGGAAGCAGTATGTAGAATCAAAGATTAAATGTGCAATATCAAACAGAGACCTATTAACCCTTTTCTCGGTTGTCTTCTTTGCAGTATATCGAGAGGTCTTCGAGACAATATTGTTTTACGAAGCACTTTTATTGCAATTTGATTCTGAAAGTATATCAATGGGATTCATAGCAGGAGTTTTTGTAGTCTCTATAATCTCTTATTTGATTCTTAAGATGTCTGTTACATTAAATCTAAGATATTATTTTCTGGGAACTAGTGCAATGTTATTCATTCTCTCTATATCTTTTATGGGATATGGAATTACTGAACTACAAGAAGTGGGAATATTTGATACCACTTTAATATCCATACCTAAGATTGCTATTCTGGGAATATATCCAACAATGGAAACTTTAATTCCGCAATCAATACTGCTTGGACTATTAAGTTTGTCTATTTATAAAGCTTTCTTTAAAAGGGATAATGCTTAAAATTACTTATCAACTTCTTCTTTCTTGTCTACCTTAGTATTTAATGCATTAAGATAAAGATTCTTAAGATTAGAAAGTGTTTCAGACATAATCTTTTCTTCATCGTCCGATAAGTTGTTTTTGGTTTTTTCTTTTAAAACGTCTAATATATCTATTAAGTCCTTAGCTCTATTTAAGTCTATTGATACTTGACCTGTTGCAGGATCAGGTGAAAGACCCAAATGTATTGTCGCATTAACTGCATAAGACAGAATTATATTAGAAAAATTCATTAAAATTTTATCATCACTCATTATAAAAGCTCCATTTTTGACTATTATTTACTATATTAGGTATTTTATAGGCTAATTAGAATATATCTAGCAATTTTTCTGCTATATCTACGAAAGCTTTACTTGATGGTGAATCAGGATTACTGTAGACGATAGGCTCCCCGTTGTCTCCACCTTTTCGTATTTCTGGATCTATTGGTATCTCACCCAAAAAAGGAACTTCAAACTTTTCTGCCATAGCTTTTCCGCCACCACGACCAAATATATCAATAATTTCATCACCATTCTGAAGATAGCTCATATTCTCTATTACTCCAAGAACAGGAACATTAAGCTTTTTAAACATTTGTATTCCTCTTTTGACATCTAACAGTGCTACATCCTGAGGTGTGGTGACAATAATTCCACCATTTAATGGAACTGTTTGAATTAAGGATAAATGAGCATCACCTGTTCCAGGTGGCAAATCTACAACTAGATTATCGACGCCTTCCCATTCAACGTCTTCAACAAATTGCTTGATGGCTCCATGTACCATGGGGCCTCTCCATATTACTGTATCATCGTCACTTAAAAGAAATCCAATTGACATCATTTTTATATTAAATTTTTCTATAGGTAGAATTTTATCATCCTTCGTTGCCATAGGCTTTGTATCGATTCCACACATCATAGGTATGCTCGGTCCCCATATGTCAGCATCCATAAGTCCAAAATTTTTAATTTTCTTAGAAAAAGCTAGAGCTAAGTTTATAGCAACTGTAGATTTACCAACACCTCCCTTACCACTCGCTATTGCAATATACTTTGAAATATTGGGTAATTTAGGATTTGGTTCACTATCAGGAGAATTAGCAGGCTGTTGAACAGCGGCACCTTTATTCTGATATGCAGTAAATTGAAGTTCGGGATAATCCAATCCTTCTCTTGAAAAGGCATTGTTTATTCCAACTGTAAGCTTTTGAGCAAGTTCTTGATCTTCTTTAGGCAACTCTAGTACTATTGTAACTTTTTTATCTTCTATAGATAAATCTTTAACAATTCCAAAAGAAATTATATCTCTAGTAAATCCAGGATAGGTTACATCTTTTAATAAATCGAATAAAAACTCTTTAGACTTCATAAATTACATACCAAGCTTATTCTTAGCTTCGTCAGACATCATGTTTGGATTCCATGGCGGATCCCAAATAATTTCAACTATCACTGTTTTAGCGCCCAATGCATATAATACATTTTCAACCTGCCTAGTAATTGCAGAACCCATAGAACAGCCAGGAGTTGTTAGGGACATTTTTATATCTATATTGTTATCAGCAGTTTCAACATTATAAATTAACCCCAAGTCAACAATACTTACTGGTAATTCGGGATCCATAACATTTTTAAGAGCATCCAGAACTGTCTCTGAGGTAAAAGTGTAGTCTGATTCTTGTTTCTCTTTCTTTTTAAAAGATGTAAGCTCTACATTTGAGGTGCTTGGACTATTTGTTGTTGAATTGATATCTTTTTTAAAAACAATTTTTTTCATTTGAACTTATTATACACAAAAAAAAGATTCTTTCACTTAATTGAAAAATTTGACACTTAATAGAAGATTCAATAAGCTAAAAATCAATGCGTAGAGTAACAAGAACTATACAAGTGGGTAATGTTAAGATTGGGTCTGGAAATCCAATCCCAGTCCAAACAATGACTAAGACTGACACCAGAGATGTAGGAGCAACTGTTAACCAGATAAATGCTGTAGAAAGCGAAGGATGCCAGATTGTAAGATGTGCGGTCCCCGACATGGACGCGGCTAAGGCTTTAAAAGAAATAGTTAAAAAGACAAATATTCCAATTGTTGCCGATATACATTTTGATTACAGATTAGCCTTAGAGGCTATTAAATCAGGAATACATTGCCTGAGAATTAATCCTGGAAATATTGGAAATAGGAGAAGAATCGAGGAAGTAGTCAAAAGCTTGAAGATTGCTAGTATTCCAGTAAGGATAGGTGTTAATTCTGGTTCTTTGGAAAAAGATATATTAAAGAAACATGGTTCACCCACTGCAGATGCTCTGGTTGAAAGTGCCATAAGACATATAAATATTTTAGACGAATTGAATTTCTATGATATTAAGATTTCCGTTAAATCGTCAAATGTTAAGATCATGCAAGAAGCTTACAGGAAACTTGGAGAGCAAACAGACTATCCACTTCATTTAGGGGTGACCGAAGCAGGAACTTACGCTGTTGGATCTGTTAAGTCTGCAATTGGAATTGGAAGCTTAATTTCTGAAGGACTAGGTGATACTATTAGAGTCTCACTCACAGATGATCCGATAAAAGAAGTACAGTTAGGAAATAATATACTGAAAGCTTTGGGCCACTTTAAGAATGGTATTGAGCTTATTTCTTGCCCTGGTTGTGGAAGATTAGAAATAGATTTGCAGTCATTAGTTGAAGAGGTAGAAAGAAGAGTTGCTAAAATTAAGCTTAAAAGAACGTTAAAGGTCTCAGTTCTTGGGTGTGTCGTTAACGGTCCAGGGGAAGCTCTAGGTTCCGATATAGGTATAGCTGGCGGAGATGGTAAAGGCCTAGTTTATAAGGGCGGAAAATTATATAAATCATGTAAAGAAAGCGAATTGGTGGATATACTTATTGAGGAGATTAAAAATCTTAATTGATTTAAATATTAAAATTGAAATTATCTAATTATCTTATAGCAACTTTAAAAGAAGCTCCTTCGGACGCTGAGACTACAAGCCATCAATTAATGGTTAGAGCTGGCATGATTAGAAAAATAGCAGCAGGAGTTTATAACTTTCTCCCTACTGGTTTAAGGGTTTTTCGTAAAGTAGAGAATATTATAAGAGAAGAAATGAACAAGGCCGGTGCTATAGAGGTAATGATGCCCTTTGTTACGCCTGCCGATTTATGGGACAAAAGTGGAAGGTGGGATATATATGGTAAGGAATTGCTCAGATTTAAAGATAGGGCTGATAGAGACTTCTGTCTAGGTCCCACTCATGAGGAAGTGGTAACTGATATGGTAGATAGGGAGGTTAAATCTTACAAAAATTTACCTATAACTATTTATCAAATTCAACCTAAATTTAGAGATGAAATTAGACCTAGGTTTGGTGTTATGAGAGCAAGAGAGTTTACAATGAAAGATGCATACAGCTTCGACGTAAATGAAATGGGTGCAGAAAAATCCTATATAAGTATGTTTAATGCTTATAAAAGTATTTTTGATAGATGTGGATTAACATACAAGGCTGTTGAAGCTGACTCTGGCAATATAGGTGGGAGTTTTTCTCATGAATTTATGGTTTTAGCGGAAACTGGAGAAGACCTAGTTTTAAGCTGTAACTGCTGTGACTTCGCTGCCAATGTTGAGACTACAAGCATTAAAGAGCTAGAGGCTTTAATTAAAAATGTAGATTTGATATCACCTGAAGAGATTAGCACACCAAAAATGACTTCGGTTGATGACGTAGCAAGTTTCTTAAAGGTTAGCTCTAGTGATATTGTTAAAACACTAATTCTTGAATCTGACGAAGAGTTAATAGCGGTCTTAATTCGGGGTGATCACGATCTAAGCTTAACTAAGTTAAAGAAATTCTTAGACGTTGATTTTTTAGATTTTGCAACTGAAGAAGTCCTAAGAAAGAGAAAATTCATTAAGGGGTTTTGTGGACCTATGAATTTAAATATTAAGATTTATTCGGATAATGCAATTAAAGTGATGTCTAATTTCACTACAGGTTCCAATAAAAAAGACTTTCATTATCAAGGTGTGAATCATAATAGGGATTTTCCCGTTGAAAGCTTTGGAGACTTTAGAGAAGCCATTGATGGAGATTTATGTCCTTCCAATAACTGCGAAGGAACATTAAGTTCTACCCGTGGAATAGAAGTTGGTCATGTCTTCAAGTTAGGTACAAAGTATAGTGAGAGTATGAATGCAACATTTGCTGATCAGGATGGCAAAGAGAAGAATTACTACATGGGTTGCTATGGAATAGGGGTCGGTAGAGTGGTGGCAGCGGCTGTTGAACAAAATAATGATGAAAATGGAATTAGGTTCCCAATTGCACTTGCACCTTTTCAGATTGTTATAATATCTACAGATAAAAAAGAGGGAGAATCTCTCATAAAGGCTAGAAAAATATACGATTTCCTTCTAAATCTAGGTTACGATATTGCAATAGACGATAGAACTGAGAATCCTGGCGTTAAATTTAAAGATGCAGAACTCTTAGGAATACCATTGCAATTAAGAATAGGGCCAAAATCCTTAGCAAAAGGATTAGTGGAATTAAAAAACAGGCTGACTGGTGATGTTTTAGAGATAGATAAAGATAGTTTGGAATTAATCAAAGAGAAAATAGATGAACTACTCAGATAAAATTATATTAGCATTAGATAGTAATGAAATTGAAAATAATCTTTCATTAATTAAAGAACTAGTCCCACCAATTAAAATACTTAAGATAGGACCCGTAGCTTTCCTTCCAAATTCAAAAGAATTAACTGAAGCAATAAGAAAGTCTAACGCTTCAGTTATGTTTGACTTCAAGTTCTTTGATATACCAAATACAATTATTGAGTCATTAAGATTTCTTTTCGAGATAAATACAAAAATTTTTACTATGCACTGTCTTGCAGGCCCAAAAGCTATTTCATCTGTAGTGACTAAAATTAATGATTTAAACAATAAAATAGTCCATGAACTTAAGCTCGACAAAAATAGTCATACAAATTATGGGGGTAGACCCGAGATTTTTGGAGTTACTATCCTAACAAGCTTTGATAATGCGGAGCTAGTATCTATTGGCTTAAAAGGAACAGTCGAGGATAATGTTCTAAGGCTGGCCGAAAGTTCTATTGAGGCGGGAATTGATGGTGTTGTTTGCTCGGGGCATGAGATTGAATCTATTAGAAAAAATTTTGGCACCAAAGTTAAAATATTAGTACCCGGAGTAAGGCTAGATTCCTCTGATGATGATCAGAAAAGGATAATTACACCCAAGGAAGCATTTACCCTAGGTGCAGACTATATAGTATTAGGTAGAACTTTAACTTCTTACGAAGATAAGAAGGTTAGATATGATAGTATATTAAAATCTTTAGATTAAGGTGGTGAATAATGGGACTAAATACCAAATATATCGGACATAAGACTGAGACTTCTTCTGAGGAAATAAATTGGGACAATGTCCTTTCATATTTGTCTTCTATTGGATCATCAAATTCTTTTTATAAAAATAATAATGTCGCTCCTCATATGTTTAATGTTGTGCATGAAATAAGTCTGGTTGAAAGTATATGGAAGATGGAAGATTTGTATGAATCTCGAGAAGAAATGGATAGGAGTGTTCTAATGCTTGTTCATGGTGAGCAGACAATGAATTTCTCTAGACTACTTAAGATTGGTGAAAAAATAGATTCTTATGCTTTAGTTGAGAATATACAACAAAAAGGTTTGAATAATATTCTGAAACTTAAGGTTGTTCATGTTGACTCAGATAATAAAGAAGTAGGGGACTCATCTTGGACTTTATTCATTCGAGCATCAGATTCTGAAATTGCGAAAGCGAAAGAGCTAAGAAAGAATGATCCACCTAAGCCAAAAAAATCTCCACCCGTTCAAGTAGAACAACCTAATTATATTGTAGAAAGTAATTTTGATATTGAAGACGGTATTACTCATAAGTATGCTCAGGCATCCAGAGATCAGAACCCTATACATATAGATAAAGAAACTGCGGGTAGGGCAGGACTCCAAGGGATAATAGTTCATGGCTTATGTACAATGGCTATGACAATGGATAATTTAATTGATAAATACCTAAACTCCGACCCATCAAGGATTTCTTCTATATCTTTACGATTTTCCAGTCCGGTTTGGCCTGGGGACAAGTTAAAAGTTAATGGTTGGAATGTGGATAATAGCACTGATTTGTTAAGATTTGAAGTTGAAAATGCTTCTAAAACAAAAGTAATAAAAAGTGGAAAGCTAACTATTAAAGATTAACTACTTTTTGATTTTTCAAGCTAGACTTAACAATCTTTTCTATTTCGCTTCGTGCGTCTTGTATTCCCATATTTTTTAAAGATGAAACACATGGCTGTTGGAACTTTTCTCTTAAATAGCGCAGATTGTCATCATTAATGAGGTCAATTTTATTGAAGATAATAATTCTCTTATGATCAATAAGCTTAGTTCTAATTAGTGTATCCTCAACTGACATAATTTTTTCTTCGAAGTTCTCTTCCGCAGAATCTACAATGTGTATCAATAGATCTGATTGATTTATTTCTTCTAGTGTTGCCCTGAAAGAAGATATTAGATCTTCGGGTAAGTCTGTTATAAAACCCACTGTATCACTAAGTAAGATTTCTGTTTCATCAGAAATATAGGTCTTTCTAGTTGTTGGATTAAGTGTGGAAAATGGCTTCGTGCTTTCAATTACGCTCGATTTTGTTAGCTTATTAAATAATGTTGATTTTCCTGCACATGTGTATCCTATCAATGTAGCAGAAAAAAGCTCATTCTTTTCTCTTTTGGATCTATTCTGTTTTCGTCTATAACTTAAAGCATTGATTTGTTTTTCAAGTAAGTTGATTCTTTTTCTCAAATATCTCCTTCTTTGCTCAATTTTCTTTTCACCTGGACCTTTTGAGCTTATACCTCCACCAATTTGAGAGAAGTTTTTACCGCTCCCAGCTATTCGGGGTAGTTCATACTTAAGTCTAGCTAGCTCAATCTGAACATGGGCCTCCTTCGATTGAGCATTTTTCTTGAAAATCTCTAGAATTAATTCCGTCCTGTCTGATACTTCCATGTACGTAAGTTTTGAAACCTCTTTTGATTGAAAAGGTAGAAGCTCTTTATTGAAAATAATTTTATGAGCTCCTAAATATTCAGCTTCAAGTAAAATATCAAGAAGAAAACCTTTACCAACTAGAGTCTTTGTATCATGGCTTTTTCTTAGTTGAGAACTAGAACCTACCACTTCTTTATTAAGAGATTTTGATAGCTCTCTTAATTCGTCCATAGAGTTTGTTAATTCTTTCTTGTTAGAAGTCCCTACACCAACTAGATAGATTTTTTCTTTCATCTTTCTTAATTTAGAAACTTTTTTCTTTAAAGTACTTTTCTCACTAAAAGCCCATAGTGATTCTTCGTTTAGCATGTTGATATCATTGAAATCTTGAATATTCCAAAAATCATTTGATTTAGCATCATTATTCTTATAACAAAGTGAAAATATATTCTTATCTATAGAGGCTCTTCTAATTAATAAATAGTTTAAAAATTTTGAGTTGATAAGGGATACTTTTTCATTCTTTTGAAACCCATTGTTTCTGTTAGAGATAGTTATTAATCTTTTTGAATTCCCAATATCTTTCTCACCAAATTTAAGGACAGTGTAGTCTTCAACTTCCCAAATTTCTCCAATATAGATTAGGTCTATTTTACCTCTATGATTTATAACTAAATTAATATTTCTACCTATGATATCGTGGGCATTCGATAGATAGATTAAAAATTCTTTAGATATAATCGACTGGTTTACAATCCTCTTTCTGAACAAACTTAATAGCTCTTTTTTTTCTATGCTTTTTAAATTAGCTGTGTTGCCATATAACGATGCTATGAGCTTATCCCTCCTTTATGGTCAGCTTAAAACCAAACCTATTGTCATACTTTCTTTTATCATCATATTTAATTGCTGATACTTCTTTCTTTTCTTCTTCATCGAGCATCTCTTCGGCTGTAGCTTTAAGCTGCTTCCCATTAATCTCAATCTCTGCATAATTATCAGATAAAAGATTGTTATACCATTTAGAGTCCCTATTTCTTCTAGTTATATAAAAAAAACCATCTTTGAGAACAACTTTAAGTTTTGTTGACACTATATTTTTTGATTGGATGCTTACAGTTGAAACTTTAGTGATGAATGTCGATGGAGACTTTATATTTAAAATCATGTAATAATTATAAGACTAACATAAAGATGTTTTTTTAAAAATGAATAAATTTGCAAGTTTTTTTTCTTATATTAATAACGAATTTAAAGATTTAGATTATCTTATAGTAGAGGTTGAACCTAGAACTTTAAATCATTTAGCTAATTTGAAGACAACTTCAAATTCTTTAATTGTTCAACTAAAAGAAAAGGCCATTATATTTTATGTTAGAGGGGATGAGTGCGTAGTCCTTGGAAGTATAATAGGAGAATCTACTAGGAAATTTAAACAGCTCCTCATTCTTACTTACAATGAAGAAAATGGATCAATTCAAGATAATACTAAGAATAAAATAGATAAAATAGCTGTTAAAGATAGCCTTAATGGTTGGTTAATAAAGGACATAGCTTAAGCTAATAAGCCCAATTAAGAAAACTATAAATCCAAAAATACCTATGACGTAAGGTAAAGCTTCTAATTCATTCGGCTCAAGTTTATATTTCTCAAGAAACTCTTGTGCTTTTGGGGGTAGTTTTTGAATAATTAGTTCTTTAATTATGCTCATATGAAATGTTAGTATATATAAATAAAGAAGCGAATAAAAGAGTGAATATAAAATGATTAAATTTGAACAACCTATGTTTAGACCACCGAGTGAAGCCAATAGCTTGCTAATTCAAGCTACTATTGGCTGCTCGCATAATTCATGTACATATTGTGCTATGTATAGAGAGTCAAATCAGAAGTTTAGAATGAGATCTGAAAAAGAGATTTTCCAAATCATTAATGAAAATTCAAGCCCAACATATAAAAAGGCTTTTATAGCTGACGGGAACGCTTTAGTTTTGCCAACAAAGTTGTTACTTAAGACTATTAAAAGAATTTATGAGAATAATAAAAATATTAAACAGATATCTATATATGGAAATGTTGGTGACATTCTTAGGAAAAAGCCTGAGGATCTAAAAGAATTAGCTGCTGCAGGACTAGACATGGTTTATATAGGATTTGAAAGTGGAGACGATGTTACTCTTAAGAGAATTAAGAAAGGTGCTAATAAGATAAAAACAATTGATGCCATGAGAAAGCTTAAAGATGCAGGCATTAAGGTCTCAGGTATGGTCTTGTTAGGAGTTGGCGGTAAAGAAAGAAGCTTTGTTCATGCCTATGAAACTGCAGATATGCTATCAAAAGGAGATCCTGATTATGTTGGATTGCTCTCTCTTCAAGTAAGACCTGGAGCCCCTATATACAAGTCCTGGGAGAGTGGAGACTTTGAACTCCCTGATAAATTTCAAATATTAAAAGAGTTGGAAATAATTGCGGAAAACACTGTTCTTACAAATGGACATTTTTTTTCAAATCACATTTCTAATTATCTTCCAATAAAAGCAATCTATCCTAGGGATAAAGAAAAAACTGTTAAGAAGATCAAGGGAATTATATCTAAGAAGTCAGAGAAAGATTTAAGGTCCGAATATTATAGAGATGTGGTAAATCAATATTAAGGGGAATTAAATAATGAAAATAGGAATAACAACGCCAATAAGAGGATGTAGCGTTAAAGATTTAAGACAGTTAGCTAAGACAGCTGAGTCTGCAGGTTTTTATGGAATTTTTTCACCTGAAGTTCCGATTTACAGTGCAATTGGAAATGCTCAGGTAATGGCTGAAGCTACTAAATCAATAAAAATAGGTACATGGGTTACTAATATATACATGAGAGAGCCTATAATGTGTGCCTCTGAAGCGATGACTGTTCAAGAAATTTCGGAAGGTAGAATGATTTTAGGATTAGGTAATTCTCATAAGCCAGTTAATGATGTGTTTGATATAGATATGGGTGATCAGTATGAGTCTATGAAGCAGTATGTAATAAAGATTAAGTCTTATGCTGATGGTAGCTCTGATCATTACGAGAAAATACCAATCAAAAGAGATCTCCCAGTCTTTGATATTCATATAACAGGTTTAACAAAAAGAACAGCAGCACTGGCAGGAGAACTTGCTGATGGCATAATGCCTTATTTAGCAAATTTAGACCATCTAAAAACTCTTTATTCTTCAGCAAAATCAAAAGCAGGGGATAAGAAATTTGAATTTACCTCTGGAATGCCGGTTTTCTTATCTGATGATGTAGACCAAGCTGTTGCAGCTGCAAGAATTGGGGTAGGGAGACAGGCCCTAAGACCATCTTATAAAAGAGTGCTAACTAACAGTGGTTTTGGAGATATTATTAAAAAGCTTGAGTCTGGTATCTCACCTGAAGAAGCAATCTCAGACAAACTGTTGAACGAGCTATGTCTTTTTGGTAAAACCTCGAACTGCAGGAAACAGCTCGAAGCACAATTCGACAATGGCTCGACTATGCCAATATTGACCCCATTTCCAGTAGGAAATCAGTCCCCATTGCAAATGATGGATGAATTAATTAAATTATTAGATTAAAATTAGAATCTAGGGAATTAAAAGGAGAATATTAAAATGAAAGTATCAGTAACAACACCAGTCTGGGGATGTTCGGTTGAAAATCTCATTGGAATTGCAAAGTTAGCAGAGGACTCACCAGTAGAAGCACTTCTTTCACCGGAAGTTCCGCCTTATAGTGCCTTGGCAAATGCGCAGATATTCGCTGAATACACTAAAGAAACTAAAGTTGGAACCTGGATTTCTAATATATATTTAAGGCACCCTGTTATGTGCGCCGCAGAAGCTATGACTATCCAAGAGCTAACTGGCGGTAGATTATTGCTTGGTTTAGGTGTTTCACACAAACCTGTAAATTCTAGATTGGGAATTGAAATGGGAGACCCTATAGAGTCAATGAGAGATTATGTTAACTCAGTTAGGTCTTATCTAGACGGTTCTTCTGATCAGATTAGCCTGAAAAGAAAAATAGCACCAGTGCCAATTTATATAGCTGGATTAACAGAAAAGACAGCAGAGTTGGCTGGAGAAATAGCTGATGGTCTTATGCCCTACTTGGCGAGCGCTGACCATTTAAAAAAAATGAGAAGTTGCGTAGATAAAGGAAGGTCCTCTGGAGATTTAGATTCAGATTTTACCATGACTACTGGACTACCATCCTTTATATCTGATGATTTAGATTTAGCAGTTGAAAGTGCGATTAAAGGTTTGTCGGGATATGCTAGATTACCTTTTTACCAAAGAGTTCTTAAATTAAGCGGGTACGAGGACATAGTTAAGTCTATAGAAGATGGAATGAATCCAGCCGAGGCCTTAACGCCAGAACTTGTTAGCGACCTTGCATTGGTAGGCCCAATTGGTAAATGTAAGGAAACATTAGCTAAGTTTGCTGAGGCGGGAGCCGATATGCCGATAATAACTCCTAATCCAGTTGGAAAACAAAGCCCATTAGAGGTAATGGAAAAAATTATAGAAGTAATTGAGTAAGTTTAAAAATAGAACTAATAGACACTAAATTTTTTATAATTAGATGTTATCCTTAGACACTTATGGCTGAATATACAACTTTAACGAAAAAAATTGAGTTTTCTTCTTCCCATCGATATTGGAGGAAGGAGTGGACTGAGTCAAAAAATTTAGAGGTTTTTGGAAAGTGTACTAGCAAGTATGGACACGGTCACAATTATGTACTTGAGACTACCGTAGAAGGTCCAGTAGATTCTGATACAGGAATGATTATTAATATTTATAGACTCAAACCTATTTTAAAAGATACATTGAAAGAATTTGATCATAAGTTTTTAAATGAAGATACTGACTTTTTTGACGATCAAATTCCTACAACTGAAAACTTTGCTAAGGTTTTATATGAATGCATTGCTGAAAAACTTTCTAAAGAAGAATGTAAATTACAAAAAGTAAGATTATATGAAACTAAAGATTTGTTT
This sequence comes from Thermodesulfobacteriota bacterium, assembly GCA_029246845.1. GTDB lineage: Bacteria > Desulfobacterota_D > UBA1144 > UBA1144 > UBA1144 > TMED58. The sequence goes on from JAQWMJ010000049.1 coordinate 20,621, forward strand.
GTGGATTATTGGAAGGAAGAGAATGTTGAATAATTGCACTTTAACAAAGATATATTCATTTAGTGCTGCTCATAGGCTACATAATGATAAGTTCACAGAGAAAGAAAATAAAGAAATATTCGGAAAGTGTAATAATCCTAACGGACATGGGCACGATTATTCTTTAGAGCTCACATTGAGCGGTGAAGTTGACGAATTAACGGGAATGATAATTGATATTGTAAAATTAGACGAGATTGTTGGCGAAGTCATAGAAGAACTTGATCACAAAAGGTTGGATATTGAAATAGAATACTTTACTAGCATCAGGGCCTCTGGTGAAAATATTGCTAAATATTTGTGGGATAAAATTGTTGTATTAATTCCAAGACCAGCGTATCTATACCATGTAAGACTCTGGGAAACATCAGAGAATTTTTTTGATTACAAGGATGTGTCATGAAGAAAAATGTATTTTTAACATGGGAAGATATTTTTTCAAGAATAGAATATATCAAGAAGAAATATAAGATTGATAAAAAAACTAAGATATATGGTGTACCAAAGAATGGAATGATATTGGCTGGATTTTTTAATGCTGTTAATGTCCCAGCTCCTGGAGACGCTGATTTTATTTTAGATGACATAATTGATTCAGGAACAACAAAGAAAAAATTCAAGAAGTTATTTCCAAAGAAGAAATTTATTACGCTTTTTGAAAAAGATGCAAAAGTTGATTGGGTTAACTTTCCATTTGAAAAACAAATTGACGAAGATCAGAATGATACCGTGGTAAGACTTCTTCAAATAATTGGCGAAGACCCTAGAAGAGAAGGATTACTCGATACACCTAGAAGATATTTGAGTGCTTTTCATGAATTTTTAAACCCACCAACTTTTAATATGACCACATTTGATGCTGAAAAAACTGATGAAATGATTGTTCAGTTAGATATACCTTTTTATTCTTTCTGTGAGCACCACTTGCTACCCTTCTTTGGCAAGGGGTATATCGCATACATACCCGATAAAAAGATTGTTGGGCTAAGTAAATTAGCACGAACATTAGAAACCTTTTCTAGAAGACTTCAAAATCAGGAAAGAATTACAAACCAGGTAGCTGACTACCTTCAGGAGAATTTGGAAGCTAAAGGTGTAGCAGTAGTTTTAAAAGCAAGACATCTATGTATGGAAATGAGGGGTGTTAAAACCTCAGATGCAAATACTATTACAAGCAAACTCTTGGGCTATTTTAGAACAGATGAGAGAACTAGAGCAGAATTTTTAAACCTTATAGGTAACCACCGGAACTAATTATGAAGAAGAAAGTTGCAGTAATTAGTGGTGGAACGAGTGGAATAGGAAAAAGAATGGTTTCAATGTTCTTAAAGAGTGGCGTAAAGGTAGTAACTTTTTCAAGAAAGAAATCGAATATTAATAAATTAAAAAGAGAATTAATAGAGTTTAAACAAGATCTGATTTGTTATCAGGGCGATGTAAGCTCTATCGAGGATATCAACAAGATATCTGGAAGTATTAAGAAGCAATTCAAAAGTGTTAATTATTTGATAAATAACTCAGGGACAAATGTATTGAACCCTATCGGTAAAATAAAAATTAAAGATTGGCAAAGGATTATAGATGTTAATCTCACTGGAGTTTTTTATTTAACGCAAAGTCTTCTACCTTTATTAAAAAAGAAATCAGTAGTACTAAATATGGGTTCTCTAGCATCTAGAAGTGGTTTTCCTAATTGGTCCGCTTATTGTGCTTCTAAGTTTGGGCTAAAGGGTTTTACAGAAGCCCTAAGAGAAGAGGTGCGAACTAGACAAGTTAGAGTTGTCCACGCTGAAATAGGCGCTACTGATACTGGTATTTGGGATAATCTTGAAGGTACGTGGGACAGAGGTAGTATGATGAACGATTTTGAGGTTGCCCATATATTATTTGATTCTATAACTAAAGTTAAATCAGTTAATGTAGATGAAATATTTCTTATGCCACCCAATGGTGTACTTTAATTTCAGGTATCCTAATGGAAATGAATCAGCAAACAGATAAACTCGATAATGAATTATTAAACTTATTGCAGTCTGAATTCCCTGTATCTGAATCTCCTTTTCTAGAATTAGGTGTAAGATTATCTATTTCAGAGTCTGAGGTCATTGAGAGAATTAATAAACTTAAAGAAATTAATTATATCAGACAGATTAGTGCAATTTTTGATACTAGAAGTATGAAATACAAGTCAACATTAGTGGCAATGTCATATGAAGATTCTAATGTTGATGGTGCGGCAGAAATAATTAATCAACATCCTGGTGTTACGCATAATTATAAAAGAAACCATTTTTATAATTTATGGTTTACCCTTGCAGTTCCACCCGATAGTAAGATTGGACTTGAGGCTACGGTTGATATACTTAGCAGGTTATCAAATGCAAAATCAACAAGAATATTACCAACTTTAAAATTGTTCAAGATTGGAGTTAAACTAGATATGACAGGCAAGGATTCTCTTGCATCTACAGACGAAAAATTTTATGGAGAGGAGAATATCTCAAAGGATTATGATTTAACGGCTGATGATGTAAAAATTATAAAAGAGGTTCAAGAAGATTTCCCACTAATACCAAATCCATATTCATATTTAGCGGAAAGAGCTGGAGTTAAAACTCAAGATCTCTTAGATTGTCTTGATAATTTGAACAAGCATGGCGTAATGAGGCGTGTAGCAGCAATCCTTCATCACAGAAAGGCTGGTTTTAAAGCCAATGCAATGGGAGTATGGAAGGTACCCATAGATAAAATAGAAGAGATTGCCCCTGTAATGTCGAGTTTAAAGTCAGTAAGCCATTGCTATAGACGACCAACTTATCCTGATTGGCCATATTCTTTATTTACAATGATACATGGTAAGACAGCTAAGGACTGTGAGTCTATTATTAAATCTTTATCTGACATGTCAGGCATTAAGGAATATGATTCGCTTTACAGTTCTAAAGAGTATAAAAAAACTAGGTTGAAATATTTCTCAACTGAACAAGATGTATGGGAAGATATTCATATTAAGGAAGTAGACGATGTTATCAGTTCTAACAATTAATCATAACAATTCAGATATATCATTTTTAGAAAGTTTTACTTTCAATAAAGACTCACTTCCTAATGCTCTTAGTCAATTAAAATCTATAAATGGAATAGATGAGTGTTTTATACTGTCTACCTGTAATAGGGTTGAGATATACGTTTCAAGTAAAATTAAAAATATAGACTCACAAATAATACAGTTTATTTCGAATTTCCATAAGGTTCCAATCTCTAAGAAGGCTCCTACAACTTATCAGTTTATGCATGGAAAAGATGCTGCTTATCATTTAATTAAGGTTGCTTCAGGGTCTGATTCAATGTTGCTTGGAGAGCCACAAATAATTAATCAAATTAGAGAGGGATATAAAATCGCAAGTTCTGTGCAAGCAATAGGAAAGTCATTACATAAGCTTATTCAAGTATCACTTTTTGCTGCCAAGAAAGTTAGGTCTGAAACATCTTTAGGGAGTAGAGTCGATTCTATAGGATCACTAGTCTCAAAACTAAGTAAGAAACTATTTGAAGATTTAAATAAAAGAAGTTTACTGGTAATTGGAACGGGAGAGATAAGTCAGATTCTAATCTCTAATCTTAAGAATGAAGGTGTTTCTGAAATTTTTATAGCAAGCAGGAATATAAAAAATGCTATAACTTTTGCTGATAAAAATAACTGTAAACCAATACCAATAGAAGAGGTTAAGGACTACCTTGCCACTACAGATATTATTTTCTCTTCAACTGGCTCAACTGACTTTATTATTAAAAAAGATGATATTCAGATAGTTCAAGAAGATAGAAAAGATTCCATTATGTTTTTTGTTGATATTGCAGTTCCAAGAGATATGGACCCAAGGATAGGAGATATAGACTCGTGTTATCTCTATAATTTAGACGACTTAAAAGCAATAATAGATAACGATCATTCTGAGAATAATAAGAATTTAGAAGAAGCTTCGGTAATAATTCAAAACTCATTAGATACTTATGTTCATTGGGAGAATTCAGATAATGTTAAGGATATTATAACAAGAATGAGAAGGGCCGTGGAAGATATAGTAGAAAAAGAAGTTAAGAGTACTTCCTTTGATACTATGGATAAGGCTTTAATTGCTAAAAGAATTAGCAACAAGATTCTACATATGCCAACTCAAAATATAAAAGATGAGGCAAGTTTAGAGAATAGCTTGTATCTGTCAGTTCTTTCCGAGATTTTCGACTTAGATAAAGATGTAAGTGAGTCAAATATTTATAAAATAGAAAATGAAAAAACTTTTAACAATAGGAACTAGAGCAAGTAAGTTAGCTTTATGGCAGGCTAATCATGTAAAAGAATTCCTATTAAAAAATTTTCCCGCTATAGACGTAGAGTTAAGAGAAATAATCACAACTGGTGATGCAAATTCAGAAGATACTATCGAATCGTTCGGCGGTAAAAATATTTTTGTTAAAGAAATTGAACAAGCCCTAATATCAAAGGAGATTGATATTGCTGTTCATAGCTATAAAGATTTACCTGCTGAGTTACCAGAAGGATTAGAGGTTATATCGACTTCAAATAGAGAAGACCCTAGAGATGTCTTAGTTACTAAATCAAATAAAACGCTTATGGATCTAAACGATAATCCTAAGATTGGAACAGGTAGTTCAAGAAGGAGCGAGCAGCTAGCGCATATTAGGAAAGATGTAAATATTATTCCGATTAGAGGTAATGTTGATACCAGAATTCGTAAAGCTTTGGAAACTGATATTGATGGAGTTGTCCTGGCAAATGCGGGAATTAAAAGACTAGGCTTAAGTAATCATGTATGTGAACTATTCGATATCGACGTCATAGTTCCATCCCCTCTCCAGGGCTTTTTAGCTATAGAGGCTCGAGAGGATGCAGATTTAACAAAGTATTTTGAACACTTCTCCTCTGAAGAAAGTGTTTTGGTATCTAATTATGAAAGACAATTTTTAAAAGATTTAAATCTAGGCTGTCAGTATCCTGCAGGTTTCTGCATGCAAGTCCATAATGATAATAAGTTTTCTTTTAATTATTTTTTAAAAGGCTCAAAGAAAGAAGTTAAGAACAAAGAAGTATTTAGTTATTCAGATTTATTGGCTCAGTATTCAAAGATGGTGGATACACTCGCTCCAATCATTTGACTTAAATAAAAATTTACATATTATAAATGTGCGGGGTGGAGCAGTCTGGTAGCTCGTTGGGCTCATAACCCAAAGGTCGGGGGTTCAAATCCCTCCTCCGCAACCAACGATTAAGGGGACTTACGCTCCTGCATATTTCCCTTTTTCCCAGTAGCTAACAAAATAGCTAACACTTTTTCATCAACCAATGATTCGAGTGCATCTTCTAGGCTTTTATCCGGATGGCAATACCTCATAGTAGTAGAGATATTTGCATGTCCTAGTATCTTTGACACTGCGACAATATTGCCACATCTTTCTACCATCCTTGTTGCAGCCGTATGTCTTAAGTCGTGGAACCTAAGTCCAGATATATCTGCATTTCTAAGTGCTGCTCTCCAGACATTGTTAAGTGAATCCTGTCTTTTATATGGCTCATTGTTTGAATTTAAAAAGACATACTCACTCAACCTCTCTTTGAACTTAAGACTATATAGAACATTTTTCACAACAGAATTAATAGGTATCTTCCTTTTTCTCTTGCTCTTTGTATTTTCAAGATCAAGAGTCATAACTCTGCTTTTAAGATCGACATTTGTCCACTTAAGGGTAAGGATTTCGAATTTCCTCATCCCTGTATTAAGTGCAAAGACAACTATGTTAGCTAAGTGAGCAGGGCAGACATCAAGTAATCTTTTCTCTTCATCTTGAGAAAGGATTCTTTCTACTTGATTATTTACAGGGATAAGACCTGAAATTCTTACAGGATTTTTTCCCTGATATCTCTCCCACCTCTCAGCTAAATAAAACATAGCTCTTAAGACTTCAAGCTCTTTGTTTACAGTGCTAGAAGACACCGAACCTTGTCTTTTGACTTTATATTGATCTATGTGATATGGCTTTATCTCATTAAGTCTCATATCACCGAAAAAAGGGATTAGATGTTTAAGTGCCGATATATCGCGGGCAAGTGATTTTTTCTTCTCTACATCTCTTTTATAAGAGATATATTCATCACTGAACTGCCGATATCTCGGTATCTTATTTTTAGGCAAGATGAACGAACCAGAATATATCTGCTCTTCTCTTTCAAGAAGTAT
>JAQWMJ010000005.1:0-26437 GCA_029246845.1 Thermodesulfobacteriota bacterium
AGAGATACTTATGCCCTTGATTATGTTAAGAATTCAATTCAAGAAATGCTTGCAACACAAGATAAAGGTAAGTTGAAAGAATTGGCTAAGGTCTTAACGGAGGGATCGGATCAGCTCTCAGCTGCCCTAGAGGCACCTTTAATTAGGGTAATTGAGACTAAAAATTCTAAAGAGTTATCCAAGATAATGAGCTTGTTCGCTGGACAAGGATTTACAGCTCTCCTTAAATCTAATGAATATTTAGAAAAGTATAATGTTAACGAGGCTAGGAAGTCTCTTTTCAAGGCTATATTCTATATAACTGTTATTTGTTTAAAACTAGCTAGAACCTCTAAAGATAAAGCTTTAGAAGATTCAGCCTTTGAAACTTATGATAGTATGGTAGTTGGACCAATTAAAATGGCCAGTAAAAAAGTACAAAGTGAGTTTAGATCTTCTTTGGATTCTTATATGAAGTCTAAGAAGAAATCTTCATCAACTTAAATTCAATACTATCTATAAGAGCTTTCCAACTTGCATCTACGATATCTGATGAAACACCAATAGTAGACCATCTGCTGGATTTGTCACTTGATTCAATGATTACCCTGACTAGTGATTCGGTTCCCTTGTTCCCCCCAACAACCCTAACTCTATAATCAGTAAGGACAACTTCATTTAAAAAAGGGTACTTGTCTACCATAGCACCTCTTAAAGCAAGATCCAAAGCATTAACAGGACCTGATCCAGATGCCGTGTTCTCAATTACTTCATTGTCAATTCTTATCATAACTCTAGCAGAAGATTCATTTGATGGAACAATCTGACGCGTATTAATTTCAGTTTCTATAAGTTCAATTTTGGGTTTATATTGTTCTGAAATTGTTTTAACAAGTAATTCAAAAGAAGCATCTACTCCTTCAAATTCGTATCCATCATTTTCTAATTTTTTAAGCCTAGATAGGATTTCCGTAATATTCTCATCACTGACCCCATCTGTTATTTTTAGCTCATTAAGCTTGTATAGAATATTACTTTTACCTGCTAAGTCTGAAATAAGAATCCTTCTTGAGTTTCCTATCTTTTCAGGAGAAACATGTTCGTATGTGAGATTATTTTTTACTATTGCACTAACATGAATGCCACCCTTATGAGCGAATGCGCTTCTGCCTATAAATGGAGCCTTGCTATCATTTGATATGTTTGCCATTTCACTTATAAAATTTGAAACTCCGTAAAGCTTTTTTAATTGGTCATCACTTATAGAATCAATCCCCATTTTAAGTTTAAGATTGGCAATAATCGTGCATAGATTAGCGTTTCCACACCTTTCTCCATAACCATTTATTGTACCTTGCACCTGGTTAGCCCCGGCTTGGACTGCAGCTAGTGCATTTGCAACACCTAGCCCAGAGTCATTATGAGTATGAATACCAAGAACTATTTTACTATGGGTATTTTTTATTTCTGAAACAATTTTAGAAATCTCCCATGGAGTTGTCCCACCATTTGTATCGCAAAGAACTATACCTTTGGCCCCACTTTCAACTGCGGAATTAATACAATCTAGAGTAAATTTAGAATCTGCCTTGTATCCATCAAAGAAATGTTCTGCATCAAAAAAAACTTCCTCTATACGTTCTGAAAGATAACTTATTGAATCTGAAATAAGCTCTAGGTTTTGATCGTTTGAGATTCTTAGAGCTTCTGATACATGAAAATCCCACGTCTTTCCAACTATTGTTACAGCTAATGCTTCTGATCTTAATAGTGCCTGAATATTTAAATCTTCATCACATGAACTTTTTGCTCTTCTTGTACTACCAAATGCCACAATCCTAGAATTTGTATACTTTTCGTTTTTAGCTTGATTAAAAAAACCTTCATCTCTCTCGTTAGAACCTGGCCACCCACCTTCAATATATTTAACTCCAAGCTCATCAATTTTGTGACTTACTTTAATTTTATCTGGAACAGAAAAAGAAATACCTTCACCTTGGGTGCCATCTCTTAGTGTTACATCGTATATTACAACTTCTTTAGACATAAACTATCCTAACTTGAACTCCTTGTGTAGAGACTGAATTGCTTTCTTGCATTTTGCTTGCTCAATCACACATGAAATTTTTATTTCTGAAGTGCTTATCATACTAATATTGATTTTTGACTTGGATAAAGAATCAAACATTCGAGTTGCAATACCTGTATGAGTTTTCATCCCAGCCCCAACAATTGATACCAAGGCTATATCCTTATTTTGGATAATTTTTTTATAATTAATTTTTGCCATATTTAATTTTAAAATTTTAACTGTTTTATTTAGATCGTCCTTAGGTATCGTAAAAGTTAAATCAGTTTTTTTATTAGTACTTATATTTTGAACAATCATGTCTACCACAATTCCCGCAGATCCAATAGGTTTAAAAATTTTGGAAGCAACACCAGGTACGTCTTCTATTCCGGATACTGTAATTTTAGATTGTTTTAAATCATGTGTAATTCCAGTAATAATTTTTTTTTCCTTTAACGGTATATTCTTTTCATCCATGACCCATGTTCCCCTAGTTGATATTTTACTAGTAGACTTAACATATAATTTAACTTGCAAATTATTTGCATACTCTACAGCCTTTGCCTGTAACACTTTAGATCCTAAACTAGACATCTCTAACATTTCAGGATATGAGATATAATTTATTTTTTTCGCTCTTTTGTAAAGTCTTGGATCAGCAGTATAGATTCCATCTACATCATCTTTTAATAATTCACAGTGCGAGGCTTTTAGTGCAGAAGCTAACGCAACCGCAGTTAAATCAGACCCGCCCCTTCCTAAAGTTGTTACATCACCCTTTGAATTTACACCTTGAAATCCAGGTATGACAACTACAAAACCTTTCTTAAGAAAACTCTTAATTTTTTTAGTTCCTACTGATAAGATTTGCGCCTTTGAATGAAGATCATCTGTTAGCAAGTTGAATTTAGATGGGTCTAAGGAAATAGCTTTAACGTTCATTTCTATTAATGCTATGCTCAAGAGCCCAGCGGATATTTTTTCACCAGAAGAAATTACTTGATCGTACTCCTTCTCATCAGGAATTTTGGCAATTCTTCTGGTTATTTTATCTAGTCTGTCTGTTTCACCAGCCATAGCAGAGACAACTACTACAACAGACTTTTTTTGTTTTCTAAGTTTAGAGATATTCTGTGCAATAAAATTAATTTTTTTAATGCTTCCAACGCTTGTACCACCATACTTTTGTACTACTAGATCCATATTTACCTTATCCTTTAACTACAATCTCCCTAAGATTTATATTATCCTTTATAAAATTAAAATAAATATCTATTATATTTTTTTTATTTGAAAATAGTTCTTTGAACATGTCCGCCCACTCAACTATTACAATACCCCGGTTAGATTCAAGAATTTCAAAAAATCCTATCTCGTCTAAGTCTCTGGGATCTTTTATCCTATAAAGGTCGAAGTGGAATATCTCTAGGTTTTTTTTAGTTTCATATTTATTCAAAATTAAAAAGCTAGGGCTAGACACATTACTTATAACACCTAGACTTTCACATAAGAATCGTACAAATTGCGTTTTGCCAGATCCCATTTCACCATTGAGAAGAATTAGACTACCGTCTGTAATTCTCTTTGAAACAACAGAAGCTAAAAGTCTTGTATCTTCAATTCCAAATTCTTTGGTATGTTTATTCATTATTGATTTTTGTTAATTCTGCAAAATTATTTTCTTTTTCAAGAGAAGATATTAATTTGGGCAGCTCTTTGATTACTTGAGTGGCGAGAATTCCACGTTTTGAATCTTTACTTGCGATTCTATCACCTGCCTTTCCATGAACAAACACTCCCAAAATCGATGAATTTATAGTTGAATAACCCTGTCCAATAAAACTTGCTATTATTCCTGTCAATGCATCTCCCATTCCACCAGTTGCCATACCGACGTTCCCTGAACTATTTATATAGATTTCACCTAATGGATTAGAAATTACTGTTCTAAAACCTTTCAGTATGGATATACATTTCATTTTGGTAGATAGTTTTTTAGAAGTTTTAATTCTATTTTCTTGAACTAATCTAATTGATTGCTTTGATAGCTTCGACATTTCACCTGGATGAGGGGTAATTATAACTCTATTTTTAGCTTTACTTAAAATATCAAGATCTTTAGAGATCAAATTCAGACCATCTGCATCAATAATTATAGGACAATCGAAAAAACTAAGTGAATCTTTAATAACTTTTAGTAGACCCTTTCGATTACCAAGTCCTGGGCCAATAACAACTGCAGAGGGCTTCTTCCTAATGTTATCTTTTAGGTTTTTTAAGAATTCATTTTCATCCATTGTTTGGTTGTCTGGCGAATCTGGGATATCTAAAATGATGGCTTCAGGAAGTTTATTTTTTAAAGTATTGCTGATACTTTTTGGAACACAAAGCGTTACAAGACCACTTCCAGATTTATAGGCAGCAAGAGCCGATAGAGCCACTGCTCCAGACATATTCTTCGACCCCCCAATTATCATCACATGACCAAAAGTCCCCTTATTTGATGAGGCATCTCTAGTTTTGAAGAAATTGGTAAAGTAACTTTCTTCAATAAAATGATTATCAAGATTTTTTGCCAAAATATCTGGAGTTGGCAACTTGACTATAAAAACTTTCTTTGAGAATTTAGCTCCTGGGTCTGTTAGAAGTCCAGGCTTAGCAAAATCAAAAGTTATCGTACAGTCTGAAACTATACATGTTGAAAAAATTTGACCATCATCCGGGTTTAAGCCCGATGGTATATCGATTGAACATATTGGTATTTTAATTTTATTTAGCTTATTAATTATTTTCTTTGTATTGCCAACTATAGACCTGTTCAATCCAACTCCAAAAATTGAATCTATAATCAAATCATATTTCTTTAATTTTACATCCTTCCAATTCTTTACGATTTCAATACCCAGCCTATTTGCTATTGAAAAATTATCTAAAAAATCCTTAGATTTTATTTTCGAAGTATTAACTATAAAAATAGAACATTTATGCTTATTAAGCCTTAGGTATCTAGCTACCACTAAGCCATCTCCTCCATTGTTCCCTGTACCTATAATTAAGAGAGTGTTCTTAGGAGCATATTCCTGATTGATTATTTCATAAGATTTAAGCCCAGCAACTTCCATTCTAATTTGGCTCGAAATTCCAAACTTACGAGATGATAATCTATCGATTTCTTTAATCTGCTTTGAATCTGCTAGCTTCATATTAAAAATCATAAACCAAGTGGATTCTCATTCCAATATTATTATTAAAATAATATGCAAAAGTTAAGGATTTTCCTTAATTGACTATAAAAATTAATAAATTACAATCACTTTATGATTAACATCCCTGATAGGAATTTAGGTTTAAGTTATGTTGGATAGGAACAAATCCTATATCGAGTCATTTAATTTTGCCTTACTAGGTCTAACCAAGTTAGTTGAAACTAAGATTACTAATTCCCCAAAGCTTGTAAATTTAGAAGTTACTAAGAAATGTAATGCAAGATGTGACTTTTGCGACTACTGGCAGACTCAGCATGAAGAAAGGCTTGACGATTATACTGACTTGATTAAAAAGATTAACCCTCTAGTTGTAATGGTTACTGGCGGGGAGCCTATGATGAGAAAGGATATTGTTGATATAATTAGTCAAATTAAAGCAGCCTCCTATTTTACTTATACTGGCATAATAACAAAAGGTGACATGCTAGATATGGATAAGGCTAAAGCTTTGTATGCTGCTGGTATAGACCAAATTGCAATATCTTTAGATTTCTTAGGTGACAGACATTCTGATAATAGAGGTGTAAATGGTTTGTGGGATCATGTTTCGGAACTGATTCCTAAAATATCTACTGAGCTAAAAAGAACAATCTCTATTAACACAATAATTATGGATGATAACTTAGAGCAAATTGTAGATATGGCAAAAAGAGCTAAAGAGTGGGGAGCAAATATCTCATTTAGTTCTTACTCTGTTATGAAGGCGAACAACGAGGAACACTTCATTAGTGATGAGACTAAGAAAGTCTCTGAGGTTGTAAAGGAATTGATTTCATTAAAGAAACATTGGGGAGATACCATAGTTTCTAGCGAATATTATTTAAGCCAAATCCCAGTGTTTTTTAAAAATGGTTATGGACCTCCATGTAATGCTGGTTCTTCTTTCTTGACAGCTACACCAGATGGACATATTAAGAGGTGTTCTGAAATGCCAGCAGTTTGTCATTATACAGATTATGAGCCAAATTATTTTACAAAGACCAAATGTACAACATGTTGGTTTGGTTGTAGAGGTGAAACTCAAGCTCCAGTGATTGCTAAAGCCCGAGAGCTGATAGGCGTTTAATTTATATTTAAGATTTGACCTAATTAAGCTTTGTTATTCCCAAGTAGTACCTTCATCGTTATCTAATAATCTAACACCAAGCTCTTTAGCTTTTTCCCTAAGTTCGTCAGCTTTAGACCAATCTTTATCACTTCTTGCTTTATTTCTTCTTATTATTAATTCTTCAATTTCTTCCTTATTTATTGATTTTCTATCCATAGAATCTGATATATCATTTCTCCAACCTGAGATTCCCATTGTTTGTTCAAACTCTTCTAATTCAATAGTTGACTTACTAGAGAGTTTTCCATCATTAATGAATTTAAAATAGTAACCCAGGGCCTTTGCTGTGTTAAAGTCATCTAGCATTGCTGAAACCCAAAGCTCCTTAAAATTACTAGACGAGGATGCATTTGCTTCAAGCTTCTTCTTTAAATTTAATAAGCTTTTATTTATCTCTTCTAATTTCTTATTCGACAAGTCCACTGGGGTTCTATAATGATGAGTAAGGAAAAGAATTCTAAAGATATTTTTATCCCAAAGTTTTAACCCTTCTTTTATATTTATTATGTTGCCAATTGATTTAGACATTTTTTCTTTGTTTATATTTATTAGACCATTATGAATCCAATAATTTGCAAATTTTTTATTAGATACACATTCTGATTGTGCTATCTCATTTTCATGATGAGGAAATATTAAGTCTCTTCCACCACCATGAATATCAAAGTTATCTCCTAGATACTTTCTGCTCATAGCAGAGCACTCAATATGCCAACCAGGTCTACCATTACCCCAAGGACTTTCCCAGGAAGGCTCGCCCGCTTTTGCTTTTTTCCATAATGCAAAATCTAATTCATAGCTTTTATTGGGATTAATTTCTAACCTAGTGTTTGAAAGAATAGAGTCGATGCTTTGATTCGATAATTTTCCATATGGTTTAAATTTTTGAACATTAAAATATACATCTCCATTACTTTCGTATCCATACTCTTTATCTATTATATTTTTTATTAAATTTATTATTTCCGGAATATTTTCTGAGACGGATGGTTGATAGTCCGGATCATTACAGCCAAGACTCTTCATGTCTTCTATATATTCTAATTTATATTTCTCTGAGATTTCTTCTGGTTTTTTACCTTCTTGGTTAGCCCTAGTAATAATCTTGTCATCGATATCTGTAAAATTTCTTACATACTTGGTTTTTAAACCGATAAATTTCAAAAATCTTACAATACAATCAAAGACTATAGCTGATCTAGCATGTCCCATGTGCGAACTGCTATAAACTGTTGGACCACAAACATATAAAGAAACCTGGTTAGGGACTGTACTTTTAAAAAGTTCCTTTTGACTAGTTAAGGAATTAAATATATATAAATCCTTATTCATTAAGTTAATTCTTCTCCACCATCAACCATAATTACATTTCCGGTGATCCAATCGGCACCAGGATGAGATAGGGCTATTATGCTCCCGGAAATATCACTAGTAAGTGTAAGCCTATTGCTAGGGTTGTTCTTTGTTGCTTCATCTATAATATCGTTATTACCAGGAATCTTATCAAGAGCAGGTGTTAACGTTACACCAGCACAAAGAGAATTAGCAGTTATTCTTTGTGGAGCAAGCTCCACAGCCATTTGTCGTATATGTGATTCAAGCGCAGACTTTGCCGCAGACACAGGACCGTAAGTTGGCCATATCTTTCTGCTGCCGGCGCTTGTCATTCCATAAATTCGACCATTTGAACTAAAAAGAGATCTTTTTACAACTCCTTGAGTCCAATAGACGATTGAGTTAGCCATCACATCGATTGTCATTTCCATATTTTTTTGCGTCACATTAGATGATGAATCACCATTTAGATAAGGCTTTAAAGATCCAAAAGCTAGTGAATGAAGAAGAATCTTGATTTTTTTCTCGTCTTTCGAAATTAAAGAAGACACTTCATCTAAGACCTTATCTCTTTTCTCTTCATCAGCAGCGTTAATATTAAAGAACTTTGCCTTTGCTCCCTTTGATTCAATTTTAGCAATAATTTTTTCTACATTACCCATTGTTCCTTTTCTATCTAAATGAACTCCAATTATATTGACTCCATATTCAGAAAGTTTTTGAGAGACTTCGGCACCAAAACCACTAGATGCTCCAAGAACTAATGCCCAATGCCCTTCTAACCAATTATCAATTTTCATATTTTCTCCTAATTAAATTATTTTCTTTATAGAGAGTTTACGTATTACATTATTATATTCAAGGTATCATAAGGATATTAAATGAGAAATGTAACTATTGAGATAATAACTACTGGTGAAGAGCTTCTTTCGGGTATAACTCAAGATACTAATTTCTTTTGGTTTGCGAAAGAAGTTTTTAGCTATGGTTTCAAGGTAAATTACCAGCAATGCATTGGAGATTCATTAGATGACATAGCTAATGCTTTGAGAATCGCAAATGATAGGTCCGATTATGTTTTAATAACAGGCGGTCTGGGTCCCACAAGTGATGATTTAACAAGAGAGGCAGCTTCTCTTTATTTTGATGAAGAACTTATTTTAAATAAAAAAGAAGAAATAAAGATTAGAAATCTTTTTAAAAATAGGAAGCGAAGATATAGTAAATTAAATCAAAAACAAGCTCTCTTTCCTAAAGGAGCCCAAATTGTTTCAAATTCTTCAGGAACTGCTCCAGGATTTACTCTTATTCAGAAGGGCTCTAAAAATTATTTCTTTCCAGGGGTACCTAGAGAATTCAAAGAAATGGTAAAAAAAACTTTCTTTATAGACTTAAAAAAAGAGCAAAAGAAATCTACAAAAGTTGTTTCATCTAAAATGTTGAAAGTATTTGGTTTGTCAGAATCCGAAGTTGCCGAAAAAATTCAACGCTTTGGATCAAAGAAGTCCTATATAGGCTACAGACCTCATAAGTACGAAATTCATATCAGGTTAATATCAAGTAGCGATAAGATTTCGTCTGCAAAGAAAGACAATAAACTTTTAGAAATGAAGATCAGAAAGGTTATAGGTAATTATATTTATTCAGACAGTGAGACTTCACTAGCTGCTGAGGTAGTTAAGTTATTATTAAAAAAGAAGCTATTTATTTCCACAGCTGAATCTTGTACCGGAGGACTCTTAGGTAATATGATTACTAATGTGCCAGGCTCTTCTGCTTGTTTTCATTATGGATTCGTAACATATGGCAATAAGGCCAAAGAAAAAATTCTGGGTGTTAATAGTCTAACTATTTCAAAATATGGTGCCGTTAGTCGTCAATGTGCTAAAGAAATGGTGGTAAAATCTAGAAAGATATCAGGGTCCAATATAGCTTTAGCTGTCTCAGGAATAGCTGGCCCCACTGGTGGCTCTAAAGATAAACCTGTGGGAACTGTTTTTATCGGTGTTTCTTATAAAGATAAGACAACTGTAAAGAAATATTTCTTTCCCGGGTCTAGAGAGATGTTTAAATTAAGAACATCTTTATCTTGTTTGGACATAGTTAGGAGAATTATTTCTTTTAAATCAAACTAATAGGAAGAATATGTTTAATTAAGTATAATATCCATATAATCTAGACATTTTAAAGGAGTAGTTATTTGACTGAAAACAAGAAGAAAGTACCTTCAAAAGATGCTGACGAAAATAAACAAAAAGCTCTTGATGCAACTATTTCAACCATTGAAAAGCAATTTGGTAAAGGTGCCATTATGCGTATGGACAATGAATCTACTGTTAAAAATGTAGAGGCTATATCAACCGGCTCTATCGGATTGGATCATGCATTGGGTGTTGGTGGATTCCCTAGAGGAAGAGTTATCGAAGTATATGGTCCTGAAGCTTCAGGAAAAACTACTTTAGCACTTCATGCCATTGCTGAGACACAAAGAAGTGGTGGTATTACCGCTTTTGTTGACGCAGAACATGCGTTCGACCCAACTTATGCAAAAGGTCTTGGTATAAAGAATGAGGATTTATTGATTTCTCAACCAGACTATGGAGAGCAAGCTCTGGAGATAGTCGATCAATTAATTAGAAGCTCAGCTGTGGATATGATTGTAATAGACTCTGTTTCAGCCTTAACACCTAAGGCTGAACTTGATGGAGAAATGGGTGATACTCACGTTGGTCTTCAAGCACGATTGATGTCGCAAGCCTTACGTAAGATTACTGCAACCGTTTCTAAATCTAAGACAACTGTTATCTTCATAAATCAGCTTAGGATGAAGATTGGTGTTCCTTCATATATGAGCCCAGAAACAACCTCTGGGGGCAACGCATTAAAGTTTTACTGCTCTGTTAGGCTCGATGTTAGAAGAATAGCTTCCCTGAAAACCTCAGAAAGTGTCATAGGTAATAGGGTCAGAGTGAAGGTTGTTAAGAACAAAGTTGCTCCACCATTTAGAGAAGCTGAAATGGATATTATCTTTGGGCGTGGAATTTCTAAGTTTGGAGAATTAATTGACCTTGGAGTAGAGTTTGGTCTAGTTGAAAAAGCTGGGGCATGGTTCTCATATTCGGGAGAAAGAATAGGGCAGGGGAAAGATAATGCACAAAAATTTTTACAAGCTAATTCAGATTTAGGTCTTAAATTAGAAAAAGAAGTTAGAGAGAAAATCAGCTCAAAATAATTATTTTATGTTGTCTTTAAATATTGAAACTTCTAGGAACTTAACAAGTGTTTCACTTTCAGATGATTATCAGATTAAAAATATACTAAATGTAAATTCTGAAAGGCCAAATCATTGCGAACTTCTCTCTCCTTTAATCAAAGATTTATTTGAAAGCATTCCATTTAGCTTAAATGATATTCAGCAAGTTAGGGTCAATGTTGGACCTGGAAACCTTTCATCACTTAGGGTTGGAATTGCAACAGCAAATAGTATTAGTTCGTTCTCGAGGATTCCGGTTTACGGAATCTCATCCTTTCTACTTTATGCATATTCTTACCAATCTGAATTTAAAAATCTTGTTACATTGTTTGATTTAAGAAATAACTTGTTTGCTTATGCGAGATTTGTCAAAAAAGAAGAAGATTTAGTTCTAGTTGAACAAAATTTTAAACTAACACAGGATGACCTTATGCATGTTGATATGAATAATTCGACATTGATAGGAACTGGTTCTGGTAAAGTTCAAATAGCGCATTTTGATAAACATTTCGAACTAAATATTGATTCAGGCTTTAGTATTGATTCAGCTTCACTGGCTAAAGTTAATTTAAAGTTTAATGCAGACCATGTATTCGAGGATATGCCTCTCATGCCTTTTAATACTTTTTCTTTTGTTAGTTAAAATGATAAATTAATATATAATAATCGAAATGAAAAATTTTTTAGGCGCGGAACTATTCTTTGAATCTTTATACAAGCTTGGTATCAAAACTATTTTTGGATTACCTGGCGGCTATGTACTAAAAATTTATGATGTAATGCCGGCATATGCAAAAAAGATAAATCATATCCTTACTAGACATGAACAAGCTGCAACACATATGGCCGATGGATTTTCTCGCGCAAGCGGATTACCTGGCATAATTCTTTGCACCTCAGGCCCAGCCGCAACTAATACCGTAACTGGAATTTCAACTGCTTATATGGACTCTGTCCCAGTTCTAATTTTCACTGGTCAAGTACCCACTCCCTTCTTAGGAAGTGATGCATTTCAGGAAGCTGATCATATTGGAATTACCAGATCTACAACTAAGCATAATACTTTAGTAAGAAAAACAATAGATTTACCTAAAGCAATTGCTGAAGCTCTTCATATTTCCAATACTGGAAGAAAAGGACCTGTTTTAGTAGATATGCCTAAGGATGTTTTATTAGGTGAGAGTCAGTTTAGGATTCCTAAGAAAATCAATTTACCAAATTATATTGATGAGCCAAAAATATCTCAAAAATCTTTACGAGATTTTAAAATTAAGCTCAAAAAATCAAAAAAACCACTTTTGATTTTTGGTAGAGGTGCTTGCTATCAGGAGAATACTAAAAATATTTCTTTTATCTTAAAGAAGTTTAAAATCCCATCTCTTACCTCACTTTTATCACTAGGATTAGTCAAAAGTGATGTTTCTTTTGGAATGATAGGTTCAAGCGGTTCATATGCTTCTAGTAAGTTAATCGAAGACTCAGATCATATTATTTCTGTTGGTTGCGACATAAATAAAATTTTAGCAAAAAATTCTCTTAAAAAGAAAGAAATGACTATAGTAGATATAGATAAAACTCAGCTTGATCCATTAACTAAAAAACATTTAAATATTAATTCTTCATCAGTATCTTTCTTGAACTTTATGGCTAAAGATATTGATTCTTATGAGGCTGAATGGTCAGCTGATTTTCTTTTGGATATTAAAAGTGGTAATAAGAAATTGGAGAATAAAGAGATTTCCAAGAATAAAAAAGCATATATTTTTAGTAAAATATCGGATATTTTAGGAAAGAAAGCAGTTATTTGCTCCGATTTCAGCCATGAAGATGTGAACCTTCAGCAATTTTATAAGTTTAATGACTATAGGAATAATATACTATCTGGCGGAACTGGTACTCCTGGCTACGGCTTTCCTGCGGCAATTGGAGCTACTTTTTCTAGGCCTAAAACTAAAGTTGTAAGTATATCTAGCGGTACTAACTTTCAATTCAATATGCAAGAAATGATTGTCGCTTTAGAGCAAGGCCTTGATCTAACGATAATTGTTTTAAATGATAAATATTTAAAGAAGGGCCTCAAGTATAAAGGCCCCGATTATAAGTCTTTGGCTGAATCATTTGGTGCAAAAGCTTATCAATCTAATTTCGATTCAAAAATTGATTCAAACCTTAAGAAAACCTTAAACCTAAAAGGCTTAGTCCTTCTAGAGATAAGGATTTAGTTAGTATAAACATAGAAATAGTTTAAAATTAGTTTATTATAAATTCCTTTAAAGGAGATAACTATTGCGTCATATTATATCAATTTTAGTAGATAACGAACCTGGTGTTTTAGCTCGTGTTTCAGGACTGTTTACTGCAAGGGGTTTTAATATTGAGAGCCTTTGTGTGGCAGAAACTGAAAATCCTTCTCATTCAAGATTAACATTAGTTACATCAGGAGAAGATTGGATTATTGATCAAATTATAAAAAGATTTGAAAACATGATTAATGTCATTAAAGTTGTAGATTTAACAGAATCTGAAAGTATTCAAAGAGAACTTCTAATTGCTAGAGTAATCCCTACTAAAACTAGTAGATCAGAGGTATTGAGAGTAGCAGATATATTTAGATCTAACGTTATAGACGTAGGTCCAAAATCTTACACTTTAGAGCTTACTGGTACTAAGGACAAACTTGAGGCATTTGTGGAAATTTTAAGACCCTTAGGTCTCAAAGAAGTAACTAGGACTGGACTTGTTTCAGTGGCTAGAGAGAAAAAGAAGTAATGGAGAATTATTATGAAAGTATTTTACGATAAAGATTGCGATTTAGGACTAATTAAAGATAAACATGTTGGAATTATAGGTTTCGGGAGTCAAGGTCATGCTCACGCATTAAACCTAAGAGATTCAGGAATCCAAGTATCTGTTGGTTTAAGAAAAAGCGGTGAAAGTTGGAAAAAGGCTGAAGCAACTGGTCTAGATGTTGTCGAAGTTGATGAGTTAGTTAAAAAATCTGATATTATAATGATTTTAGCACCGGATACTAGTCAAAAGAAAATTTACGAAGATTCAATAAGAGATAATATCGAACCTGGTAAGTATTTAGCTTTTGGTCATGGATTCAATATACATTACAACCAGATTGTTCCGGAAGTAGGAGTTAATGTATTTATGGTTGCACCTAAAGCTCCTGGCCATACAGTCAGAGGTACTTATGAAGAGGGGGCTGGTGTTCCTGGCCTAATAGCCATTCATCAAGATCCTTCATCTAACACTAAAGACATTGCTCTTGCGTATGCTGCAGGCATCGGTTCATCTAGAGTTGGAATAATAGAAACAACATTTAAAGATGAAACTGAGACAGATTTATTCGGTGAGCAGTCTGTTTTATGTGGTGGTGTTTCAAGTCTGATTCTTGCAGGTTTTGAAACTCTTACAGAAGCTGGATATCCACCTGAAATGGCTTATTTTGAATGTTTACATGAGGTCAAATTAATAGTTGATCTAATCTATCAAGGTGGAATTTCTAATATGAGATATTCAATTAGTGATACTGCAAAATATGGTGATATAACTAGAGGACCTAGACTAATAGATGCTTCTGTAAAGAAAAGAATGAAAATAGTCCTTGATGAAATACAAAGTGGACAGTTTGCTGACGAGTGGATTAAGGAAAACGAGTCTGGAAGGCCTAATTATAATCGCCTACTTAAGGAAGGAGAAACTCACCCGATAGAAGATATTGGAACCACTTTAAGATCTATGATGACAGCTTTATTTAAAAAGAAACTTGTAGATAAAGAAAAGAACTAATGAAGATTGATTACAAATGGACTGTTTCACCCCAAGGATACCAACCTATATTGGTTTCCTTCTTAATTTGCTGGCTAGGAACCGCCTTTTTTGGAATATCTATTTTATCAATTTTGCTATTAATAACCTTTTTATTGATTATACATTTCTTTAGGGATCCTGAACGAATTATACCAAAAACAAATGGAATACTATCTCCTGCTGATGGAAAAATTATAACAGTTGATACAGTCAAAGAAGATGAGTTTACTAATATAGAAATGAAAAGAATATGCATCTTTTTATCTGTATTTGATTGTCACATAGCAAGGTCTCCTATTTCTTCTGAAGTAATAGAGACCAAGTATTTTGAGGGGAAGTTTAAATTTGCTAATTCTTCGGAATGTATAGAGAACGAAAGATTGTATATGCATTTAAAAACAGAGGATAAACAAGATGTAGTTTTAATTCTATTTGCAGGATTCATTGCTAGAAGAATAGTTCCTTATGTCTCACGAACCAGTATTCTTAAGATTGGACAAAGAATAGGAATTATTAAATTTGGTTCCAGGATAGATATTTATGTTCCTACTAATTATGCTACAGAATTAAAGGCAGGTGATGAAGTAGTTGCAGGAGAGAGCATCCTCTTTAATAAGACTAATGAGAAGATAGTTTAGTAAAATGAAAAATAGAAAAATTATCTCACTTATACCCAACTTATTAACAACTCTTGCGATGGTTTTTGGACTTTTATCTATCTTCAATTTAATCAAACTTTTTCCACTAGTCGATGGAGAGTTCTTAGGAATTGAAACATCTCTTTTAACCGAAAAGTCCTTATGGTGGTCTTGTATTTTTTTATATATTGCTGCTTTTATAGATTTTGTTGATGGAAAAATAGCACGACTTTTAAATAAAGATTCCGAATTTGGTGCGCAATATGATTCTCTTTCTGATTTAGTTTGTTTTGGTGTTGCACCCTCACTTTTAATCTATATAGTATATCTATCATCTTTTAATAATCTTGGAATAATGTGCGTAATATTTTATTCTGTTTGTGTTGCTTTAAGACTATCCAGGTTTAATACCAACTCTGATGAAGATAAGGATAGATTATTTGTTGGCCTTCCAAGCCCTATGGCTGCAGGATTGCTAATATCGATTGTCCTAAATGACTATAAATTTAACATATTTTCTTCGGAAGTTGTGAGCACCTTCTTCTTAATTTTCCTACCTCTAACGGGACTTTTGATGGTAAGCAATATAGCTTTTCCGAAGAAAACTTTTCTTAATAAGATGAAGAGGTTTAACGCTCTAATTGTGCTATCAATAATACTTATTGCGATACTTTTACATATAGAGATTGGATCTTTTATTCTATTCTATACTTATTTATTGTATGCAGTTGGGAAACATATTGTTATAAAATTTAAGGCAACTTTGTGATTAGCTATGAATGATGTTCAAAAATATTACCTTGATAATGGTTTAAAAGTTTTCCTTAAGGAAGATCCTCATTCTCCTGTAAGCTCAATTTTTGTTTGGGTAAATACCGGTAGTGCTTATGAAAATGATAATCAAAGAGGATTAGCACATGTCCATGAACATATGATTTTCAAGGGGACAGATAATTTAAAAGTAGGAGAAATCTCCAAACAGCTAGAGGCCCATGGTGGAGAAGTCAATGCTTTTACCTCATTTGATGAGACCGTATATTACACTACAATTTCAAATGAATTCATTGATGTCGGCTTAAATATACTCTCAGATTGTATGTCTAACGCTACTTTTGACGAAGAAGAGCTTTCAAAAGAGCTTGAGGTTATTTTAGAAGAAATAAAAAGAGGAAATGATTCTCCATCAAATTGTTTAAGTGAAATGATGTTTAAACATACTTTCTTTTCATCTACTTATGGTCTTCCAATTATAGGAACTCCTGAAAGTGTAAAAAGTTTTAAAAGATCTGATGTAAAAGGATTTTATGATAAATGGTATCAGGCAGAAAATATGCATCTTGTTGTAGTAAGTGGCGCTAAGAGTGAGGATGTTAAGCTAAAAATTGAAAAAGTATTCAATAAAATTAGACAAGACAAAGTTGAAAAGCCGAAATTTATGGAAAATGAAAACGTGTTAGGATTGCAAATTAATACTGAATTTCATGAAGTTAATGAGGTCTATTTCGCTTTTTCTTTTAAATCTAAGAAAGCTACTGATAAAGATTCCGCGGTCTTAGATATAGTAAGCCATATTCTCGGAAGTGGAACAAGCTCATTGCTATACAAGGAGTTGAAAGAAGATTTATCTTTAGTTACATCAATTTATTCCAGTAATTATGCAATGAGACACTCTGGAGTTTTTATGATAACAGGGACATTTTTAAATGATAATATTAATCAAGTTATTAAAGAGGTTTGCTTAAAAATTCAACAAATCTGCAATCTTGATTTTGATTTAGCTCAAATAGAAAGAGCAAAAAACTCAATTCTTTCTGATGACCTTCATGAAAACGAAACTGTTCAAGGTCAAGCACAATCTATAGGATATTTAGAATCTTTAACTGGAGATATAGAATCTAAGAAAATATATTTGGAAAGAATTAAAAAAATAACTCCTGAAGAAATATCCAAGGTAGCATCAAGTCTTTTTATACTTGAGAACTTAAATTTGAATTTGATTTTTCCGAAGAAAATAAAGTTTGAAAACGACAAGCATTTAAAGAAAATGATATTAGATATATTTAATATTAGCTCAGACCCCTGCGTAAGAGACTTGAGTTCGTATGTTTCTAAAGATTATTCTATGTCTAAGATAGTTCACAGCAAGCCTACCAGGATAACACTTGATTGTGGTGCAGATTTATTAGTTCTACAGAATACAAAGACACCACTTTTTTCTTTAAGATCTGTTTCTATGGGTGGTTTGAGGCAGGAAAATAAAGCATCCAATGGTAAATTTAGCATTCTTGCTGAGCTATTCGAAAGAGGTTCAAAAAATTTCTCCAAGGATCAATTATCTATGAAAACAGAGTTGTTAGCTTCTGATATAGAGGGTTACTCAGGAAAAAATACATTAGGCTTAAAATTATTGGGTCCTAGTGCAAACTTACAAGAGTTAATTGAAATATATTCAGATGTAATATCAAATCCACTTTTCATTGAGAAAGAGTTAGAAATTGTTAAAAGGGATACGATGTCTTATCTAAACAGAAAAAAGCAAAACTATGCGGCTTTAACTGCTGATAAGTTTTATGAGAAGCTTTTCCCGAACCACCCTTATTCAATGAATCAATATGGTACAGAAGAAAGCCTCGTTAATATATCTCAAGATAATATATCTAAAGCTTACAGAGAGACTATAACAAAAAATAATTTATTGTTTTCAGCTGTTGGAAATTTTGATTTAGAGCAATTGGTAGGATGTTTAAACTCAAATCTTGATATATCAGATGAAGATTTCTTAAATATCAAAGATTCTACTTTCACTCCTATTAAAGAAGATCAAAATTTTGAAACTAAGTTAGGGGATAAGCAGCAGTCACATATAATGATTGGCACTTATGCACCATCAATGGAATCTCAAGATCAGTATGCATTTCAGGTTATGAATTCATGCCTATCTGGAATGGGCGGTAGACTATTTCTTGAGCTTAGAGATAGAAAGAGCTTAGCTTATACTGTTTCATCTTTTTACAGCCCATCGCCTACTATTGGTCACTTTGGCGTTTATATAGGTTGTTCTCCCGAGAAGAAAGATGAAAGTATCGAAGCTATTAATAGAGAAATTAGCAAGCTTGTGACTGATGGAATAACAAGCTCAGAAATAGAGAGGTCGAAGAATTACTTAATAGGCAGAAATGATATTTCACTTCAAAGAAATGCCAGTATAAATGCTAGAATATCTCAAGGTTGTTTCTTTGGTCTTGGCCCAGAAGAACCATTTGAATTTTCCTCCAAAATAAGAAATGTAACCTTAGAGGAAGTTAATAAAGTGATTTTAAAGTATCTTAGTGGTTGCAACAAGGTTATTGTTGCTTACGAGCCTTCATAATCCCCAACATTGATTTTAGATACGGTAATCAGTATATTTATCCTTTCAAAAAAAAATATTTTTTGAATGGGAGCGTGGCGGAATTGGTAGACGCACTAGATTTAGGATCTAGCGCCTTCGGGTGTGGGGGTTCGAGTCCCCCCGCTCCCAAATGGAGATAATATGAGTTTTAAGATTGAAGAAATTAGTTCAACTGAAAAGAAGGCTTTGTTCGATATTGAAAAAGATGAAGTTGCTAAAACCTATCTTAGCGTTGTTAAATTGTTTCAGAAGGATGCTGATTTAAAAGGATTCAGGAAAGGAAAAGTACCTTTGAAAGTTGTTGAATCTATATATACAGAACAGATTGATGAAGAGATTAAGACAAGAATTATTAACAATAACTTAAGAGTTCTAGCTATTGAAGAAAAAATAAATATAGTTAAGACTTCAAATCTGGAATTTAAAGATTTTAACAAAGATAAAAAGTTTCAGTTTTCTTTTAATTTTGAACTTATACCTGAAATTAATTTAGGTACATACAAGTCACTGGAAGTTGAGAAAGAAGTCTTTTCTATCGAACAGAAAGATATTGATAAGGCAATTGAAAACTTGTTAATTAATTTTGCGTCCAATGAGGAAGTTGTAAAACGTAAGAAGATACAAAAAAAAGATATCCTATCTATAAATTTTTCAGGGCAAGTTGAAGGCGTTATAGTGAAAGATCTGGTAAGAGAGAATGCAATGATTGAACTAGGAAATGATTCTTTGATTCCAGACATAGAAGCTAAAATAAAAACAATGACACTAGAGGAAGAAAAAACTTTTGATGTAACATATCCAAAAGATTTCCCAATAGCCGAAGCTGCTGGAAAGGTAGTAAATTGTACGGTGCTAATTAATAAAATATATAAAAAAATTATTCCTAAGTTAGATGATGATTTTATTGCTAAACTTGGTATTGAGTCGAAAGAGAAGTTGGAGGAGCGAGTAGCTTCCGACTTAGAAAGATCTTCTGATGAAAAATCAGAAGCATCGTTGAGAAAGAATATTGGTGATAAATTAATAAACGATAACAAATTTGAGTTCCCTAAATCTTTTTTAAATGATGAAGAGAAGAGGCTTGAAAGTGAGTACTTGGGTCGAATGAACGAGAAAGGAATTAAAATGAATGAAGTTGACGAAAAGACTAAGGAGTTAATCAAAGAGTCTGCCTTAAGAAATGTGAAGTTGGCACTTATATTCGCTGAAATTTCTAAGCTTGAAAAAATTGTTGTGGGTGATGAAGAGCTAGAGCAAGTTATTGCTTCGATTGCCAAATCTCAGAACACCCAAGTTAGCAAAATAAAGAAATATTATAAAGATAATAATTTAATGGACGATGTAAGAGTAAAGCTAACAGATGAAAAGGTAATAAGATTTTTAGTTTCTGAAGCCAAAATCAAAGAGGTGAAACCTAAAGTTGCAAAGTAACTTAAGTGTTCTTCTTAATTGACTAAGATTATTGATTAAATTACAATCACTTTATGTTTATACCAATGGTAGTTGAGCAAAGCTCTTCTGGTGAAAGAGCTTTTGATATTTATTCTAGGCTTTTAAATGAAAGAATTATTTTTATTGGGGGGGAAATTAACGATAACCTTGCGAATCTAGTAGTTGCTCAATTGTTGTTCCTTGAATCAGTTGATAGTAAAAAAGATATTAATTTATATATAAATTCACCCGGTGGAAGTGTTACCGCGGGCCTTGGTATTTACGATGCTATTCAGTATGTTGCTCCTGACGTAAGCACTTTGTGCTTCGGTCTTGCCGCAAGTATGGGGGCTGTACTTTTGGCAAGTGGTGCAAAAAATAAGAGGAACTCTTTGCCTAACTCAACAATTATGCTCCACTCTGTTGGGACCCAACTAGGCGGCCAGTATTATGACCTAGAGAAAGAAATGGATGAGACTAGAAGGAAGCAGGAGATACTAGCCCAAATATTGTCGAAACATGTTAATCAGAAATTAGAAGTAATAAAAACAGATATACAAAGAAATTTTTATCAAACTTCACAAGAAGCATTGGATTATGGAATTATAGATAATATAATTACTCAAAAGGATGATAAATAAATGAGTACATCAAAAGATGATTTAAGTTGTTCTTTTTGTGGAAAAAATCAAAAAGAAGTAAAGAAACTTATAGCAGGCCCTCAAACTTATATATGTAATGAATGTGTAGATTTATGTACTGAGATAATTGAGGACGAAAAAGGGGAGCAAGTTAACCCAGAAGATCTTGAATATATTCCTCCACCCCATGAAATTAAAAGTCAGCTTGATTCTTATGTCATTGATCAAGATCAGGCAAAGAAATATTTATCCGTCGCAGTATATAATCATTACAAAAGAATTAGTGTAAATAATGAGCCTAAATCAAAGAAAAGTGAATCTGAAGAAGTTGAAATACAAAAAAGTAACGTGCTACTAATTGGCCCTACAGGCTCTGGAAAAACCCTATTGGCTCAGACATTAGCAAAATTCTTAAATGTTCCATTTACTATTGTTGATGCAACTTGTTATACAGAGGCGGGTTATGTAGGCGAAGATGTTGAGAATATGCTTGTAAGCCTTTTGCAGGCATCAGATTTTGATGTTAACAAAGCTGAAAAGGGAATTATTTATATTGATGAGATAGATAAGATTGCAAGAAAAAGTGGGGATAGTCCATCTATTACTAGAGATGTATCAGGAGAAGGTGTTCAACAAGCCCTTTTGAAAATTATTGAAGGTGCCATTGTAAATGTTCCTCCTAAAGGTGGCAGAAAGCACCCACAACAAGAATTTATACCAGTTGATACTAATAATATCTTATTTATTTTAGGCGGTTCTTTTAGCGGGCTAGATAAAATAATTGCTAAAAGAATTGGAAAGAATTCTATTGGCTTTGAGAAGGGTGAGCAACAAATAGTTAAAAGGTTGGACTCTAACGATTTCCTTAAGTCCATTCAATCTGAAGACCTTGTTAGTTTTGGATTTATTCCTGAGTTTATTGGAAGGGTACCTGTAATTACATATCTAAATACACTCGACGAAGAAGCACTTATAAAGATATTAACTGAGCCAAGAAATGCTCTGATAAAGCAATATCAGAAATTAGTTAGGATAAATGATAAGGTAGAGCTAGAATTTACTGAAGAATCTTTAATTTGTATTGCTAAGGAAGCTATCAAGAGAGAGACAGGTGCCAGAGGCCTCAGGTCCATAATTGAGAACTCCATCTTGGATTTAATTTATGATATTCCTACCATGGATGGTTTAAAAAAGTGCGTAATAACTGAAGAGGTGATAATGAACGGTAAGGCTCCTATACTCAGTTTTGAAACTAAATCATCTAAAAGTGCCTTAAACTAGGTCTTTTTTCTCTTTTTTCTACCACTTTTATAGTTTTTTTAATGTTTTTTGTTGCAAAACAAGATTTAATGGTTAACTTATTTGAATAATGCCTTTCGGAGGACTTCATGAGTACAAAATATAAACTCCCATTATTACCTTTAAGAGATGTAGTTATTTTTCCTCATATGGTGGCGCCATTATTTGTTGGAAGAGAAAAATCAATTAGAGCATTAGAAGAAGCAATGAAAACAGACAAGAAGATTTTGCTATCCGCTCAAATTGATGCAAAAACAAATGACCCAGGACCTAAAGATATACATCACATTGGAACAGTAGGAACTATCGTTCAGATGCTAAGACTTCCAGACGGGACAGTAAAGATATTAGTTGAAGGTGTCAGTAGGGCAAAACTCCTTAGCTTTGATGAAGAAAATAAATTTTTTAATGTTGAAGTAGAAGATTTGGTAGAGAAGACTCAGTCTGATGTTGAAACCAATGCTATAATGAGGAGCTTAATTGAGGCTTTTGAAGATTATACCAAACTTAATAAGAAAGTTCCGACTGAAACATTAGTAACAATTTCTGCAATCGAAGATGCTAGTAAGTTATCTGATACAATTGCATCCCATTTGACCTTTAAACTTTCTGACAAGCAAGAAGTACTTGAGTGCTTGGATTGCTCTAAAAGACTGGAAATGTTATTTGAAAAAATACAATCGGAGTTAGAGATTTTACAAGTTGAGAAGAAAATTAGAAATAGAGTTAAAAAGCAAATGGAAAAGGCTCAAAAGGAATACTATCTAACTGAGCAAATGAAAGCCATACAAAGTGAGCTCGGTGATAAAGACGATCTAAAAACTGAGATTTTGGAGTTTGAGGAGGCATTGAAATCTAAAGAGATGCCCGAAGATATTAGAAAAAGAATAGAAAAGGAAATTAGAAAATTGAAAGGAATGTCTTCCATGTCTGCAGAGGCAACTGTTGTCAGGAATTATATTGATTGGCTTGTTACATTGCCATGGAATTCTGATTTGACGGAGGATGAAGTTTCTTTGGATAAAGCTCAAAATGTTCTAGATGAGGATCATTTTGGCTTAGAGAAACCTAAAGAAAGAATCACAGAATTCCTTGCCGTTAGAACTTTAACTAAAAAGCTTAAAGGTCCTATTTTATGTTTAGTTGGACCACCGGGAGTGGGTAAGACATCTTTGGCAAAATCAGTTGCTAGAGCCATGGGCAGGAAGTTCGTAAGAATTTCACTTGGTGGTGTTAGGGATGAAGCTGAAATAAGAGGTCATAGAAGAACTTACATAGGAGCTCTACCTGGAAAAATTATTCAAGGGATGAAGAAAGCAGGTTCAAAAAATCCTGTTTTTCTTTTAGATGAAATAGATAAAGTTGGTACAGATTTCAGAGGAGACCCTGCTTCTGCATTGCTAGAGGCTTTAGATCCTGAGCAAAATTCAACTTTTAATGACCACTATCTTGAAATTGATTACGATTTATCGCAAGTTCTATTTATTACTACAGCAAATGTTTTACATACAATTCCTTGGGCTTTACAAGATAGAATGGAGATTATTAAATTGTCAGGTTATACAGAACTTGAGAAAAACAAAATCGCTAAGAAATATCTAATTCCTAAGCAGCTTGAAAATAATGGTCTAAAGGATTCAAATGTAAAGTTCTCAGACAAAGCTGTAAACTTTACTATTCAAAGATACACAAGAGAAGCTGGTGTCAGGACCTTGGAAAGAGAATTTGGAACTCTATGTAGGAAAACTGCAAAAGAAGTGGTAACAAATGGTAAAGATTACTCTTTGAATATAACTCCAAAAGTTGTACAAAAATTATTAGGTTCTCCTAAATTTAAGCATGGGGAGATAGAAGATACCAATCAAATAGGTATGTCTACTGGAATGGCATGGACAGAAGTTGGTGGAGAATTGCTAAATATAGAAGTAACGATTGTTCCTGGTAAAGGTAACTTTACAGTTACTGGTAAGTTGGGAGAAGTAATGCAAGAGTCCACAAGGGCTGCTATGAGCTATGCAAGATCTCGTGGTAATAGACTTGGATTGGATAGAAATTTTTATCAAAAAATCGACATCCATGTTCACGTTCCTGAAGGTGCTCAGCCTAAAGATGGACCTTCAGCCGGTATTGCTATGGCCACAGCTATATTGTCTGGTTTAATTCAAAAAGAAGTTAGAAGGGACCTAGCTATGACTGGAGAGATTACTTTAAGAGGAAGGGTTCTTCCAATTGGAGGATTAAAGGAAAAAATATTAGCTGCTCATAGAGGCGGAGTTAAAACTGTTTTGATACCTAAAGAAAATGAGAAAGATTTAGTTGATATACCTAAAGAAGTTCTTAAAGACGTTGATATTATTCCTGTTAGTCATATGGACGATGTGATTCCTCATGCAATTATATCTGATGAGGCAATACTAAAAGATACGGTTTTGCCTGATATGCCTTTAGGTGTTGATGTTTCAGAAGCAGAGAAGCCTTTGAATCTATCTTGACATTTACTTGTCTGCATATAGTATAAAAATCTATTCGGGGCGCTTAGCTCAGCGGGAGAGCGCTTCCCTTACAAGGAAGATGTCACAGGTTCAAATCCTGTAGCGCCCATATTTCGGGGGTCGTAGTTCAGCTGGTTAGAACGCTGCCCTGTCACGGCAGAGGTCGCGGGTTCGAATCCCGTCGACCCCGGAAAAAAGTTTTGTAATGTTAAATAATAATGATTTAGAATTTCTTTTATTGCAGGGCATCAACAAGCAAGACTCAAGTGAACAGCTTAGTTTATTAAAAGATGATTCGAAACTGAAAAAACTACTTTTAATTAGACCATGTGATAAGAATGATGGGATTCTCCCTCCTGAAGATGTTCAAAAAATTAACATTGAAAGTAGTCCACCGATGCCGGGTATTTTTATTAGTAGGTTTATTCCTGCCTCTGGTTCGGCTACTAGAATGTTTAATTTTGATTTATTTGAAGATAAGTTTTTTGAAAAGGTACATTTACTCCCTTTCTTTAACCAGATTGAAAGTTTTTGCTCTGAAAAAAAAATTGATTTGAAGAATATTGTTTCAGGTAAAGACTCCAAACTTTTTAATGATATATTGACATCGGAAAATAAGCTTAATCTTTCTACTAAACCCAAGGCTATAATTGATCTCCATCAAATCAACAGTGTTCCCATATCTCCTATAGAGCAATTTCTAGTTAATTCTATGGATGACATAACTAATTCACCGTTAGTCTTTTCAATCCAAGAGAATTATGTTGCTGAAGTTCAAGATAAAGTTAACCACTCTTCTTTTTTAGCAGATTACAACCCTGACTTAATGTTTGAGATTACTACTCAAAAGAAATCAACAAATAGTCTTTGTGTAGATAATAAAGGGGAAATATTAAGACATCCTAATGGAGAAGTATATACCCACCCATCTGGACATGGAGCCTTGTTAGAAAATTTAGGTGAGATTGATTCAGATTTTATATTTATCAATAATATTGATAATTTGTCTCCCAAAACAAGGACTCTAAGGTATGAAGTCTCTAAGTCTTTGTTTAATATTGCATACTCAAATAAAAGGAGATTTGACATGCTTCTTCAGACCCTTAGCGAACGAAAGTACAACCTTTTAGAGTCTTTAATTGCTCAGTTTGAAGCATATATGCCGAACCATTTAAAAGATAAAAGTGTAGAGCAGAAAGTTGATTTAATTATTGAGATGCTTAATAAGCCAATAAGAGTGTGTGGGGTTGTTAAAGACGAAAATTCCAAGGGTGGGAAGCCGTTTTGGGTAAACGATGGAAAGGCAGAATCAGTTCAAATTGTCGAAGAATCACAGGTAGATTTAAAAGATGAAAATCAAATTAGATTATGGGAAGAGGGGTCTTACTTTAACCCTGTTGAAATGATTTGCTGCATTAAAGATTTCACTGGAAAGAGATTTGACTTGAAACAATTTTCAGAAGATTCACTTAGGATGAAAGTTAATAAGGATATACTTGGTAAGAGCTCTTCATTTATTGAATGCCCTGGTTTGTGGAATGGTTCGATGCACTATTGGCACACAACTTTTGTCGAGATACCTGGTGCTTCTTTTACACCAGTAAAAAACTTTACAGATTTATTTTTATCAATTCATCAGCCATAATAGTAGCGTATGGAGAGGTGGGTGAGTGGTTTAAACCAGCTGATTGCTAATCAGCCGTACGGAGTAAAT
>JAQWMJ010000023.1:0-14957 GCA_029246845.1 Thermodesulfobacteriota bacterium
TCCAAACTTCTTCCTCTTACAGACATTTTTAAACTTTCACTAGGAACATCTGTAACGTCACATATTGTTTTTTTAACGCTCTCGGCCATATTTTCACCGATTAACAATCCATAAGTACTCTTTACATAGGCTATAATTGCCTGATTCATTGAGTCACCGGCTGTCTTTATAGACCTACTTATAACAAGTCCTCCAAGAGATATAACAGATATGCCTGTAGTACCCCCACCTATGTCAATAATCATTCCACCCCTTGAGTTAAGCACAGAGTCCATATCCGCACCTAGGGCTGCTGCCATTGTTTCTTCTATAAGATAGACCTCTCGGGCACCAGCAGATTCAGCTGCTTCAACTACCGCTCTTTTTTCAACCGGTGTAATACCTATAGGTACTGAAACAACAACTCTTGGTCTGACAAGAAAATTATTTTTATGATATTTCGAGATGAAATATTCAAGCATTTTTTGAGTTACCTCAAAATCCGCTATAACGCCCTCTTTTAAAGGCCTAATGGCTTCAATAGTTCCAGGTGTTTTTCCTATCATTTGCTTAGCTTCGTCACCAACTGCCAAAATATTAACATCACCTGCCTTATCTACTTGTACTGCAACAACCGAAGGTTCATTTGCAACTATCCCTTTATCTTTAATATAGACAACTACGTTTGCAGTTCCTAAATCTAGTCCTATATCAATAGAAAAGTAGTTAGCGAGCTTATCCCATATAGTATAGTTAGTATTTTTCATGAAAGTAATTATGATTCATATACAATTTTTTTCAATCTATTTTACTTTTTGGCCAGAAACAAATTCAATCTTATATTGATAGTATTTATAAGAATTAATATTATCAATTTTAATTGACCTATAGGTTCGCTCTTCTTTAGGATTGATCTTACCGGACCCGTTTAAAGACAAAATTTTAATAACTTCATTGTCCTTATTTAATAAAGTTAAATTAAAAGTTGGATTAAATATTACGTGTGGTGATATGTTTAGAACCTTCACGGAAGCAAGACTGGCTATGTCTACATTTAAAATTAGAAGTTCATTGTTAGAATCAAATGTAACCAGCTTATTGTTCACTTGATGAATATCTACATTTTTTTTAAATTCTAATTCCTCCTGTATTAAATCATCTCTCTTGATTTTTTGGACAGAGCTAATCATTTCAGCTGATGAAATAGCAAGAGAAAGTGTATCAAAATTATTTTCAATAATTCCAAGATTTACACTAGAAAAAACCTTTGATGAGTAAGGACTAATTGTATCGTTGATTTTAATTTTCTTTGATGTGATGGTGTTACCCAGCGAATTCATAAAGCCAACAATGATAACAATATCATTATATTCGTATCTACTGTTATTGGACAAATTAATACTTATTAAACCAATAGTATTGTTACTTTTATTTATTACATCAAAACTATTTATTATTAAGTCTGCTGAAGGATATGGACTATCAAAGCTTGAGTTAGGCATATCCTTAGTTGCCAGCTTAGAATCGCCTCCCTTACTTAGGTACTCGGTTTCACCGATTAACTTTCCGTCATGCACTGTTAAACTTACATCTGAAAAATAATCTAAAGTAAGACCAGGGATCTGAAATTCTTTAGAAATTTTTGTTTCTCCCGGCCCTATAACAGTTCGATCTTTGAAAATTATTGATTTAAGAAACTCGCCTTTTTGGTCTAAAAAATTTACAGAAAAAGTGACATCTTTAAAAAAATTTTTACTATTATTAGTATAAGAAAGATTTTTTACTTGAATAGTTTTGGTTGCAATTTTGTCAAGAATGTATTCGAACTTGTTAATTTTAATAGCATTCTTTGCTTTAATCTTAATCCTATCTTGTTTATAAGCAACTTTTGCAGACTCAATATTTACCAAGGTCTTTTCTGGCGAAAAGCTTAATATTGGAGTTTGAACTGAATCAAACCTCTTTTTACTATTCGGACCTATTTCACCAGGAAGAAAAATTTGAAACTTGTAGGGCACCCCATTTTGGCTATAAATTATTATCTCTATCTTCAGATTTTTATAACTAAGGTTTGAGTTATTACTAATTTCAATATATTCGAATAGACCCAGTGTACTTTGTGCTTTATATTTCCATTTAAAATCAGAGATTTGAATCTTAGATAAATTAACTTTATTAATATTTGCTCTTAATTCTCCTTCATTATCCTGAATTTGAGCATTTCCATATAAAAGAGGCGCCGTCAAAAAGAGTGCAAAAAACAAAGAGAAAAGAATAAAAGTATTGTTTAATTTTTTCATAACGTTTTGTTAAAAAATAATATCTGATAAACTCTACCATGTAATTACCCATGGAGGATATATGCAGAAATATATTTTACTGACTTCTTTAACTACGTTGGGGCGAAGGACCTTGAAAGAAAGGCCGGCAAGAATGAAAGAAGTTGATGATGAGATAAGGGCTATGGGAATTAAGATAGTTGGCCAATTTGCAACTTTAGGACCTTTTGATTTTATAAATATTGTGGAAGCGCCAAATAATGAGGCAATAAGTAAACTTTCTATAGAACTTACCTCTCGTGGTACATTGCAAATTACAACCCTGCCAGCAATAGACATAGATAGTTTTATAGAGAAATTAAATGTAGACAATGATTAAAAGTGTTAGAAATTTACTCAATAAAGTTAAGGATCAGGCCATTGCTGTTCCTGGCTATAAAGCAAAGAAAATATTAAAAGTTTATATCTATATTTCTATCATTGGGATTATTCTTCCTATCCTATATCTAATATTTATTTTATTCTATAATGTTGTAAATGCTTAATTTAAATATCAGATTAGAATCAAAGAAATGGCTGGTTCTTGGTGGAGGCACTGTTGCCACCAGAAGAGTGAAAAAAATTCTCAAAGAAAACGGATATATAGAGCTCATTTCTCCTCAAGTATCTAAATCTATAATCAGGATTGAGTCTCAAAATAAAAAGTTAAAGGTAGTTAAAAGAAAGTTTAGAAAAAGCGATATTAGGAACCAAGATTTCATATTAGCTTGTACAGATAACTTAGAAGTTAACAAAAGTATCGTAGAAATTGCTAAATCAAAAAAAATATTAGTTTCGAATGCTTCAGATAGAAGTGATAATGATTTTTCATTTACATCAACTATAAATATAAATAAAGATATAAAAATCAATTTAAGTACAGATGGAAGGAATCCGTCATTTACAAAATCTCTTAGAATTTATTTTGAAGAAACTTTGAAAAGCAAAATTGTTAGCTTATATAAAGATAAAAAGAAAAGTGGAAGATAATTTAAAAATTACTGATAGACTAACCCTAAGGATTAGATATTATAGGATTGTTAATTAGTTCTTAAATTTTCAAAAGTATAAGGAATTAAAAATGGGATCGACTGATACAACCAAATTTTATAGAGGCCAAAAGATACTTGTAGAAAATGAGATATGGGAAATAGTGGAGTTTCAACATCGTGTTATGCAAGCAAGAAAGCCAATAGTGAAGACAAAGTTGAAGAACATCATTAGTGGTCTAACACAGGAAAAAAGTTTTAGGTCAGGAGATATATTTCAACTTCCCGATTTATTAAATAAGAATGCACAATTTCTTTATTCTAGTGCAGAAAGTTTCACTTTTATGGATTTAGAATCTTACGAACAAATAGATGTATCGAAAAATATAGTGGGGGACAAGTCTAACTTTATGAAAGAAGAATTGAATGTTCAACTCCTCAATTATGAAGGTGAAATAATTGGAATAGACCTTCCTACTAGTGTTGAACTTAGAATCTCAACAACAGAACCAGGACTTAAAGGTGACTCTGTTACCGGGGGTAGCAAGCCGGCACAGTTAGAAACTGGTGCAGATATCGCTGTTCCTCTTTTTATTAATATTGACGATATCATCAAAGTTGACACCCGGGATGGAAAATACCTTGAAAGAATCAAGAAAGCTTAACTCTCCTTCGGAATTAATTTCTTAAAAATCTCTGCATATGATTTATCATCGATGGGAAGCATTTTACCTTTTACTTGAGACTTTCTTCCAATCAAGATTAAGTATTCGATCTCTTCCTTTAAATACAGCTCTATCTCATGTTGGATTAAAGATGTGGCCTTGGAGAAGTTTCTTATCCAAACCGGGCTTTCGGTATATCTATATTCATATGTAAGCAAGGATAAATAGAAAAGATATTTATTGTTATAAATTAATATATCTAGCTCTGAGTCAGTTTTTTTAGAATAAATCTTCTTAAATATCAACATATCATTTTAATTTACTTTATAGAACATATATTTTACAATTTTTCTATGAACAAAATAAAAATTTTTTCTGGTACTTCAAATGTAAAACTTAGTAAAGCAATCTGCAAGAAACTAAAAGTACCTTTAGGAAAGTTAAATATAAGGCGATTTAGTGATGGTGAAATTTTTGTAGAAGTTGATGAAAGTGTTAGAGGGAGCAATGCCTATGTAATTCAATCTACCTCTGGGCCTGTTAATGAAAACCTAATGGAACTTTTTATAATAGTAGATGCTTTAAAAAGGGCCGCCGTAAATGAGATTACGGCGGTTATTCCTTATTTTGGATACTCTAGGCAAGACAGAAAAGTAACTGATAGATCTCCCATAACTGCTAGACTTGTGTGTGATTTGTTAATTAAATCTGGAATACAGAAAATTGTAACCATGGACCTCCATGCGGGACAAATTCAAGGATTCTTTGATGTTCCAGTTGATCACCTTTATTCATCACCAATTGCTATAAAATATATAAAAAATAAATATAAAGATTTTGTTATTGCATCCCCTGACGCGGGTGGTATGGAAAGGGCAAGATTCTTCTCCAAAAAACTTGATGATGCCGGACTAGCTATGACTGACAAGAGAAGGCCTGGTCCAAACATAGCTGAGATAACAAATGTAATAGGAGACGTTAAAGGTAAGAACGTTGTATTAATTGATGATTTAATCGATACAGCTGGAACTGCGGCTAAATCCGCTGAGGCTTTAGTCAACTCTGGAGCTAAAAGTGTCTCTATGTTTTGCACCCACGGAGTACTTTCCGGAAACGCCCTAGAAAATATTGACAATTCTTGTATTGATGAACTGATAATTACTGATACAATAGATAATCAAGAAAAGTTAAAAAAGTCTAATAAAATTAAAGTTTTGACCGTATCTAATCTAATTGCTGAAGCAATAGATAGAATTAGGAACAATAAATCTATTAGTCAGTTATTTTCTTAGGAGAAAAAAATGATAATCGTTGAAATGAATGCCGTAAAAAGAGAAGAACTTGGTAAACAAGCAAATAATAAAATTAGAAAGGATGGCCTCGTGCCTGCCGTTGTTTACGGAAGAAATAAGAAAAATATAAATATTAGTATAAATGGAAAGGAGCTAAAAAAAGTTCTTAGTGGTACTGAGGCAAGAGAGAACACAATAATCTCAATATCAATTGAAGGAACAGATGAGAAAAGAAAAGTTCTACTAAAGGAAGCTCATCTCGATACTTTAACAAGTGCTCCTTTGCATTTTGATTTTTATGAAATTACAGACGGTGAAAAATTAAAATTAGTTTGTCCTTTAAATTTTATTGGTAAACCTGAGGGTGTAAAAAATGGGGGAGTAATACAGACACTTTCTAATCAAGTATCAATTGAATGTGTTCCAGAAAAAATACCTAACGATATTACTGTTGATATAAGCGATTTAGAGATAGGCGATGCTTTATTTGTTGAGGATCTTCCTGCAGAAGATGGAGTGACCATCTTGTCTAATCCGAAAAGTACAACTATCAGTATTCTTGCTCCTCGACTCATGACAGAAGAAACAACTGATGAAGAAGGCGCAGAAGGCGCAGAAGGTGAAGAAGGCGCAGATGAGTCCGATGCTTCCAAAGAAGAAAGTGACAAATAACAAAACGACCTTGATAGTTGGTTTAGGGAATCCTGGTGAAAAATACGAGTCTACCAGGCACAACATAGGTTTTTCTTTCATAGATAAATTCTCAGAACAAATAGATTGTCCTATTACCGAATCCAAATTCAGTTCACTATATTCCAGCTTAAACCAAGAAGATAGAAAATTACTTTTACTTAAGCCACAGACCTATATGAATGAAAGCGGGTTAGCTGTTAAAAAAGTAAAAGATTTCTTCAAAATTAGCTCTAACCAAACAATAGTTATATATGACGATCTAGATTTACAAGTCGGTCAAATAAAAATAAAAGATACTGGAGGATCGGGAGGACACAATGGAGTTAATTCAATAATTGAGAATATTGGGAATAATGATTTTATAAGAATTAGGATTGGTATCGGAAAGCCATTAGAAAAATCAATGACTAATAAATATGTACTATCAAAGTTCACCAAAGATGAGTCAAAAATTGTCAACAATATCAACAATTTAGCTAAAAATATAATTTACTCCATTGTTTTTAAGTCTATTTCATTTGCAATGAACACATTTAACAGTAAAATTCAATAAATATTATCCAAACCAAATCACATATTAGGAGGAGACTATGGATTTAACAAATCAGTTTGTCACTTATGGCGGAATAATTCTTGCAGTTATAGGATTAATATATGCACAGGTGACTTACGTAAATATAAGATCAATGGCAAGAGGGAGTGATCTCCAAAAGAAACTTGGAGTTACAATATATAATGGCGCCATGTCTTTCATAAAAGAAGAATATAAATATATTGTTATATTTGTATTTATTGTTGGAACAACACTATTCTATTTTCTTGGAATACCTACTGCTTTGGCTTACTTTGGAGGGGCTGCACTATCTATGACTTGTGGATGGGCAGGAATGACTTCAGCATGTATTGCTAATAGTAGGACAGCTGAGGCCGCAAGGACAGGTGGCCAAGGACCAGCTCTTGTAACTGCCTTCAAAGGTGGAAGTGTCATGGGCTTTTCTGTTGCAAGTTTAGGAATCCTAGGGCTAGCAGTTGCTTTTACACTCTACTTTAATAACGCAACTATAACAGAAGAATTACTAATAGCTTTTGCAACCAACATTGGTGGTTTTGCAATGGGCGCAAGCTCAGTAGCATTGTTTGCTAGAGTTGGTGGTGGAATTTATACCAAAGCTGCTGACGTAGGAGCAGATTTGGTTGGAAAGGTTGAAGCTGGCATACCCGAAGATGACCCAAGGAACCCTGCAACGATTGCTGATAACGTTGGTGATAATGTCGGTGATGTTGCTGGAATGGGAGCTGACTTGTTCGAATCATATGTTGGTGGAGTAATTGCAACTATAGTAATAGCTTCAAGTATGTCATATGGTGCCGAACAAAAATTCGCACTATATGGTTTTCCAATTATTCTAATAATTGTTGGGACTCTAGCTTCATTCATTGGAACTAAAGTGGTTGATATGATTCAAAATTCTGAGCCCTCTGGTGTTCTAAGAAAAGCTTCTCTAACTGCTGGGATATTATTCTTAGTTTTTGGATATTTTTCACTGAACTATGTAGGCTCTAGTGTTGGCCTATCAAGTTCTATAATCTTAAGTATTTTTACATGTTCTATAATTGGTCTTTTTTCTGGATCATTAATTGGTGGAATAACCGAATACTATACTGCTGGGAAACCAGTTCACGAAATTGCAGAAGCTTCTAGCAGAGGTGGCGTAGCAACCAATATCATAAGTGGTTTATCAGTCGGAATGATGAGTACGGCACTACCTATTATTGTTATAGTTCTGGCAATTTATTTATCATATATGAGCTTCGGTCTTTACGGAATTGGTATTGCTGCAGTCAGTATGCTCTCAACAATTGGTATTACTATGTCAGTTGATGCATACGGTCCAATTGCTGATAACGCTGGTGGAATCGCAGAAATGGCCAAACTAGGTCCAGAAGTAAGAAAAATCACAGATAAACTTGACTCATTAGGTAATACCACAGCGGCCATAGGAAAAGGTTTTGCTATTGGTTCTGCTGCTCTAACTTCTTTAGCGCTATTTGTTGCATTTGCAGCAGCTACTAATTTAAAGAGTGTTGATATTTTAGAGTTTAAAGTTGTTTGTGGCCTTTTACTTGGTGGAATGGTTCCATATCTCTTTGGTGCCTTAACAATGGGTGCTGTGGGAAGATCTGCGGAGAAAATGGTTCAAGAAGTAAGAAGGCAATTTAAAGAAATTGCAGGGATTATGGAAGGTACAGCTGAACCGGACTATCAATCATGTATTAGAATTAGTACTGAGGCTTCTCTTAAGGAAATGATACTCCCTGGAATTCTAGCCGTTGTATGTCCTATAGTTATAGGGGTTCTTTTAGGAGCAAGCGGCTTAGCTGGCTTCTTAGCTGGAGCTCTTATCTCAGGTGTAGCACTAGCGTTGATGATGTCAAATTCTGGTGGTGCATGGGATAATGCTAAAAAATATATTGAAGAAGGTAATCAAGGCGGAAAAGGTTCTGAAGCCCATAAAGCGGCAGTTGTAGGTGATACAATTGGTGATCCATTTAAGGATACATCTGGACCAGCTATGAACATTTTAATCAAACTAATGACAATTGTTTCATTAGTTGTAGCTCCTATCTTCTTATAAGATGAGTTCTTTAAGCTGCGGCATCGTAGGACTACCGAATGTTGGGAAATCTACAATATTCTGTGCTCTTACAAATGCCGCAGTAGAAAGCGCGAACTATCCATTCACCACTATAGAACCAAACGTTGCGGTTGTGGACGTTCCAGATGTGAGATTAGATAAACTCTCCATACTATTAAGTTCAAAGAAAAAAATTTATACAACATTAAAATTTGTTGACATTGCTGGTCTTGTAAAAGGTGCAAGCAAAGGAGAAGGGTTGGGTAATAAATTCCTAGGGAATATTAGGGAAGTGGATTCAATCGTTCATGTATTAAGATGCTTTAAAGGTGACACTACTCATGTAATGGAAACTATAGATCCAATAAGAGACTTGGAAATAATAAACCTAGAGCTAGCAATTAGTGACATGCAAATATTAGAGAAGAAAATTCTGAAACTTGAAAAAAGTAAAAGAAGTGGTGACAAGAAAGCCATCAAAGAATTTGAAGTCGTTCAGCAACTAATGGAATCGATTAATAATAATAACCCAGTTTCATTATCAGACTATACAGATTCTGAAGAAAAGAAGATCGTCAAAGAATTGAATCTTATTTCAACAAAACCAATAATTTACATATTAAACTTTGGTAATGAATCTATCGAGTCTGAAGAAGTTGAAAAACTTAAAAGCGAAATAAATAAAAGGAATGAATCATTTGTTGAGATTTATGGTCTACTAGAAAATGAAATCAAAGATTTAGACGAGAGTGATAAGAAATTATTTTTAGAGGAATACGATGTTAAAGTTACTGGCTTGTCTCAACTAATTGAAAAATCATATTTTATATTAAATTTAATAACTTATTACACTGCAGGTCCCGAAGAATCTAGGGCATGGAGTATTGAGAATAACACTAAAGCTCCAGGTGCAGCTGGGAAGATTCATACAGACTTTGAAAAAGGTTTCATAAGAGCAGAAATTGTAGAGTTTGATGATTTTGTAGATTGTGGCTCTGAAGAAGAATCAAAGAGCAAAGGCTTAATGAGATCTGAAGGAAAAGAATATTTAGTGAAAGATGGAGATATAATCCACTTTAGGTATAATGTTTGATAACCTGTTGTCAATTTATTTGACCAGCAGACCATAACAGGAGGTCAGAAATGACAAATCAATATGAAGTACTTTTTATAGTACCCACTACAATATCTGAAGAAGACTTTTCAGAATTATTTAACAAGCTGAAAGATACACTTGAAAAGAAGCATTCTTCGGAAATCTCAAAATTTGAAAAATGGGCTGAAAGAAAGCTTGCTTATACAATAGATAACAACCAAAGCGGTGTTTATCATATTTTAGAAACGAAATGTTCAGCTGAAGCTATTAAGGAAATAGAAGGGATACTTAGTTTTGAAAAGACTAAAGTTCTCAGATTCTTAATCGATAAGGTTACTACTTAAAAGGAGAGAAAAATGGCAGATAAAAGAGATTATGATAAAAGAGAAAGACGTCCAAGAAAAAGGCCCGCTAAACTATTGGAAGGGGATACGAAGCTTAACTATAAAAATGTCGAGCTTCTAACTAACTTTATCACTGAGAGAAAAAAAATTGCCCCAAGAAGAATGACAGGATGTACAGCTCTTCAACAAAGACAAGTAGCATTAGAAATAAAGAAGGCTCGCTATATGGCACTACTTCCATACGTGGTTAGCCATAAGTAATAAATAATATGAAGATAATCTTAGTTGAAGACATAAAAAAGCTAGGAAAAAAGGGTGATG
This sequence comes from Thermodesulfobacteriota bacterium, assembly GCA_029246845.1. Classification (GTDB taxonomy): domain Bacteria; phylum Desulfobacterota_D; class UBA1144; order UBA1144; family UBA1144; genus TMED58. The sequence goes on from JAQWMJ010000023.1 coordinate 10,334, forward strand.
TCCTTGATGTTAAAGATGGACAGGCTAGAAATCATCTTATTCCAAACAACTTAGCTATTGAAGCTAATAAAAAAAATCTCAATGCTTTAAATTCAAAAAATGAGTCGATTGAGAGAATTGATTTCCAAAATAAACAGGCTGCTTTAGATATTTCAAACAAGCTCCAAAAAGAACTATTAATGTTTAAAGTTAAAGAGAATGCTGGAAAACTTTTTGGTTCTATTACAACTTTATCCATATATGAGGAGCTAGTTAAACTTGGATATAAAGTAGATAAGAGAAATATTGATTTAAAGAAGCCAATTAATACATTAGGTGATTTTAAAGTAAGAATTAAATTATATAATGAAGTTTTTTGCAATATATCTATTGAAGTAAAACCCATTTAAATTGACATTAAATAAGTTGTTATAGTAATCTATGAACACAATGATATTAAAAATTGTTCCTGGAGGTGCATTTGTTGAGAACACATACATACTCCAGTCCAAAAATAGCAAAGAGCTGATACTAGTAGATCCGGGTAGTCAAACATTAGAGATTGAAGAATCATTATCTGACCTAAGCTTTACTTCTATTCATATATGGAATACGCATGGTCATTTAGATCATGCATATGGAGCTGATTACTTTATAAAAAAATACAAAGCCGATTTCAATATTCATAAAAAAGAAATACCTATCCTTCAGGCAATGACAACTGCAGCGAGCAGATTTGGAATCCCAGAATTTAGTGATGCTGTTGTACCAAAAATAGACAACTTTATTGAGGAAGAAAAACAGTATGAAGTTGGAAATTTAAACTTTAAAACATTGCTTGTTCCAGGTCACTCTCCTGGAAGTATCTGCTTCCATTTTACTAGAGAGTTGAACCCAGAAGAGGGACTAGAAGAAGATTTAATGATATGTGGGGATACTGTTTTTGCAGGTAGTGTCGGCAGAGTAGATCTGACAGGAGGTACAAATATGGAAGAGCTTTTAGGAAATATCGCTAAAAAAATATTAACCCTAAAAGAAAGTACAATACTATTTCCTGGACACGGTCCAAGGACAACAGTAGAAATAGAAAAAGAATCAAACCCTTTTCTAGCTGGAATGTTTAATGGATAAGAATTTAGTTAAAGTAGTGATGTATCTCATGTTATGCCTGCTTGTTGGATCAGTCATTGGCGAAGGAACACAAATTCTATTCTTAAAAAACAAGAATGCTAATATAAAAAAAGAGATTAAAGATAAGGAAAACCATAATAGACTACTAAAAGCTGAACTTGTACTTTTAAAATATGATGAAAGATATATCTCAATACTGGCAAGGAAGAATCTTGGAATGATAAGGCATGGGGAAAAAATATATAAATTTAACAATTAAAGATGTCCAGTGAAATAAAGAATTTACTAAACAATATAGGCACAAGTCCGAAGAAAGGATTAGGTCAAAACTTTTTAATAAATAAGGAAAAAATCGATAGAATTTCCAATGAGATAAGAAGTGAAGTATACGATTCTATAATAGAAATTGGCCCAGGATTAGGGTCAATAACTAAGAAAATTATCGATATTGAGAGTAAAGTAATATGCATTGAGAAAGACACCATATTATATAATTATTTAAAAAAGGAGTATGAAGGTGCGGCTAACTTAGAGATTTTCAATAGCGATATATTGAAGTGTAGCCTTAATGAGATAGGAAATGGTAAGAGGCTTTACTTTGGTAACTTGCCTTACAATATAGGAACAAAAATTATTGAAAACTTTACTGATACTTTTCATTCAAATCATACAACTTCAGGAATTTTTATGCTTCAAAAAGAAGTGGGTGAAAAGATTCTTTCTAAAAGTGGCACAAAATTATATAATGGGTATGTTGTGAAGATACAAAGTTTTTATAATGTTAAAAGAATTTTAAACTTAACCGAATCAGACTTTTGGCCTCAACCAAATATAAAGTCTATATTAATTAGACTAGAGAATAGAAAGAAAACATTTTTTGATGGATTCGACTATAAGAGTTTTACTAAATTTTTATTCAATTCATTTCTGGTACGTAGGAAAAAACTTACGAACAACCTTCAAGAGTATTATTCAAAGGATTTAGTTTCTGAAAAGTTAAAAGAATTAAAATTAGATGAGAATATTAGAGCTCAGGACATTCAAGTTGAAACTTTTGTACTTCTATATGAAAAACTTATAAATAATAAATCTTTGTAAGCAGCTTATCTATGAAAGGCCTAACTGAATAATTATAATTATTTACTATTATTGAAAAAGCATACAGGTCACCATCTTTAGATGTGAAATAACCAGAAAGAGAGCTTACTTTGTTTATATATCCAGTCTTAGCTCGTAAGTTCTTATACAAAGGTTTAGACTTAAATCTTTTCAGTAATGTTCCATCGACCCCAGCTAATGGTAGGGAACCATAAAAATCCCCAAAATACTCTGCTTCCCTTGCAAAATCTAACAACAAGACCATAGACTTGGGTGTAATCTTATTTCTTCTTGATAACCCGGAACCGTCACTTACATTAAAACTGTTCTTATTCAAACCAACTTTTTTTATTAAAAAACTACTAACAAAATCTGCAGAGCTTTTCCAAGAGCCTTTGGTTCTATGAAAATTGGCTGACATCTTCTTGAATAGATGTTCAGCATATAAATTATTACTCTTTTTGTTTACAACTTTAACAATGAGTCTCAAATTTTCAGATGAGTGTTTATAGATTATTTTATTAAAGCTCATTTTTGTCCTAAGAGGTACCCCAGATAAAACAACTTTACCCTTAACTTTTATTCCTTGCTTTCTAAACTCACGTGATAATTTGACTCCTAACAAATACAAAGGATTGTCTGTCATAAGTAAATCTTTATTACCCTTTGCTCTATATAGATTTTCATCTATCGCAATAGACGAAATATGTGGTGCCCAAATTAAGCCCTTCCAAGACTTTTTCCAATTGTTATTAAAATAAGGTTTTTCAAAATAAGTATTATCCAAAATAATGTTACCTTGAATAAATCTCAGACCTTTCTTTTTGAAAAAATTTACTATTTTTGCTACATCTCTCGATTTTAGAGTTGGATCACCTCTAGTATCAACGTAGAAATTTATAGAGGAGCCTTTCCCTGTAAGCTGATTAGAATTAATAGTATCTGTACTAATATTATTAACGAAGAAATACGAATTAAATCTATAATTGCTGCCCAAATAATTCAGGGATGACAAAGTGGTGATAATTTTTTGGTTAGAAGCAGGAATAAATTTCTTATCAGAATTGTAACTAGAAATAACCTTTCCTTTTGTAAGATTTTTTACATAGATTCCCAAATTTGGACTAACTTTTAATTGGTTATTAATTATCTGAGTCGTAGTTATAGAAAAGGAGTTGATACCAGTACTAATAAAGATAACAATCAAATATAATAAAAAGGTTAGTGTGACTCTGCCCATGTATTACCAAAACCTATATCAACGACTAAAGGTACATCTAATGTTATACAACTTATCATATAGTTTTCAATCTTTTTGGATACTTCCTTAACTTTCATTTGGTCAACTTCAAAGACTAATTCATCATGAACTTGCATTATCATTGAGCAATGTTGCGATAGATCTTTATCTTTATTAATTAAAATCATGGCCATCTTGATAATATCTGCGGCAGATCCTTGTATTGGGCTGTTTATTGCAGCTCGTTCACCTGCTGCGCGAAGCATAAAATTATTCGAATTAATATCTGGTAGGTATCTTCTTCTATTTAGGATTGTCTCTGAATACCCCTTACTTCTTGTATTATCAATAGTTTTTTGAAAATAGCTTTTTACAGAGTTGTATTTGTTAAAATACTTCTCTATGAATAATTTTGCGGTCTTCGAATCTTCGTTAATTTGTTGAGACAAGCGTTTTGAGCCAATTCCATATAGGATTCCAAAATTAATAGTTTTAGCCAATCTCCTTTGTTCTTTTGTAACTTTGTCTTTCTCAATATTAAAGATTTCCCCTGCAGTAATGGAATGAATGTCATCATTTGCATTGAAACTCTCAACCATCAAAGAGTCTAAAGAAAAGTGTGCTAAGAGCCTTAGTTCTATCTGAGAATAGTCAGCTGACATAATCAATTTGTTTTTATTAGCTGATGAGAACGAATCTCTAATTCTTTTCCCTTCACTAGTCTTTATTGGTATATTTTGCAGATTAGGACTACTAGATGACAGCCTTCCTGTAGACGTACCTACATGATTATATGATGTATGAATCCTTTTTGTTCCCTCATCTATCAAGTCTGGTAACGCATCTATATAAGTTGTCTGTAATTTGGAATAAAACCTATATGATAGGATTAGTTCGACTACATCGTGTTGATCGATTATTCCTTGTAGGGTCTGAGAATCAGTGGAGAATTCTCCGGTCTTTGTTTTCTTATTAGGTTTTAATCCTAATTGATTGAAAAGTACTTCTCTTAATTGCATTGGGGAGTTTAAATTAATTTCTTTTCCAATCAACTTGTAAATTCTTCCTTGAATATCAGTGACGATTTTATAGAACTCTTTTGAAAGCTTAGCTAGTCTTTTGACATCAATATTAACACCTGCGAACTCTATATCAGCCAGAACTTTGATAAACGGA
>JAQWMJ010000007.1:0-17658 GCA_029246845.1 Thermodesulfobacteriota bacterium
GAAGCGACATATCTGAGTATGATTCAGTCAAGGAATATTTCTCAAAGGCTCTAATGTCCCCTCTTCTATCATCTTCGGAAGAAAAAACGTTGTCATCTCAACTTAAGTCTTGTGACGCTCAAATATTATCATTTGAAAAAAGACTTAACTTAGCAACGGGTAAAGAAATAATTAAGATGGAAAGTTTTTTAAAAGCAGTAAAGACTAAAAAAAATCAAATTTTCCAATCTTTTACAAAATCTAATTTAAGATTGGTAGTCAGTATTGCTAAAAAATATGCCAACAAAGGTGTCCCTTTAATTGATTTAATTCAAGAGGGAAATGTTGGATTAATGAGGGCTGTTGAAAAGTTTGATCATACTAAAGGTTTTAAGTTTTCTACTTATGCTGCATGGTGGATACATCAATCAATAACAAGAAGCATAATGGACCAGTCAAGGTCCATTAAAGTACCAGTCTATATTCTTGAAAAGTCAGCAAGGGTTTTCAAAGCAAACAAGAAACTTGAGAAAGAGTTGTCTAGGAAGCCTGAGTTGTTTGAGATAGCTACTGAAGTTGATTTACCAATCGAGGCTGTTAAACAGATTCTAGATTCAGGTTTAGATACCTTTTCTTTAGATTCACCTATCTCAACTGAAGAAAATGCATCCTTTATGGATTTCGTCCAAGATGAGAGGCTTTTGCAAGATGAACTTTCAGCCCATTCCTCTCTTCAGGAAACTATAAATTTGGCGCTTTCAAATTTAGAAGAACGTGAAAAAGAAATTATAAATCTGAGGTTTGGAATTAATAATTCAGAGGTTTTAACTCTAGATGAAATAGGAAGTAGATTTAATTTAACTAGAGAAAGGATTAGGCAAATAGAGAAAAAAGCTCTAAAAAAAATTGAAAAAAATTACGGATTATCCTTAAAGGGTTTTTTAAATTAGGAGGATTTATGACATTTCATATTGAACAAAGACCAGACACGGATGTTTTAAACAAGAAGCATAAGCTGAAATCTATTAAATCAGATAAACAAAAAAGAACAAAAAAAGTTTCGAACACTAAAAGTATTAGAAGAAATACCAGGAATCTATTACTATTCTAGTAAATGGTTTCATTTAGTTTTTCAAGAACGTACAAATACCCCATCTTTCAAGTTTGGAATTGGCATAAAAATATCCTAGCACTTGAGAGACTAACTCCCCCTTGGGATAAAGTAACAGTCATTAAGAAGAAAAATCTTGGAAATGTTTTTTTAAAAGATGGAGAGATTACTATTCAACAGGAGATTCTTCCCTTACTCAAAGCTAAATGGAGAATCTCGCATATGCCCTCTATGTTTAAGGAGGGGGTATCTTTTAGTGATAAATTAGTGTCTGGTCCAATTAAGAAATGGCAGCACAATCATAATTTCATAAAAACCTCGAAAACCCAAACTACTCTTAAAGATGAAATTTCATTTTCGCATTGGATTAATGTTAAAAAATTAAATAATTTTACTTTGGAAAGTATGGAAAAATCCTTTAAGTATAGAGCTGATATACTAGAACATGACCTCTCCAATGCTTATAAAAATACAAATGGATATTACGTCTTAATAACTGGCTCTAGTGGCTTGGTAGGTTCAGCTCTAGTTCCTTTGTTAAATTCTTTGGGATACAAAATAGTTTTTTTAAAATATGAGAAGCATTATAAATCTACTAGTTTTAATGATTGCAAAATAAGATATCAAAGTAAGGACTTAATAGAGATACCTTGGAACCCTTATATCAGTGATGATTTGCGAATTCCCGATGATATATCAAAAAAAATTAGGTTTGTTGTAAATTTATCTGGCGAAAATATATTAGGAATTTGGACAAAATCAAAAAAGAAATTAATTATTAATAGCAGGTTAATTTCCACTAGAAGCTTACTCAAGGTTCTTGAAAGGAATTCAATAAAAACTAAATGCTGCGTTCATGCATCTGCTGTTGGTTATTATGGTTTAAACAAAAAACTACTATTGGACGAATATGATTCCTCTGGATATGGATTTCTTGCAGAAACTACTAAAGAGTGGGAAAAAGAACAAAATAAATTCAGGAAACTAACACAAAGAAATGTTAATTTACGTATAGGGGCTGTTTTGTCCAGCAAAGGTGGTCTTATCAAACAAATTGAGCTCCCTTTTAAGGCTGGGCTTGGAAGCTTTATTGGAAAAGGTGACAACTTTGTGAATTGGATACTACTAGAGGATTTAGTAAGAATAATTGAGAAAAGCTTCAACAATAAAGATTACGATGGAGCGATAAATGCCGTAAGCCCAGAACCAATTCAAAGTAAAGATCTTTTTTATTTATTGGCAAAGAAATATAAATCTAAATTCTTTATCAATATACCATCGTACATTCCGAGGTTTTTCTCGAAAGAATTAGCTGATGAGATTATTTTATCAAGTCAACAAATCTCTCCCAGAAAATTATTAAAGAATAAATATAAATTTTTAGCTCCCACTATACATGAGGCATTGGACATTCTATAAAGCATTTAGTAGATTTTATTGATATGGATATAGGAAATACAAGAAAAAGATATAGGAACAAAGAAGATATATTCACTTCAACCTTAACCCCTATTCAGTTCTTTAAACAGTGGTATCTAGAAGCAGAAAAAGAAGTTTCTGAACCGAATGCTTTTGCTTTATCAACTTCTTATAAAGGCGTACCATCTTCAAGAATGATGCTACTTAAAAACTTTTCAGCAAGTTTTACTTTTTATACAAATATCAGCAGTAGAAAAGGAAGAGATATAATAATTAATAAAAATGCTTCAATGCTATTTTGGTGGAAAGAGATTCAAAGACAAATTCGTATTGAAGGAAAATTATTTGAGCTAAGCAAAGCTACCGTAAAAAAGTATTTTTATTCAAGACCAATAAATAGTCAGATAGGTGCACTTTCCTCTGATCAAAGTTCAAAAATAATTTCATATGAGACACTAGTAAATGAGTTTGAGAAAAATAAGTTAAAATTTAAAAATAGAAGAATTCCTTTTCCAGAAAATTGGACTGGATTTCAGCTTCGTCCAACTACAATAGAATTTTGGCAGGGAGGTGAAGATAGACTTCATCAAAGAATAGAATACAGAAAGAATAAGAATAAATGGAAAAGTAGGATTTTGGCACCATGAGCAATATGAAGTATCGCTTTTTTGTTGATAAAGATTGTAATTGGTTTCAAGACGGAAAACCAATTACACATCACGGCATTTACAAATTTAATTATAAATATCTAAAAATAGATAAAAATGGTGAATTTTATGTTCAAGAAGGAGAGTCTACAGCTTATGTAGAATTTGAGGATAAGCCTTTTATTGTTAAGTCAGTAGATACAACAGAGCAAAGCACAGTTTTGCATCTAAATGATTCAACACAAGAAGAGCTAGATATACATAGTCTTTATTTTAAGGAAAACATTCCATATTGTTCGGTAAAAGAAGGCTCCTTTGAAGCAAAATTTTCTAGACCTGCACTTTATCAAATCAGTAAGATTATTAAAATATCAGATGGTCAATATTATATTAATTCATCCCTAATTAATCATCGATAAAATAAATATTTTCTATAACTCTAAATATTACTTCATTCGAGACGTTAAAACCCGCATCAGTCAGAACAATAGTATTATCTTTATTTATTATCAATTGCTGTTTAATTAGATTTTCAATTGTTAATTGATTAACAGTGAAATTAGCTAACAATCTAAGTCTTTCAATATTCACACCTTTCTTTAATCTCAATCCCATCATAAAAGTATCCTTAATGTATTCTCTTATTCCCAATGAGTGTTTTATTGAATCACCAGAGTCTATATCGAAAAGTTCTCCGTACTTTTTAATTGATTTAGGATTACTCCATCTAAAATAGTTACCCTTTTCAATATCAACTAATGATGAATGTGCACCTGGACCAATACCGAGATAGGAGTCACTATTCCAGTACAATAGATTATGTCTCGACTCATATAAAGGTTTCGAGTAGTTTGAAACTTCGTACTGTTCAATTCCAATTTCTTTTAACTTTTCTTTTGTTGTATCCATCATATCTAAAAAAATCTCATCTGATACTTCGGAGATATCTCCCCTATTTCGCATTTTCCAAAAAGGTGTTGACTCTTCGATGGTTAAGCAATATGTAGATACGTGTTGAACATTAAGTTCTTTTAAATATGACAACTCCTGTTCCCATTCTTTCAGTGATTCTTTGTCAACTCCAAAAATAAAATCAAAGCTTATATTCGTAAACTCACAATTCGAAATTTTACTAATAAAATCTAAATTGGACTTTTTAGTTGAGCTCCTACCTAATATTTTAAGCTTCTTATTATTGAAAGATTGTATACCAATACTAAGTCTACTTATTCCAAGATCTTTGAATATTATAGGCTCTACAACTTCATCATCATAAGGATTGATTTCTATAGCAATTTCACAATCCGATTCTACTAAAAATAATTCTTCTATTCGATCGAGAATCTTTTTTAACAAATTTATAGGGAGCAAAGATGGTGTGCCTCCACCGAAATGTACACTTACTAGATTCTTATTAGCGAACAATGCGGACTTGATTCTTAATTCATCCAACAAAAAGGAAACTAATCCATCATAATCAGCTAAAGATGTGGAATAGACGTTGAAATTGCAAAAAGGGCATATTGTTTTACAAAAAGGAATGTGTATATATATACCAAATTTATTACTCATGCTATAATGTTTTTATTAAAATGACTGTATTTATACGCTTTTTTTTTATAACTTATATATTAACAGCTAGTTTCGCTTGGTCTATTGATTATAATAATCTTTCCTTAGGTGACGCTCACAAAGTTGCCATGGAAAATAACTATGAATTAATCTACTCATTAGAAGAAACAAAATCTCGATCTTCAGCACTTCAAGAATATCAAGCGCAATACTTTCCTCAAATTAACGCAAATATTATCTTTCCATTCTATGGTAGGAGTTCTAATATTAATGTAGATCAATTACTCTTTGACTTTGGAAAACTAAGCCAAAGAATCAATGCCGGTAAATATTTAATTCGTGCTCAGGAATATTCTCATGAAGGAAAGAAAATTAAGATACTAAACCAGGTAACAGAAAAGTTTTATGAGATAGTTAAAACAGAGAATTTAATTAAAGGCTTTGCAGAGGAAAGAGATACGAAACAGGAACAACTTAAAAAATCAATTGCTTTTTTAAAGGCTGGAAGAGTATCTTCGCTCAATGTTGCCGAAAGAAATCTTACTCTGAGTAGGGTTGAACTAGAATTAATTTCCCTACAGGGTTTATTAAGAAAGTATGAAGAAGAATTGTTTACGCTTCTTGGAGTTACTAAGCCTGAATCAGTAAAATATGTGACTGATTTAGAATATACAAGAATTGATTTAAATCCTGATCTAATTGTAGACTCATATTTAGCCAACATGTATGAAGTAAAAGCGTTAGAGATGACAATATTATCAACAAAGGCTACTATTTCTGCAATATATAGAGACTTTCTTCCTAACATTGTAGCTAGAGCGGCATATAGATTTGAAGGAAAAGGTGTGTCATCAGAAGATAAAGACAATGACTTAGTTGGTGGTATGGGTGCTACGTGGCAAATCTTTAATGGTGGGAGAACATATTATCAGATACAGTCTCATAAAGCTCGCCTAAGGGCTCAGTTGTCACAACTTAAACTACTAAAGCAAAAACTTGGGTCTACTGTTAAAGCTTCTATAATTGAAGCTGAGACCTCTTTTTATAAAATTAATGTTCTCAAGAAATCCTTTAAAGCATCGGAAGCTCATCATAAATTTATGAAAACTAAATATAAAAGTGGTGATTTATCTAAAATCGAGCTTTTTGAGGTTGAGAATATGAAGAATAAACAAGAAATTCTTTACCAAAATTCAATTTATGACTATATAATTAAGATTGCTAGGATTGAAAAGGTTACTGGGCTAAATATTACAAAATGAAAAATCTAGAAAAAATAAAAAAAAAGGTCTCTCCTTTTTTTCAAAGCATGATTACTTTAATGAAGAATATGTTTGGCAAACTATTGCCAAAAGTAGAGAGCCTTTCAAAGAGCTCGCTAAATTATGTAAATTCTTGGAAGAAAAGACAGTCTCCATTGCTAATGAAATATCTTCATAAATTACTACGTTTGATAAAAAAAATAAAAGACTCAATTGGTCCAACTATAATAAGAATTTATAATGTTATGAAAAAATTATTAAGAAGCTTAAAAGAAACAATACCTTTGTTAGGAAAGATAGTTAAATACATTAGTGATGTTGTTACTAAAATAATTAATAAAATCAAGTATGTTATCAGAAAAACATTCCATTTTTTCCAAGTTTTATTTAGCCCAATCATATGGTTGATAAATTTTATATGGTCACTTCGAATCCTTATAGCCATTGGACTAGTAATTTTCCTTGTTGCGAATAGATACGCACAATCGCCTTCAATAAATATTGTTGACGATGACATAAGACTATCTACAACTCAAATGTCCGTGGGAGAAATAAGTGAATTTGTAAAAACTTCTGGGAAGATTGTTCCAAAAAAAGAAGAAAAACTTTTCTCTAAAATAGACTTACCTTTAAAAGCAGTTTATGTAGAATATGGAGACATTGTGGAAGAAGGCCAACTCCTACTTGAACTAGACGCTGATTTAATTGAGTCAGAAATAAGTACTCAAAAACAAAGATTCGAAGTTTTCTCTAATAAGTATGATCAAGCTATTAAGAAGGTTGAAACAAACAAAAAGTTACTAGATCAAGGTTTTATTTCCCAAGACGAATATGAAAGAAGTAAAAGACTTCCTAAGGAAATACTTGTGCAAAAATCGTCTGTTGAATTAACACTAAAAAAGCTAGAGTCACAATTACTAAATGCTAGATTTGTATCCCCAATCAGGGGAAGAATAGACTACATAGATCCAAAGATAACTAAAGAAAATGCGCAAAGAGGTGGCGTAAAAGTGGGTATATACAAATGGTATTTCACAATCTCATCCTCTATTGACGAATTGAATCTAAACCTTAGTATCGATGGAAGAGACGTATCTAAAGTAAAAGTAGGCCAAGAAGTAATGTTTAGAGTAGATTCATTTAAGCAAAGAAAATTTTATGGTAAAATTGTTAAAATTATAGAGCCGCTCAACTTAAAGCCACATACTAACAAAGCACCTGTCTTTTATGAATTAATAGCAAGTATCAGTGAGAAAGAAGTAAAACTTAAGTCTGGTTTAAGTGTGGATGCTGAGATTAAAATCCAAACTAAAACTGGAATTAAGAGAATTCCTAGATCTGCATTAAGATTTGTTCCCCCTAAAGATATTGTTGTCAAGATTGCTCCTCCAAATAACGCAACCACTTTGATTGTTTGGATTGCAAATGAAGATAATTCTATCTCGGCCATCCCTATAGAAACAGGCATTAAAGATAATCAATTTATTGAGGTGCCTGAAGATACTAGAATTTCACTTGAGGACTCAATTGTTATCGGAGCCACCGTACCTCAAGCTAAGAAAAAAGGAAAATTCGCCCTACCACAACCTAAAAGATATTAGCAGGATGAGCAATAAAACTGTAATAGAATTAGAAAATATAAATAAAATATATCAAACCGGAAACAATAAGTTGCAAGTCTTATTTAATGTATGCCTTCAAATATATGAAGGGGATTTTATATCAATAGTTGGCCCTTCAGGTTCAGGTAAAACAACCCTGCTTAATATAATGGCTTGCTTAGACCGGCCTACATCAGGAAGATATCTTCTTGGAGGAAAGAATGTAAAATCTAAGTCTAAAGACGACCTTTCTAGGCTTAGAAATAAATCAATAGGATTCATATTTCAGAGTTTTAATCTAATTTCAAGGCATACCGCGATTGAAAACGTTCAAATGCCATTACAATACTCAAATGTGGTTGACAAAAAAGAGAGAGCAGAAAGAGCTTTAGAATGTCTTAAACTTGTTGATTTAACAAATCGTGCAAAACATCACCCTAATGAATTATCAGGTGGGCAGCAACAGAGAGTCGCAATTGCAAGATCTCTTATCAATAATCCCGATATAATTTTAGCCGATGAGCCTACAGGAAATTTAGACTCTAAAACAAGCGCTGACATAATCAATCTGTTAAAAAAACTTCATGAATCAGGAAAGACAATCATTATAATTACACATGACGACAGCATCGCTAAAGAAGCAATGGATACAATTAGAATAAGAGATGGGAAAATAATTTAGACTATGAAACTATCATACATAATTGATAATATCATTGAAGCTAAGACAAACCTTTTAAGAAACATGCCTAGAACTATTCTTACTTCACTCGGGATAGTAATTGGAATAACTTCGGTAATCATTCTTGTTGCAATTACAGATGGGGCCAAGAATATAATTGAACAACAACTAGTTAGCCTAGGAGCCAAGACAATAGTCTTAAAACCAATAGGTAGGACAGCTAGTGGTGTTTATAGGGGTCAAGCAGCAGATTTCACACAAAACGAGCTAAAGTTAATGAGAGCCATACCTTCTGTTGAATATGTGTCACCCATAGTTAAAACTTCCAATCAAATATCTTATAGAGACATAGTTCAGGTAGTTGCGGTTGTTGGAAGCAATGAAGATTTTTCTTTAATAAATGATTGGCCGACTGCTTCTGGTGCTTTTATCAATAGGATTGATGTTCAAGATGGAGCTAAAGTTTGCGTGCTTGGAGCATCAGTTCAAAAAAGGTTCTTTGGTGCAGAAAAATCAGTTGGAAAGCAAATTAGAATTGATGGAATCTCTTTTAGAGTTATTGGGCATCTAAGTGAAAAAGGTCTAACACCTGGAGGTAGAGACCAAGACGACTTCATACTTATTCCCTACACTTCATTAAATAGGTGGGACTACAAGGGTCAACTTTATGGAATAAGTAATATAATTATATCTACAACCAAAACAACTAATGTTGAATATGCCAAATTTGCAATAAGAAAAATGCTTAGAGAGCAAAGAGGGCTATTAAAAGATCAGTTCGATAATTTCCAAATGGTATCTTACGAAAATGTAACAAAAAAAATTCTTCAAACAACAACTATATTAAAAGTTTTATTGTCAGCTATAGCTTCAATATCATTGGTTGTTGGAGGAATAGGAATAATGAACGTAATGTTGGTCTCTGTAACTGAACGGACAAAAGAAATAGGTATCAGAATAACTATCGGTGCTACAAGAAAAGATATAATCTTCCAATTCCTTTCGGAATCTGCTCTTTTATCCTTTTTTGGTGGCGTAGTGGGAATCTCTCTTGGCTATACTCTCAGCCAAGTTGCGTCAAGTTTTGTAGGTTGGCCGGCAATCATTAGTACAAAATCTATAGCTGCGGCATGTATTTTCTCGGCATTTATTGGAATATTTTTTGGAATTTATCCTGCCTATAAGGCAGCAAAACTCGATCCAATAAAAGCAATAAGGAACGAAGAATAATGATAAAAATCATATCTAGGTATTTTAAGGGATTTATTTTTCTTACTAACAGTATCAATAGAACTAAATCAATTAAAAAAATCCCTTTATTTCTTCTAACTTTAGCAATATATCCGATTTCCTTATTTGTTATACTACTTCTTTTCTTATTCTCAAAAATAAGTATCATTTTATTTAAGATATTTAATAGGTAAGAAAAATGAGCAACCTTCTTCCAGAGCATATAGCAATCATAATGGATGGCAACAGAACGTGGGCTAAGGAAAATAATCTTTCCACTATAAAAGGGCATGAAAAAGGGCTCGATGTAGCTAAAGCAATTTGTATCTACTGTAATAGAATAGGAATAAAAAATTTAACTTTATATGCGTTCTCTATTCAAAACTGGACAAGGCCGAAAATTGAGATTGACGCCCTTTTTAATTTATTTATAGAGTTTTTTGATAATAAAAGCCAATTCTTTCATGATTATAATTTAAAATTTAATCCTATAGGTAGGATAGATGACCTACCAAAAGCTATTGCTAAGAAAGTTTATTCACTGGAAGAATCTACACAAAGTAATTTAGGAAGTTGCATAAATGTTGCAATAAACTATGGAGGTAGAGAAGAGATGATAGATGCAGCCAAAAAGGTTGTCGAAGAAGGTCTCTCTATTGAAGAAATTAATGAGGAATCAATGAAAAGTAATTCTTACCTACCTAATACACCTGAACCAGAATTGCTAATAAGGACTGCTGGATATTCAAGAGTATCAAATTTCCTCTTATGGCATATAGCTTACTCTGAGATTGATATTAATAAAAAATTATGGCCAGACTTTACAGAAGAAGACCTTGAAAAATCATTAAATATTTACAAATCTATAGATAGAAAATTTGGCGGAAGCTCTAAGAATGATTAAAAAAGTCAGCATTTTAGGCTCTACTGGCTCTATTGGCGAACAAACTTTATCTGTAATCGCTAAGAATAAAGAAAAGTTTAATGTTCATTCACTTTCGGGTGGGGAGAATATAAATCTACTATTAAAACAATCAGCAGACTTTAAGCCTAAGATAATATCAGTGCGTAAAAAGGATGACGCTTTAAAGTTAAAGAAAAACCCCTTGCTTAGGAAGATAAAAATACTCAATGGAGATATCGGTCTTAAAGAAATTGGTCTATCAAAAGAAGCAGATATTTTAGTTTCTGCAACTTCTGGAGTGAGCTCTTTAATACCTACATTAGAATTCCTCAAGTTAGGTAAAAGAGTCTGTGTAGCAAGTAAGGAAATATTTTTACTACTTGGTAATAAGATTACTGAGGTAGCAAATAAATATTCTGGGGAAGTCATACCAATCGACAGTGAACATTCTGGGCTTTTCCAGCTGATAAAAAATGAAGATGTCTCAAATATTAAGAGAGTTTTTCTAACTGCTTCCGGCGGACCTTTTTTTGGCAAAAAGAATGAAGAACTAAGAGATGTAACACCTAAAGAGGCATTAAATCATCCAACATGGTCAATGGGTAACAAGATTTCAATTGATTCTGCAACTATGATGAACAAAGCTATAGAAATCATAGAAGCCTCAATAATGTTTAATATTCCCCATCAAATAATACACCCAATTATTAACAGAAAAAGTCATATTCACTCCATTGTTGAGTTTGTTGATGGCAACATAGTATTTTCTGGTAGCTATAACGATATGAGAATTCCAATTGGTTACGCACTAAATTTTCCAAATAGGTTAAGCTCAACAAAATATAAATTTCATCCTGGGGAGACTATGAATCTAATTAAAATCAACGAAAAGACCTATAAAGCTTTTAATTTAGCTAGGAAATCCTTAGATATTGGAGGAAGCATGCCTGCTGTTATGAACGCAGCAAACACTGTTGCAGTTGAGGCTTTTTTAAACAATAGAATTAAGTTTACTGATATATTAAAGATTGTAGATAAAACAATGAAAAAACATAAGCCTATTAAGAAAATTAATTTAAAAAACATTATGAATATAAATGAAATCGCATTGAAAGATGCGTATAATATACTCAACAAGTGATCTTTAATGACAAGTCTGATATCGTTTATTTTAATAATTAGTTTTTTAATCTTTATTCATGAGCTTGGTCATCTACTGGCAGCTAAATGGGCAAACGTTAAGGTTGAAGATTTTTCAATAGGTTTTGGACCTAAACTATTTTCATTCAACATAGGTGAAACACGATATTCACTTTCTTTGTTGCCTCTGGGTGGGTATGTAAAAATGCAAGGGGAAGATATATCAGAAAAAAACCAGAAAGATGAGCTAGTCACTTTAGACCCGAACAGAAGCTATAAAAATATATCGAATTTTAAGAAGCAAATAATATTATTTGCGGGCCCAGGAATGAATTTGATTCTTCCATTTATACTTTTACCTTTTATATATATGAATGGAGTTGAAATACCTAGCTTCTTAAAGGACGAGCCTATTGTTGGATATGTAAAAAAAGACCTTAACGATCAGATCTTTCTAGTTGGGGACAAAATATTAGAAATAAATGGTACTAAAATAAATAATTGGGAAGGCATCGGAAAATCAAAGAGTGGTAACTTAACTTCTGAACAAATTGTTAAAATAGAAAGGAATGGAAAGATCAAGAATATTATATTTAAGAATTCAAATGAAAATAAAGTATTTATCCTTGATAGCATATATCCGAATCAGTCACCTATTATAGATCAGGTACTTCCTAAGTCAGTGGCTGACGATATCGATCTGAGAAAATTTGATAAAATTTTAGAAATAAATAATTTAAAAATACAGAGTTGGTATCAAATAAGCGAAGCATTAAAAAATACAAATAGTCGAAATTTTACAATTACTATTGAAAGAGATAAAAGTACAATCGTTAAAGAAATTGTTTTCAAGGGAAAAGAAAGAATGCTTGGAATCACCCCTAATATTGAATTAATTTCAAGGGATTTCACTTTTATTGATTCCATAAATAAGGGTTTTTACGATTCTCTTAGAATGATTAAATTAATATTTAATGGAATTATGGGCCTCTTCTCTTCTTTATTCAGTAGCGATTCGAGCCTATCAGACTTAAAAAGCTCCTTAGCGGGTCCAATATCAATTGCTAAATATTCGGGATTAGCTGCTGAAAAAGGCTTTAATTCTATAATTCAATTTGTTGTTGTAATTAGCATTAACCTAGGAGTAATAAATCTCTTGCCTATTCCACTTCTTGATGGTGGACATATATTGTTTAATACCATTGAGGTCATAACAAGAAGAAAGATAAATGTTAAAGTTCAAGACTTTATCAATAAAATAGGTTTTGCAATTCTTATAACTTTAATGCTATTTGCTATATATAACGATATAATTAATTTTTAAAAAAGAGTTTTAATACTTTTAAGGTCTTTATGTATGCAAGTAATAATTGGAGTATCTTTTTCTGTATAAGCTCTTGCTCTTTGAGATCTCATTTCTTCAACTAAATCTAAAAAATCTTCAGGATAATCTGTTTCAAAAGACACCATTTGCTCTTGATCATCTAATCCAAAAGAATAAGAAGTATTAATACTAACCGAGGGGTACTTGTGTCCAGTCCCAATATGCTCTGTCATCATCTCTTGCCTTTTCTTTTTAGTTAGTAGGTACCATTCAACTTTCTTAATAAATGGATATACAATAAGATACTTTCTTTTTTTTGGAGAAATCTTAATTCTTGTTCCCTCTTGTTCAACATTTCTATTTTTACTAACATATTGAGAATGCTTTGTCATAGATAGAAATGAATACTTATTCTCTACAAACGCTCCTAAGCCTGTTCCCATAAGCTCAGAAGTCATGTCTTCAAAATCTTCAAGTCTCTCTGACACTCTCCAGAACATAAAATCTGTTTCTGCCCTCACTCCATATGTTGAATAAAAATTTAAGGTAAACATTTTCTCGTATTTTAGTAAAATTTTTTCAATTTTTTTTAAGTAAGAAGTTCTATTCTTACTAATAAGTCTATACCAATCAGGCAATAGCTTATAAAAAGAATAGTTGATATATTGTCTTCCGCTTGGTTCTCTCAATTTTATATCACATCACCAGGATTCATAACATAGACACTAACATCCAAGTCTTTAACCAGCTCAATATACTCTTCTGGAGTTCCTACCAAGACAGGAAAAGTTCCATAATGAAAAGGGATAACATGTTTTGCCCCTATTAGCTTTGTAGCATGAAAAGCCTCTTTAGGTCCCATTGTAAAATGATCACCTATGGGCAAAACAGCTACATCTGGTGAATAAATCTCACCAATCAGTTTCATATCAGAGAATATTGCTGTATCACCTGAAAAGTAAATACTAAATCCATTTTTAAAGGTAAGGATAAATCCATTTGCTACTCCACCATACAACATAGACTCTGATGAATCATCAGCTATTCCAGAACCGTGAACAGCGTTAACCATTGTTACTCTAATTTCATTATCTATAGGTTGAGTTCCCCCAATACCCATAGGTAGAGTATTCGACACGCCTTTAGCATTAAGCCATGATGATATCTCAAGACTTGTGATTATCTTGGCATTTTTATTAAGTTCAATGGCCGAAAATAAATCTCCAATATGATCAAAGTGGCCATGAGTTATCAATATGTAATCTATATCTTTAGGTTCTTGTAACTTTTCAGGACATGCGGGATTATTTTTAAGCCAAGGGTCGATTAATATTCTTGTTCCAGCCTTATCATCTAAAATATATGTAGAATGACCTACATATTGAATATCTACTTCTTTATTTCTCATCTTCCACCTCGGTGTATTAAAAATATAATTAAATCCATGTTATGATATACGAAAAAAAAAGTGAGTTCAAATTTTAATGATTGACCCAAATTTCATTTTTAACAATAAAGAATTAGTTTTAAAGAAGCTTTCTAATAAAAAATACAAATTAGACTATAATAAATTCCATGATTTATACTTACTTAGAAAGAAATCAATTCAAAACTTAGAAGAATTAAAGGCTAAACTTAATGAATTCAATAAGAAAATAACTCAACAAAAGAGAAAACCATCTAAAGACGAACTGCAAGAAATTAAAGAATTTTCTGCTCAAAGTAAAGATGCAGATAAGATCAAAAAAGAAGTTGAGCAAGAACTGACACAATTTTTACTAGAAATTCCAAATCTTCATGATGATTCAGTTCCAATTGGAAATGATGAGTTATCTAATAAAGAAGTAAAAAAAGTAGGTGAAGTTAAGAAGAAGGATTTTCATATACTTGACCATATAGAGTTAGGAAAAAACTTAAAACTTTTTGATCTTGAGGCTGCTGCAAAAATTACTGGATCTAGGTTTAATTTATATAAGGGCTTAGGGGCTAAACTTGAAAGAGCTTTAATTAATTTTATGTTAGATGAACACTCTAAAGAGAATTATACTGAGATATTTCCTCCTTTCATTTGCAATAAAGAAAGCTTTATTGGTACGGGAAACCTTCCTAAGTTCGAAGAGGACTTATTTAAAATTGAAGGTACAAATAATTATCTAATTCCCACCGCCGAAGTTCCATTGACTAATATACATTCAAACGAGATACTAGAATCCTCAGAATTGCCTATTCAATATGTTGCCTACAGTGCATGCTTCAGGTCTGAGGCTGGTTCCTATGGAAAAGATGTAAAAGGTCTGATAAGGCAGCACCAATTTAACAAAATAGAGTTAGTGAAGATTACTGATGAATTTTCATCTTTTGAAGAACTTGAGAAGTTAACAGAAGACGCATGTTCGATTCTTGACAAGCTAGAGCTTCCTTACAGAGTTGTTGTTCTTTCCTCAGGAGATACAAGCTTTTCATCATGTAAAACGTATGATATCGAAGTATGGATTCCTTCTGAAAATAAATACCGTGAGATTTCATCTTGCAGTAATTTCTTATCATTTCAATCAAGAAGAGCGAATATTAAATATAAAATAGAAAATAAATCAAATTTTGTCCATACACTAAATGGTTCGGGGTTAGCAGTTGGTAGAACCTTTGTAGCAATTCTAGAAAATTTTCAAAATTCTGATGGGACTGTTACTGTACCCAAGGTTTTAAGACCTTATTTAAATAATCTAGATATTATTAGTTAAATTGATTTGAAATTTTAGATTTTTTGGTTAGATTACACCTAAATTGCTTAAAGGAGATTACATATGAGAAATTTAGACGTTTTAGTCGCGATTTTATTAGTTATCGGTGGTTTAAATTGGGGCCTTTTTGGTCTGATTGATTTCAACCTAGTTAACTACCTTTTCTCTTCTATGCCTTCAGTTGAGAAACTAGTATACAGTTTGGTTGGTTTATCTGCGGTTTATCAGGTTATTGGTCTTAAAGGTATACAAACTAGATGGAATGTAAAATAATTTAGATTTTAGTAATCTCTTCTTCTTTATTACTACTTTCTAAATTAATTATTGCTATATATTTATCGGTCAATTCTTGTATCTTGGATTGACCGTTTTTAGATTCATCTTCGGTAATATCTTTACTCTTAAGAAGTTTTTTAACACCTTCATTTGAATCTTTTCTTATGTTTCTTAAAGAAATCCTATATGTCTCAGTTTGCTTATTCAAAAATTTTACAAGTTCAGTTCTTCTTTCTTGGGTTAAAGGTGGGATATTAATTATAATAACGGCCTTATCAACACTGGGATTAAAACCTAGGTCTGCTTTCTGGATTCCTTTAACTATGTCATCTAAAGCATTCTCATCATACGGGGAGATGATAACTGTAGATTCCTCACTCATATTTATATTGCAAACTTGGTTCAAGGGTACCGGTGCTCCATAGTAATCAACTTTGATATCATCAAACATTGCCTTACTAACACTTCCACCTCTAATCTTTGTCAACTCATTTTTAAATGAATCAACTCCTTTTTTCATTTTAGATTCACATTCTGATATAATAATATTCATACTTAAACCTCTTAAGAAACAACTGTCCCAATTTTTTTACCTTGCACAATACTTTTAATGTTATTTTTCTGAAATAAATTAAATACGCATATCGGTATATTATTATCTTTACATAATGATATTGCAGTTGAATCCATTATTTCTAATTCTTTTTCTAAAACCTGCATAAATTTTAACTTTTTAAACATTTTCGCACCTTTATACTTAACAGGATCTTTATCGTAAACACCATTAACTTTTGTACCTTTTAATATAATTTGTGCGTCGATCTCTAAAGCTCTCAATGAGGCTGCAGTATCAGTGGTAAAATAAGGATTCCCAGTACCAGCGGCAAAAATAACTATCCTACCTTTCTCTAGATGTCTCATGGCTCTTCTTTGTATATAAGGTTCTGCTACTCTATTTAACTCTAATGCTGACATTACTCTAGTAATAGAGCCTTCTTTCTCTAAAAAATGCTGGAGAGCTAATGAATTAATTGCAGTAGCTAACATCCCCATATAATCAGCAGTGGTTCTATCCATACCTTGGGCTGCAGCAGATACTCCTCTGTAAATATTTCCTGCGCCAATAACTATTGAAACCTGAACACCTAATTTTGAAACCTCAGAGATTTCTTTAGCTATTCTTTCTAAAGTGAGGTTATCAATTCCATAACCTTGACTTCCTTGTAATGCCTCACCACTTAATTTTAATAGGATTTTAGTAAAAGAAAGATTCTTTTTACTACTCATTGGTTACTGTTTCACCAATTTGAAATCTAACAAATCTTGATATTTTAATATTCTCACCGAGTTTTGAGACTAATTCGTTTAACAGATCTTCTACTTTAAGTTTAGAGTCTCTTATGTATACTTGATTCAACAAACAAGACTCCTCAAGTATCTTATTAAGCTTACCTAAGACCATCTTCTCAACAATCTCAGGTTTTTTACCCGAATCTTCTAGTTGAGCCAAGATTATCTTCTTTTCATCTTCAATAAATATATCGGGCATATCATCTTTTGAAACAAATTTTGGGTCAGATGCAGCTATTTGCATAGCTACTTCTTTAGCAAAATCTTGAAACTCACTATTTCTTGCAACAAAATCTGTTTCGCAATTAATCTCAACAATGATACCTATCTTTCCACCCGCGTGAATATATGAGAAAATTTGCCCCTCAGGTGTATTTCTTCCACTTTTTTTCTCGACTTTAGATAGTCCTTTAATTTTTA
>JAQWMJ010000009.1:0-43658 GCA_029246845.1 Thermodesulfobacteriota bacterium
TATTGATAATCATAAGCTCAATAATATTGCTTGCATGGGCAATAATTGGAGTACCGATTTATAATAATAAAAAAAATTAACTTACTTTTATATCAATAAGTCTTTTAACTCTATCCTCAGTAGGAGGATGAGAACTAAACCATTTACCAACCCCACCGGAAATAGGACTAATAATAAACATATGACATGTAGCAGTTTGAAGCTCCTTGTTCACCTCCATGTTATCTTTAGATTTTAGATGAAAATCTTGAATTTTTATTAGAGCATTTGCTAAAGACTTGGGCTTACTCGTTATCTGAGCTGCTGAGTTGTCAGCCTTAAACTCTCTTGTCCTAGAAATAGCCATTTGAATAATCAGTGCAATTAACGGTGCCAAAATTGCTATCAAAATATTTCCTAAAAAACTGCCAGAATTTCTATTTCCCCTGAAGGCTCCAAAGATTAATCCCCACTTTATCATACTTGCAATCATACTTATAGCCCCAGCGAAAGTCGCTGCGATTGAACCAATTAAGATATCTCTATTTTCAATATGAGCTAATTCGTGTGCCATTACCCCTTCTATTTCATCCATATTTAACAAAGAAATCAAACCCGTCGATAAAGCAACAACTGAATTATTCTGATTCCTGCCTGTGGCAAAAGCATTTGGTTCATCTGCTGAATAAATAAATAGTTTTGGTTCAACAATATTTGCTTTTTTACATAAGCTTGAGAAAATATTTTTTATTTCAGAGAACTTGTTTGAATCAATCTCTTTGGCTTTATACATTTTTAGAATTAATTTATCAGAGAACCAGTATGAGCCTATGTTCATTACCAATGCAAATATAAACGCAATTCTTGCTCCGCCTGCTCCCCCCAGGTATTGCCCTATAGAAATAAAAAATAATGTCATTACAGTTAATAAGAAACCAGTTTTTAAAGCGTTGATTTAATTACCCTCCACATGATTCAAGATTATTTTTAAGTATATACTTTTGATGGTAGTCTTCAGCCAAATAGTAGTCCATAGCCTCAACCACGTCGGTTACTATTTGGGGGTTAGTTGGATTATTTTTATGAAAATCAGCGATTATATTATTAGCAGTTTTCATTTGCTCTAAATTATAGTAAAAAATTACAGACCTGTACTGGGTTCCAACATCAGGTCCCTGTCTGTTGAGAGTAGTTGAATCATGAATCTCGAAAAAGAAGTTGCATAAAGTCATAAAATTAATTATTTCTTGATCGAATTTAATCATCACCACTTCGGCATGACCAGTGAGTCCGGAACAAACATCGAAGTAAGTAGGATTTTTAAATTTACTACCCATATAACCAACTGAGGTCTCTTCCACTCCTTTAATATTCATAAATTTGTTTTCAACACCCCAGAAACATCCAGCTCCGAAGGTGGCATTTGCTAAATTACTCATACTTAATTATACCTTTTTAAATTATTTTTGTGAGATTGAGTTTCTCGCCCCACATTGAGAGTATTAAACTATTAAAACAATCTTTATCTTTCTTGTAAAAACTATATTCTTCTATATTCAAGGAACATAGTCTTGCTTCTTTTAGAATTGAAAAATCTCTTCTTAAATTTGCTAAGTGCAAATCCCAGAATTTGCCAGATTGCTCAGATCCTGCACCATAGAATGCACCAGGGCCCCTTATTTCCATATCCTTCTCCGAGATAATGAAACCATCTAGATTATTTTTAAATATTAATAATCTTTCTTTGGATACTTCACTTATTTGATCGACCAACAATATACATGTCGACTTAGAAGGTCCTCTGCCAATCCTACCTCTTAATTGATGAAGCTGTGAAAGCCCAAACCTTTCAGGGTTGTATATAATCATTGTACTCGCATTAGGGACATCTACTCCCACCTCAATTACTGTTGTAGAAATAAGAACATTAATCTTATTCAATCTAAAGTTATTCATCACTGATTCTTTTTCATCTGCCGATAACTTTCCATGTATTACCCCAACCTCAAAATCTTTTAATTTTCCTTTTTTTAATTTTAAATTTAAAGACTCTACATCTTCGAGTGATTCAAACTCTTCGTTATCAGATTTACTTATAAGAGGGCATAGAACAAAAGCCTGTCTATTATTATTCAATTCATTAACCAAAAAATTATAAACTTTATCTGAATCTTTAATGCTGGCAATTTTTGTTGATATTTCCCCCCTATTCTTCGGCATTTCGTCAATTTTTGAAATCTTATAATCAGTAAAAAAGATATTTGAAAGAGTTCTTGGAATTGGCGTGGCAGTCATAACTAAGACATCAGGATTCTCACCTTTTTCTGACATTAGCTTTCTTTGTACAACACCAAATCTGTGTTGTTCATCAATAACAACCATTCCCAGCTTCTTATATTCAACATCTTCTTGAAACAAAGAATGTGTTCCAACTATAAATTTTGCTTTACCAGAAACAATTCTCTCTTTAATTCTTATTTTCTCAGTTTTGCTTATCGAGGATTTTAGAATAACCAGGTCCTCTATGTTTACATAATTCTTTAGAAATAAGTAGTGTTGATCTGCTAGAATTTCTGTTGGGGCTATCAGTGCAGACTGGTATTCATTGTCATAACTTCTAGCCATAGACAACAAGGCAACAATTGTCTTTCCACTGCCTACATCCCCCTGTAGTAGTCTACTCATCTGGATTGGTGAACTCATATCCTTACGAATTTCTTCTAGAACATTGAGCTGGGAATTAGTTAACAAAAAAGGTAGATCTGAAAATATTCTAGAAAAAAGACCTTTATTCTCAGTTGTAGAATGAGAAATTCCAACATTTTTATCTTTAGTATTCTGCTTATATTTAATACCAAGGCATAAAATTAGAAACTCAAAGAATATAAATGTCCTATGAGGAATTGACTCATAAATGGACTCAGATGATTCGGTATCAACAACTTCCTCCTCTGTGAGTCTATCTGGCTGATGTATTCCTAGAATTGATTCAGAAATACTGCAAAGGTTAAATTTTTTCATTATATCTTCTGAAAAAAAATCTAGACTCAGTAGTTCTGTGTTCAATAATGAAAAATCTAATATGTTAACAATTCTATTTTGCGTGAGGCCTTTAGTTAAAGGATATATCGGGGATATTTTGCCAAATTTTTCTAACTTTTCATCTTTTCCAATGATAATTATATTCTCAGGTTTTGGGTTAACTATCTGAAGGTATTTGGAGCTTCTACCTTTTACAGCCTTACCTGAAATAATAGCAAAATTTCCAATTACAAAATTATCTTTGAGGTACCTATAAAAAGGATTAAACCATATTATCTTAAGCTGCGCTAAGTCATCCTTTATTACGACTTCATAAATCTTAGTTCTAGATCTTATAAGATTAGATGAAATAATTTCACCTCTAATTGTTACTTCTTCATTCTCAAAAATTTCGGATATTTTTTTTGTATTACGATAATCCTTGTAATATCTTGGGAAATAAAATAGTAAATCTTGGATGTTTTTTACATTTATACCTTCAAAGAGTTTTTCTATTTTTGGACCTATGCCCGGCAAAGAACTTAGACTATCTGATAATTTATACTTATTTGATTCCATTTTCTGGATAAAAACCAATATTAGAATAGAAAAAACCTAAATCTTTCATCTTTTCTTTATTATACAAATTTCTTCCATCAAATATAACTGGAGTTTTTAATAGATTCTTTATTTTCTCAAAATCTGGCTGCTTATATTCACTCCACTCTGTATTTATTATAAGAGCATCACATTCATGTAATATTTCATAGTTATCAGTGGAGAAAATAATACTATCGGAGAATAATTCCTTAAAATTTTCCGCTGCTACTGGATCATGTGCTAAAACTTTTGCTCCAGAACCAATTAAAAATCTTGCAATGTCTATCGATGGTGCCTCTCGTATATCGTCCGTATTGGGTTTAAAGGAAAGGCCCCATAACGCAAACTTTTTACCTTTAAGGACTTTAAAGTGCTCTTCTATCTTCTTAAAAAAGTTAACTCTCTGATTAGCATTAACATTATCTACTGCAGTACAGAGCTCCATTTCCATAGAGTTTTGTCTCCCTATATCTACAAGTGACTTAACATCTTTTGGAAAACATGAACCTCCATATCCTAATCCAGGAAAAATAAAATGTCTTCCAATTCTTTTATCTTCTGACATAATTTTTCTAACACTTTCAATGTCAGCACCTACTTTCTCACACAGATTTGCAATTTCATTAACAAACGAGATTCTAGTAGCCAACATTGCATTAGAAGCATATTTTGATAGCTCTGAAGATCTAATATCAACTACGACGAGTCTAAATTCTTTTCTCATAAAGGGCTCATAAAGCTCTTTTAGCTTCTTTTCAGCTTTAATTGATTCAACTCCAATAACTATTCTGTCAGGAAACATGAAATCA
The DNA here is from genome assembly GCA_029246845.1 of Thermodesulfobacteriota bacterium. GTDB lineage: Bacteria > Desulfobacterota_D > UBA1144 > UBA1144 > UBA1144 > TMED58. The sequence goes on from JAQWMJ010000009.1 coordinate 4,410, forward strand.
TTAATTGCAGAGCCTTCTTTTAGAAACTCAGGATTAGATGCAACATCAAAATCCTGCTCTGTACGCGTAGCAATTAAATCTCTGACTAAACTCGTGGTTCCTACTGGCACAGTACTTTTAGTAACAATAATTTTATAAGAATTCATATATTGGGATAACTCTAATGCCGCACTTTTTATATAATCAAGATTTGCTGAACCGTCTTCGTTTGGGGGGGTTGAAACAGCTAAAAAGATTATTTCAGAACTTTCTATTGCAGACTTGTAGTCTGTAGTAAATTTTAATCTATTCGATTTAACGTTTCTTTCTACAATGGAAGATAAACCTGGTTCATAAATACCGACCTTACCCTTTTTAAGTAAAGAAATCTTAGATTTATCAATATCCAAACAAATAACATTATTTCCGGAATCTGCTAAGCATGAACCTGTTACAAGGCCAACATAACCTGATCCGATTACACAAATATTCATAATTAACTCATATTATCTCTCGATAAATCTGAATTGGCAAATCCTTACCAAGTTACACTCGGAGCATTTTGGCTTTCTACTTAAGCATAAATATTTACCAAAATTAGAAATTAAATTAGAAAAATGTGTAACCCGACTAATGCCTAAATCTGAAGTCAGCTTTGATTCAATACTTGAAATATACTTAGTGGAAAAACCTAGCCTAGTCAAAACCCTAGTTAAGTGTGTATCTATAAGAAAAAACTTTTCTTTTTCAGTTGTTAAAGATAAAAATTTTTTTGCCCCTTTCTGACCTATGCCAGGTATAGAGATTAAATCTTCATAACTAGAAATGCTGTCACATTTATTTAAATATTTAAATAATCTACTAAAAACAGAAAGTCGTTCTGCCTTGATTTTATAGAAGCCGATAGGTTTTATGCATTGTTCAATTTTATCTAAACTGGCATTAGACAAACTTTCAGGTGTTACGAATTCCTTTATTAAGGCGCAACTTAATTTATATGCTGTTTCTTCCAAAGCTCTAGAAGAAAGAATTAAAAAAACTAAAAGGTGGAAGTTATTTTCAAATAAAAAATCTTGTACTTCTATCTCTGCCATGGAAGCGAGATAGTTATACAAATCTAACAGATTCGAATTATTCAAAAAAAATAATTATCCGTTTCTTTCAGCAGGATTAAGACCTTCATAGTTAAAATCTTTTGCTTTATCAATAAAGCTGTTCCATTTGTCTGGTATGTCGTCTTCATGAGCAATTGCTTCAACAGGACAAGGGTCAACGCAGGCTCCACAATCGATACACTCTTCTGGATTAATAATCAGTTGAGTTCCTGCATCGTAAATACAATCAACCGGGCAAGCTTCAACACATGCTTTATCTTTTACATCAGTACATGGTTCGGAAATTACATAAGGCATAATAAATACCCTCCTATATTCTTTTATTATGATAGCAGTTTTATTTTCAAAATGCAAGAAAAAAAGTCAATGTTTTAGGGGACTTATATGGATAACATAGGTCCATGATATCGGACATCCATAATATATTTAATCAATATCTGATACCTCTTCTTTTTGCTCCAGAACCTTAATTTTCTCTTTAATAACAGATGTTTTATCAAACTTGATATAAATATAGCCAAGACTCATACTTGTAATTATAAAGATAGTTCCTAACCATTTTGTTAACTTTCTGAGGAAAGAAGACGAGTCTGCACCAAATACAGAATCAGAAGAACCACCAAACATAGAGCCTAAGTCATCGCTCTTAGAAGGTTGAAAGAGAATCGCAAGAACAAGAAGCAACGAGACTATTCCATGAAAAATAATTAGTGAGCTTTTAATTGTTTCAATCATCTTATTTTACAACCCTCAATACAATATCACAGAATTTATCACAATCCATACTAGCATTTCCAACTAGAGCTCCGTCAACGTTATCAAGATTAATAATTTGTTCTATATTGTCCCTATTCACACTTCCTCCATAAACAATTTTTGGTAAGAACTTTGTTGAAGGGAACATAGTTTTAAGCTCATTAGAAATAAAATTATGAACACTAGCTATATCATTAACACTAGCTGCTTCACCGGAACCAATTACCCAAATAGGCTCATAACCAATAACGATTTGCGACAATAGGTCTTCCCCTACTCCACGTAGCCCTCTATGGAGCTGATCTGAAATAGACTCAAATGTCTTATCCGTTCTTTTTTGATCATAAGATTCTCCCACGCATAGTACAACATTTAACCCTTTTGATGTAGAACTTAACACTTTTTTGTTAATCATCTCGTTTGTTTCTAGGAGATGCTGCCTTCTTTCTGAGTGGCCAATCATTGTCCAAGTACATCCAACATCTAAAAGCATTTCAGGAGAAACTTCCCCTGTGTAAGGACCACTATCCTCCCAAAAAACATTTTGAGCTGATAAGCTAATCTTTGACCCTTTAGTTAAATTTTTAACAATTCCTAGATATGGGAAGGAGGGAGCCAATACTACATCAACACCAGAAATATTATTAATTTTATCAATGACGCTCTTTACAAGCATAGTTACATCCTCAGAATGAAGATTCATCTTCCAGTTTGCAAATACAAGTTTATTCTTATTCATATCTTAAAAAATAACTCTCAATATTATTAAGTATATCCTTTAATATACTCTCTCATCTTATCAAGTCCAATTTGAATATTTCTATATGAGCTGGAGTATGAAAAACGAATATATCTTTTAAAGCTTGGACCAAAATCTAACCCAGGGGCAACCCCTAAACTAACTTTATTTAAAATATCTAAAGATAGATCTAAAGAATTATCAGTGTATTTACTCATATTTGCAAAAACATAGAAGGAGGAATCGGGAGAATAGCCTATATCGATTCCCATATTAGATAATGATTTTATAGTAAAGTCCCGTCTTTTTTTATAACTTTTCAACATATTTTTAATCTCATTATTATCAATTTGGAGTGCACCTATCGCAGCGTGTTGGGAAATAGTTGGAGCACAAATATACATATTCTGCTGTAATTTTTGTATACCTCTAATCATACCTTTTGGAACCACTAAGTAACCAAGTCTCCATCCTGTCATTGAATAGAATTTTGAAAAACCATTAATAACAATGGCTTTATCATCATGCTGAAGAATTGTTTCAGAATCTAAATCATAATTAAGACCTTGATAGATTTCATCAGAAATAATATTAATCCCTAAGAAAGACAAAGAAGATAAGACCTCTTTGTTTTGCGAAACACCGGTTGGGTTAGATGGAGAATTAAGAATCAGAACTTTATCTTTCTTAGATAAAAACTTTTTTAATTTGATAGTATCAATCTGATACCCGTCTCTTTCATGAGTCTTAAATACTCTAACTTTGCCACCAAAAATCTTAATAAGCTGTGGATAGCATGGGTAATATGGCTCAACTATTACAACCTGGTCTCCTCTCTTGATTAAACTTATTAAGGCTAATATTAGAGCGGCAGAGGAACCGGTTGTGATAATAACTTGGTCAGGGGAAATCTTAACACCAAGGTTTTCTCTATATTTCTTAGCAACCATCTGCCTCAGCTCTAAAACACCCAAGCTATTAGAATATCGATCATACCCTTTTTCAATAGAATCTTTGGCACTCTTCTTAATTATAAAGCTTACTTTTTGTGTAGGTTCACCAATCTCAAGATGAGTGATTTTTCTACCCTTTTTTTCATATTCCTGGGCTTTTTCTAAGATCTCCATTACATAGAATGGCTTTATTGAAGATAATAAATAATTATTCATCCTTCTATTCTATTAGAAATAAGAAAAATATAAAGTAAAAGGATTGTTTTAGGTGAATTATATAGGTATTATAAAAGTTTAAATTTGGAGTGAAAATAATGTCTAGAGTTTGCGACTTAACAGGAAAAAGATACATGTCCGGTAACAATGTTAGCCATGCTAACAATAGAACCCGTAGAAAATTCAACATTAACCTTAGATCTGTTAGATTAGAAAGCGAGACTTTAAATGAAAAATTCAAGTTAAAAATAGCGGCCAGTACCATGAGGACTATATCTAAGAATGGAGGCTTTGATAAATTTATTATCAAAAGTAGCGATACAAGCCTTTCTGAAACAGCACTTAAAATTAAAAGAAAGATTAAAAAAGTCTTATCTCCCACCAAGTAAATATGCCAAAGAAATATAAAGCTCTAGTTCTATCTTGTATAGACCCGAGATTCCAACCAATAGTTTATGAATATTTAAAGAAAAGAGATCTTGATGGAAACTACAGCTCTTTCACAATTGCCGGTGGATCTATAGGTGTAACTGGGAACAAATTCAAGACATGGCACAATACATTCTGGGACAACTTGAGCACTTCAATTGAACTACATAAAATAGAGAAATTAATTGTCATAAACCATAGAGACTGTGGTGCCGCTAAGATAATAAATGGTGATAAGGAATTTAGTAAAGGTATTGAAGAAAAGATTCATATTAAATCATTTGATAAAATTAAACAATCTTTAAAGAAGAAGCATCCTAATCTAAGCATTGAATTAAATTTGATCTCTCTAAATAAAACTATCAAAAGATTCGAATAGAGTAACAAGTTAAAGAAGTTATTTAAGTTCCTTATTAATTTTTTTCATAAATATGTCTTTTTTAATCTGACTCATTCTTTCTGGGAACAATATTCCATCTAAATGATCATTTTCATGTTGAAAGACAATTGACTGAAGTCCATCAGGGTGATAAACAACCTCATTACCGTCCAAGTCTAAAGCATTAATCTGAATTTTTTCATATCTATAAACATATTCATAAAAACCTGGAATACTTAAGCAACCTTCTTTTGATTCAGTCCTTCCTTCCATTTCTGTGATTTTGGGGTTTATTAAAACTAAAGAGTCCTCTCTATTTTCATTTGCGAAATCTATGCAAACGAAGAACCTCAGCAGAATCCCTACTTGCGGGGCAGCTAACCCTATCCCATCTACCGATCTCATAATATTAATCATTTCCTTGACTGTAGAGACAAGGTCTTCATCAATGTTTACAACATCCTTACAATTTTCTAGCAAAATAGGATCGGGGTAAATTTTAATTTCCAAAATAAAACTAGTCCTTATTCTTATTTAATTTTGAGATTAAATCCTTACTCGGTCTAAATATAGGTAAAACTTTCTCAGGAACATTAATAGCTTCACCAGATTTAGGATTTCTTCCTTGATAGGCTTTGTAAGTCTTAGGAAAAAAGCTCCCAAAACCTCTTATTTCTATCCTGTCATTAGTTCTTATAGCATTTATAAGAGAACAAACAAGGACATCAACAACTTTCTTACTGATTCCTTTTTCTAATTTAAATTCTTCGCCTACTATATCTTCTAATTCAGATTTCAACATATGATAATTAATTGATTATAAACAAAAAAAGTCAAGGTTTTTTTAAAACAAAGAATAAATTACCCCGTAAGGGAATCGAACCCCTATTCCAAGTTTAGGAAACTCGTGTGTTATCCGTTACACCAACGAGGCATTTTATCTTAAATAATGAAAAAAATTCAAAATCCATCCTTTTTATCTTACATAAGAATTAATTAAAATTGTACTCGTTAAATTAATAAATTATTATTACTTATGGAATTTTCTAATAAACCTTTCTTCATAACCGTAAATAATAAATTCACCAAGCAATTCTTTAAGGAATATCTTATTGATGGAACAGATAAAGATTCTGCAATTCAAACTATTATTGATATTTGTCAGATTGATCCGTTAAGCTACAATATAACTGCAGATGAAGCTTCCTTAGCGCAAGCAAATTCTTGGATTGAAGATAAATTCCCTAACGGTGACAGTAAGCATCTAGTTATAGACAGTGATAAAAAAATCGCCGAGCTTCTTTACAATCCTATGGGAAATCCTTACGGGTAGAGTCTAAAGCTTACTTCTTTTCTTTTTATAGCCCTGCCTAACCTTAAACTTAGGTTCAGCCTTACAAATTACGTAGATTCTTCCACGCCTTTTAACAACTTGGCAATCTGGATGTCTATCCTTCATGCTTCCAATTGAACTTACAACTTTCATAGTCCTTTATTAAAACCTATAAGGTATTTGTTGTCAATCCTTACAAGAGATTCTTTAAAAAAAGGCTAGGTTCTTTATTAATTTTTATCTAGCTTATAGCTACCCCTTGGAAGGATTGTTAGAATTGAATTGTGGAATTGCTTGATCTCTTTTCTGTGACCTACGCTTATATAAGAAATGTCTAATTCATCAAGTATTTTATATAAATTTTTCTCATTTTCCATATCAAGAGCACTAGTTCCTTCATCAAGTATTACAAATTCTGGCTCATTTATTAAGACTCTGGCAAAAGCTAGTCTTTGCTGCTCTCCTACGGACAGCACCCTAGTCCAATCTTTTACTTCGTTAACATTATGGTCCTTAACTAACTGTTCAAGACCAACTCTTCTTAAAACTTTATCGATATCCTCGAGATCAAATTCGTCTTTAGAATTAGGATAAGAAATCTGTTCTTTTAAAGTGCCGAGCAACATATAGGGTTGCTGCGGTAAGAACATCGTTTTCGATAAACTTGGCTTTTTAATTAATCCAGAGCCAAAATCCCATAACCCTGCAACAGACCTTAGAAGTGAGCTTTTGCCTATTCCGCTCTCACCTACTATCATCATTCGATCCCCCTTTTTTAAGGAAAAACTTAAATCTTGCACAAGAACTCTTAGTCCGTCAGGTGTTTTAACTGTTACTTTGTCAAATTCCAAAGTACTTGATTCCGCATATCTAATACATGGCTCATTAGACCTTGAGTTAGCAATTGATGTGAGTGTTTTATCAAAATTTCCAAGCCTAAAAATACTTGCTGAAAAAGCAGATATGCTTTCTATCTGATTTGTAACAATTGAAAGAGCACCAAATACTTGGAAGAAAGCAATCCAGGCTTGAGTTATAGTACCAAAATCAATCTGTCCTGAAAAATATAAAGGTGCAACCAATAAATAAACTGGGAATCTCATTAAGTTAGAGTAAGAAAATTGAAAAAGATCTACTATAGACTGCCAGATTATCCATAAGTCATAATTCTTAAGTGCAGAATATAACCTTCTTAAAATATTCTTAATTTCTTTTTTTTCTCCAGAATAAAAAGCAATTGATTCCGAATTATCTCTTACGTGAATCAGCCCATACCTAAAGTCAGCCTCTAATCTTAATTGATTATAATAAATTTTAATCATCTTTTTGCCGGTATATATAGCTACCCAAGTACCCAACCCAACATAGACCAGCAATCCGATCGTTAGAGTCTTAGAAATTGACCATAAAATTGCGCTAAATGCAGTAACAGTCAGAATAGCTTGGAGAATATCAATTAGAAAATTAAGTGTAACCATAGTAAAATTCTTAATATCTTCAGATATCCTCTGGTCAGGATTATCAATATCAGAATTTTGTGCGTTAGAATCAAGCAAATAATAGGCTCTATTCTTAAAATATCTTTCTATGAAATTATTTGTTAACCATTCTCTCCAATATCTTCCAAACTTAAGTCGAGTAAATCGATATAATGAAATTATAGGTAGAGCAATTAAAACTATAAGGCCATAAACCCAAAGAAAGTCCCAAAAGGCATTCTCATTTCTAACATTAAGAGATGTGTCCAGAAATCTAAAAATATAACTTAGCGATACATTTAGCCCTGTAACACAAAATAGTAAAATTAATATGACAATAATTAGTAGCCAAGGTTTCATTTTGTCCTTGATGTAATAATAATTATATTTAAAAAGCAGGATTGAAATACAAATTACAGTTAATGAAACAATTGAAAGATTTGTTGATTTTAAATCCTCAACATACAACTTAAAATTTGGCGCAACATCAGTCATAAAAACTGGATAAAAGTATTGAATTATCGCACCTATGCTTATTATTCCAAAGTAGCAAATAGACATTACAAATAATATTGAAGAGACAAGCAATACAATTAATCTTAAAGATGAGTTTGGCGCATTTAATGGAAAGAAGTAAGGCTGAGCAATGCTAACAAATCTATCTAACAGTTCCTTGTTGAATCTAAAATTTTCATTAGCCATATGTAATATTAATTGATTATCTTATTGTTTTCATTATTTAAATCTCTAAGGGTATATCTATAAATTATAAAAAATAAGAAAAATAAAACAAAAGATAATAATTGTCCCATATTTATATATTGCAAGAATATGTCGGACTGACTTTGTTTAAAGAATTCCAAAAAGAATCTTCCTATTATTGTCAAAGAAACAATGTATAAAGCAGTAGTGCCAATCCTTCTAGGGGTTTTAGTTAGATAAATTACAAAAGAAAAGAATAATAATAGATAAAAAATAGCTTCATATAGCTGCACAGCATGTCTGGGCATGATGTCATAGCCAGATGAAGGAAATATGATGCAGAAGACGTAAGAACATTGCTTTCCAATTATTTCAGAATTAAACAAGTTTCCAATTCTTATTAATGAAATAAAAATAAGCGAGTTTAAGATAAGAGAATCCAGAAACTTTGAAAAAGTTCTAATATTAATTTTTTTTCTTACTACAAAAAATAGATAGACGATGGCTCCAGTAAAGCCACCATGGCTGGATAAACCCTGAAAACCAATAAATTCATAAGTACTTAAACGAATTGGAATAAAAATCTCAAGTAAATTATTTGAGTAATATGCATACTCATATAGAAGGCAGTGGAAGATTCTAGAACCAATAAGCATATAAAGAACCAAACTAAAAAATGTTTTATCAATAAAATCTTTATCTAAATCTTTTTCTAAATCTTTGCTTAGCTTATAAAGTAAGTAAAATAAACCGGCTCCGAATAATAACGAATAGTACCTAATCGAAATAAAATCTGAGGTATATAAAAATGGTGAGGGGTCCCAAACAAAGAAGCTCGACATCTACAAGTTCTCTTTTAGCTCAATTTCAAATCTTTTTTCCTCTAAGGCTTGTCTTTTTCTGATCTCAGCTCCAATTTTATTATTTTTTTCTTCTTTCTCAGTCATTATTTCTAATACAGGGACCTCTGTAGGCTTTCCTACTGAATCCATGGCTACAAAAACAAAATAAGCTCTGGCGCAAACTTCTTTAGTCTCATCATAACCCTCTCGTGTTACCTTTGTTTTAATAACCATAGAAGTCTTTCCCGTATAGATCACCCTAGAGTTAAACTCAATTATGTCTCCTCTGTTTATAGCTTTGTTAAACTGCATATCTTCAATTGAGGCTGTTACAGCTTTATGGCTCGCGAATCTTCGCGCGCAAATTCCCCCTACCATATCCATCATTTCGATTAATCTACCGCCATACATTGTTCCATAATCATTGGTGTCACTAGGAAAAACCATAATGCTACTTGTTGCTTCTGTAGACTTCTTTTTTAATCTATCCGACATATCTCACCTCATTTTTTTAAATATAGTAACAATTTATAACATATAATAAAAAATTTTAACCTTTTTAATTGTTTTTTAACAATTATAATAAAGAGATGAAAAAATTTACAAGTACTGCAAATTATATTGCTACACCCGATTTAGAACTTGCCGTTAATGCTGCTATAAGTTTAGAAAAACCATTACTTATCAAGGGGGAGCCTGGTACAGGCAAGACTTTGCTAGCAGAAGAAATAGCAAAATCTATTAATACAGAAATAATTAAATGGCATATCAAATCAACCACTAAGGCTCAGCAAGGCCTATATGAGTATGACGCAATAACAAGACTTAGGGATTCTCAACTAGGAGATTCTAGAATTGAAGATATATCAAACTATATTATTAAAGGAAAACTATGGGAAGCTTTTCAAGCTGACAAAAGAATTGTTCTTTTAATTGACGAAATTGATAAAGCTGATATTGAATTTCCAAATGACTTATTGCTAGAACTAGATAAAATGGAGTTCTTTGTTTATGAGACTAAAGAGAATATTTCTGCAAAAAATAGGCCTATAGTCATCATAACAAGTAATAATGAAAAAGAATTACCTGATGCATTCTTAAGAAGATGTATCTTCCATTATATTAATTTTCCAGAACGAGATGTAATGGAACAAATAGTAAATGTTCACTTTCCTAAGATTAAGAAGAAACTTCTATCTGAGGCTTTAGATGTATTCTTTGAATTAAGAGAAGTGCCAGGGCTTAAAAAGAACCCTTCCACCTCTGAGTTAATTGATTGGATAAAACTACTACTCTCCGATGATATACCTAAAGATATTCTTCATGAAAGAGATGAAAACAAGGCTATTCCACCTCTCCATGGAGCTCTAATAAAAAACGAGCAAGACGTTCAAATGCTAGAAAGGCTTAGATTTATGCTTAGAAGAGGCAAGTAGTGTTAATAGATTTTTTTTTAACTTTAAAAAAATCTGGAATTAAAACAACTCTAAAAGAGCTCTTAGATCTAATAAAGGCTCTTCAACTAGGAGTTATAAAGTTCAAGACGGAAGACTTCTACTATCTTAGTAGATCTATAATGGTAAAAGATGAAAAATACTTCGATCGGTTTGATAGAGCTTTTTCAATTTTTTTTAATGGCATATCTGACTTAGATTTAGAATTTCTTCAAAACGAAATACCTGAGGAATGGTTAAGGAAGCAATTCGAAAAGACACTGTCAAAGGAAGATAGAGATAAGATTAAATCTTTGAAAGACTTAGAAGAGTTGATGAAAAAATTTATGGAAACTTTTAACGAACAAAGAGAAAGACACCAAGGGGGGGACAAATGGATAGGAACAGGAGGAACTTCTCCTTATGGTGCTTATGGAAGTAACCCTTTTGGTATTAGAGTTGGACAAGAGGGAAATAGAAATTTTTCAGCTGCTAAAGTTTGGGACAAAAGAAAATATATAAACCTAGATGATGATGTTGAGATAGGGACGAGAAATATAAAAGTTGTACTAAAAAAACTTAGGAAATTTACCAGAGTACCTGGAGACGAGGAGTTAGATATAGATCAGACGATAAGAAAGACCGCCGATAATGGTGGCTTTGTGGACATTAGACTCAAGCCTGAAAGAAAGAATCAAGTAAAAGTTCTATTATTCTTCGATGTTGGTGGTTCAATGGATCCATACATCAGACTTTGTGAAGAATTATTCTCTGCAGCCAAATATGAGTTTAGAAATATGGAATATTTTTATTTTCATAACTTTGTTTATGAGGGTGTTTGGAGAAATAACGAAAGAAGAGAAGAAGTTATAAATTTAGACGACATAATAAATAAATACAGTAGTGATTATAAAATAATATTTGTTGGTGATGCTTCGATGGGCATATATGAAATAACACATATCAATGGGTCAATTGAACACTATAATGATAAACCCGGAGAATCCTACTTTAAAAGAATTCATAATCACTTTGATAAACTTGTATGGTTAAATCCTATTCCCAAGGAAGACTGGGACTACTCTCAATCTATTGACTATACCAGGTTCTTAACCGAGAATAAAATGTATAACTTTACTATAGATGGTGTAAACCAAGCTATAAGATACTTGTCAAAATAATATTAATCTTTCGTGAATTTGAGAATTATATAGATAAGAATACCGCTCAAGCAAACATTGAGGAGAATATAGGATGTCGCTAAAAGATAATTCTTTTGATTTATCATTGCTATGAATTCGTAGCTAAAGGTTGAGAAAGTTGTGAGTGATCCTAGAAAGCCAACCACAAAAAGCAATCTAAGACTATCCTTAATCTGAAAATAATCACTAAACAAGTAAAAGAGTCCAATAAGAAGAGAACCAAGAACGTTAACTATCAGTGTAGCAATATACGGCTTATTTGGGATTGCAGTAGATAGCCAAACCCCAGACATGTATCTTATGATTGCCCCTATAGCTCCACCTACCCCAACGGTTAGTATTAAACTAATCATACATGTAGCTCCGTTATCGAAATCATATCTTTACTAAAAAGTTCAGGACTTTTATCTTTCAATGCAAACACGTCCTCGTAAATGGAATAAATTTGCTTCCAGTCAGCGGGTAGCTTAATTCTTGGCTCATTCCTAGAAGGCTTCAATTTATTATGCTCCCATGCGATATATGATGCAACAACTAGATCAAGATTTTGGTAATTAAAACTAGTTTTAAATATGATGCTTGAAGGCGTTTCCTTCTTCTTATATATAGACCTGAACACTTTAATCCAATGAGATTCTTTCTTCTTTAAGCTTCCCTCTAGCTTTACATCTCTTTCATGCTGAAATAACTTTTCCCTTAATGTATCAAAATATTTTAAAAATAAAGACGGGGTATCAGGATTAAAAGTTAATTTTAGTTTCTTGTCACCATTATAATAATGAACTAATCCATTTTTATATGGCCAATATCCGAATATTGGCATCCTATTGCTTATGATTTTATTTACAGTGTTAAGGTAATAATTAACTATCTTTGATGAAGACTCATCGAGTTCTTTTGTAAATAGCATTAGTCTCCAATACATAATTGCCTTACATACTAATTCTTTTTCTATAGGAAATTCATGATCATTTTTAAAATCCCAATCTTCAAGGGTATAAAAGAAATACTTAGGCTGCCTTGTTTCAAGAAAATCTATAAGTGAAGGAATTCGACATGTCAGAGGATTAGCAAGATTTGGAGGGTAGAAATCCTTCAAACTGCCCCATTTATACCTAATTCTTCCTTGAACTGGCGTTCTGGGCTGAATCTTCCATCCCAGCTGAAAAGAGCCCTTCTTGTAGCCCTTATGTCTTCCATAGCGCTTAGCATGTTCTCTCTCTAGATCTTTCTTCTCAATCCTGGAATGAAGTTTAAAAATGGTCATTAAACAGATTCTACTATATCTTTAAAATAAAATTAAGGGCTTTTAAGTTAATCAGCCTTCGTAACTGAGATTATCTCTTCTTTAAAAAGTTCAGGACTTTTATTTTTTAAAAAGACTAATTCCTTGTAAGTAGAATACACTTGCTTCCAATTGGCGAGAAGCTTCATCTTTGGCTCATCTTTTGAAGGCTTAAAATTGTTATGCTCCCAAGCAATATAAGAAGCTACTACGAGGTTAAGATTTTGATAATTAAAGCTCGTTTTAAATACCGCAGCATTGGGTATTTCTTTCTTGTCAAAAACAGATTTAATAACTTTAATCCAATAAATTTCTTTCTTTTGAAGGTTTGTCTCTAGCTTTACATCTCTTTCGTGTTGTAACAATTTTTTAACTAGATTGTTAAAATAATTATAAAATAAGAAAGGAGCAGAAGGATTATATGTGATTGAATAGGATTTACTTTTTTTATCACTAAAAATATGTTGACTATCATGCTTATAGAAATGTACAAGTCCATTCCTATAAGGCCAATATCCGAATATTGGCATACGACTTGAGATAATCTTATTGGCAGTATTTAAATAATACTTAACTATCTTTGCTTCTTGGCCTTCTATCTCCCCAATAAAGAGGATTAGACGCCAATACATCAAAGTCTTATGAACTAGTTCTTTCTCGACAGGAAATTTATCATCACTTTTAAAATCCCAATCCTCTAGTGTATAAAAAAAAAATTTAGGCTGTCTTGTCTCAAGAAAGTCTATCAGGGAAGGAATACGACAAGTTAAAGGATTAGCTAAATTTGGAGGATATAAATCTTTTAAGTTACCCCACCTATACCTAGGTCTACCTTTTGAAGGTGTTCTTGCTTCAAAAAAGAGTCTAGTTGGCGCATATTCACCTTTCTTCCTCTTTACGACCTTAGCGTTCTTATCTAATTCTTTTTTTCTTTTTAATGAACCTATATGTTGCCTAAAAATTGACATAATTAATTTTACTATAAAAGTAGAGTGTATTTAAAATTTTTTAAGTGTAAGTGAAACAGAATTAATACAATACCTTAGCCCTGTAGGCTGAGGACCATCATTAAAAACATGCCCAAGGTGTGACCCACACTCTTTGCAACTGACTTCAACTCTTATCATCATATCAGAAGTATCTTCTTTCAATTCTACATTCTCACTTTTAATACAGTCATAAAAACTGGGCCATCCCGTTCCAGAATCAAACTTTTCTTCAGAAGCAAATAACTCATTACCACAGCAAATACACTTGTAAATTCCCTCGGACTTTTCATCATTGTAGGCACCGCTAAAAGGGGGTTCAGTGCCACATTCTTGAGTAACATGATATTCCATTTTAGTTAGTTTATCCTTCAAGCTCATAATTTTATCCCCAATTCTTTAGCCAGAAAATTTATTATATCTTTAGATTCGTAGAGCCATTGCGAATTCTTACCTTCGGTGGGAATAACTAAGCATGGAACTTGGAGTTTCCCTCCACCTGAAATTAATTCATCTGCATAGTCCTTATTTTTCCTGGCATCCTTAGTTGTGATAATTATATTATTTCTTTTCATAAATCTTCTAACTCGGACACAAAAAGGACAAGCCCTAAATTCATACATAACCATACTTGAGGTAAAAGTGCTTATCCTTAATCTTTCTTCTTCGGAAATCGAAATTGGAGCAGGTGTGGTAATCCAATCTATAAAAAGAATAATTCTTCCTAATATAAATCTAATAATTCTCATTTATCGTCTCCTGGTACAGATGCTAAGGCCAAACCAATATTCTTTAAAAGAATTGAGGCTTCAGCAGACATTTTCTCGTCATTATCTAGAATTAAATTTCTCCAATATATAATTGTATCTGCAAAGATTGTCTCAACCAAAGGGCTAGAGGAAGCTGAGTCGTCAGCAGAATTCCATGTCTCTAATGCTAGAAAGAAATAACCAGGAAGTTTCTTGTTTAAGAACTTGGCTAGATATGGATTTCGTCTTGCAAAAGATTCCCAGTCTTTTATTTCCATTGTTCTTATCTCTTTTGGAAATAAATCAACTCTATCAAATAATTCATACTTCTTCATAAAAGATGTAGCATTTTTTTCATTAATTACTTGTCTCCCAACTTGAGATCTAGTATTTATGTTTGAATCAAGAATTTTAGATTGAGCCATGATATTTATAATGTATTATAACTAGAGAAATGATTCAAGAAACAATTCTTTTTTACTTCTCAATAACAGTAGTTCTAATGATAATAGTGTTGATATATCTTGTTAAGAGAAAATAAGATTATGTGGAAATGTATTCATACATGGAAGAAGGCTTCTGTTAACACTCTATGGTGCCTATTCGGTTGCGCACTTGGAGATTTTGGTACAATAATATACTTTCAAAATATCACTCACTCAAATACAACATTAGAGATAATGGTCTTGGCTACTATTAATGGTTTAATTACAAGTATTATATTTGAAACTTTAGTGCTTCTAAGACAAATGGGCTTTAAGAACGCTTTTAAAACTGCAATAGGGATGAGTTTTGTTAGCATGATATTTATGGAAATTGCCATGAACGCTACAGACTTAATGATTAATGGTGCACCTGTTATAAACTTAAAAACAGTACCAATAATATTAATTGTTGGTTATATAACACCATTGCCATACAACTACTGGAGACTTAAAAAATTTGGAATATCTTGTCATTAAGAAATTAGGCGCTTTTCATTTCGCGGTATTTTCTTTCTTCTTCGGTAAAGGCACCATCTGCAACAGGAACGATTGAAGGTATTAATGCACCACCAAGCCTAAGGAAACAGTTCTCAAGGAACTTCCCGGTTTCAGTTGCGTATGCTGCGTTTCTCTTAAAAGTTAAAAAGGATCTCCAGTAATTTATCGTAGACCATACAACAGTTGCTGGAGTTACACGCTTTAAATCATCATTGTAGGTTCCAATATGAGCCATGGACAAAGTTGTCAAATCAACAATTTCATCACCGACCATTGTTTTTGGATCCCAGGATTCATGGTCAACAATAGGTGTTCCATGTAAAATTGCATGATCATGCATTACTGCTTCAATTAATTTGTCCGGATTTTCAGTTGTTAGGTATTCTTCTAAACAGTCAAGAGCAATTAGCTTAAAAGGATTATGGCTATGATAAGCCTCTCCTTTATCATTCATAAGCTGAACATTACCTCTAGCTTGAGGCCTAAATAAAACTTTTTCTCTTAAGCCTTCAGGAAAAACCAGGGCCAAAGTAGTTTCTTGTGCTTTTTGCTCTCTAAAATCTATACCTTGCATCCCTTTATATTACTTAACTTTTTGATTATAGCAATCATTAATTAATAAAAATTTCTTATGTCTCGTTTTTCATTTATAATTAAGGGGATGTCTAGTCCTAAAGAGAAATTATTTTTTGCCTTGCTGTTCCTCACAATTTTTTTAATTATGGCTTATTCTTTATTTAAAATAACTGAAACTTCAGTAAAAATTTAGCTTTTTCCATCCCAAAAATGTTTAAATTCTCCCCATAATTCTGACCTAGACTTCTTTCTCTGATCCATATCTTTTAGGTTTAAACAACCTAATATGAGACTAACCCAACGGATAGTTACCTTGTAATACAATAGAAGCTTTTGCCTACCTTCGGGATATGTTGCTAGGAATATCGCATATATTAATAGCAGCGGAGAGAGGACTATAAAAGCAAAGGGAAGAGAAAGTATAAAAAGAATAATCCTATTAATTGTTTTTCTTAACTTAATTGACATTGAATTATATTTCGAACTCTAATTGTTTATTTTGCCTTGAAACCTCTTCTTTTTTCTTAGAATCTCGAGAATCGGTAAAAGAAGGTCCGCCATCATTCTTTAAAATACTTAATATATGATCATATTCTTTTAAGGAATTTTCATGTTTTAAGTAATCAGGCATCATCTGTTCAACTTTAAGCCAATAATCAGATGAATGATTTCTAATGTGCATATGTGCTAATTCATGAACAACCAGATAAGCAATTACATCTGGTGGAATAAGAACAACTCTCCAACTAAAATTTAAATTCCCATCTCCAGAACAAGATGCCCATTGAGAAAACGAGTCTTTTATTATTACTTCCTTATATGGAATCTTATAGAGACTTGAAAACCTATCTGCTACACCTGAGATATAATCTCTAGCTCTATCTTTATACCAATCAATAAAAAATTTGTTTGCAAACTTTAGGTAGTTCTTAGACAAGTAGAATGTTTCATCTCTATAAGATAGTGGAACAGGGTCATTGTCGATGATTTTTAAATTTCTCTCAATTCCAAGGTATAAGAACTTTTCACCATCCTCATACTTTTTGTGGAGATCATTAAGATACTTTGCTTTCGCTATTTGCTGAGTCCTCAGAAGCCAAAATTTCTTGGATTCAATTATTTCTTCAATCCTTTCTATTGGTTCATCAAGTGGGGCACGAACAATTATGTATCCCTCTACTGAAACTTGAATTTCAGTACTCTTCCTCTCGGTTCTTATAATTTGGTCCACTTTAACAGACATTTGAGCTCACTATACCAAAAATAAAGTGAAACCGCTAGCATTTTAATAAAAAAATCAAAGAAGTATTATAGTAAGAACGGTTAACAAGAGTCCAAATACGACTCCAACCACGGTTCCTTTTAAAGTGTCCGTTTGTGGCTTACTAAGTTTCGGAGGCACCGGGAGCTTGTCAGTATCCAATATTTCAAACAATGGAATATGTGAAAGAATAATAAAAGTTGGTATCCCTATAGCTACAGCCATTATTAGTAACTTTCCTATTACAGGGACAGTTTCATAAAAAACTACCTCTTCAGCTGAAGCATTTCCAACTAAAAGCAAAAAGAAAAAGACTATTTTTGGATTATTAAATCTCATATATTTAGATTGAATTATAATTCTAAATATAGGAAAATCAAATTATGCCTTCTTGTTGTTTACAAATATATCAAAGACTTTCACATTTTAAAGATGATAAAGATTACTGGGTTGAATATACAGATTTCTACGAACGCTTTTGGGGTGGTCCTACATCACCTTATGGTTTGTGGTTTGGAAATGAATACGTAACATTTCAAAATGCATTATGTGAACAATTAGATATAAAAGAAAACCAAATCAAAGAATGCCTATTTATTAAAGAAAACAATGAGAACTTCATCTGTCCGGACAATAAATTGGATAATACTCCTTTTTCTTTTTTAGTCGACAATCTTATTCCAATTCACTGGTTTTTTATTTTTAACGAAAGTCAAAAAAAAGTCTTTAAAACTCATTGGGGTTTTGGTGCAATTCATTACAAAAGCAGTGTTGCTGATGTTAAAAAAACAATTAAAAATTTCAATTCCACAATAGAAGAAGTACCAGTTGAAGATCCAGAACTTAAAAAGTATTTAGATGTCATTCAGGAGGATTTGGAGGACTTAAAGAAGTGGTTACATAAATTTCCCTCTGATAGCTTTATTATTTTAAATTATGGAGACTTACTTGCCTCCTTCCCTATGAATAGTCTTGACAAGGAGGATTCGGTAAGAATAGTTTCAGATTTTAAATTAAAGCTAATAAATTCAGAGTTCGAAAATGCAAAAGACTTGTTTAAATTTCTATTAGAGCGTTGGTCGAACATAGAGTTCGCTAACCAGAAAGATTTGAGTAAATCATCAAATTAATTCTTTTATTTTACTCATTGGTATCAACTTAGGGGGCACTAATAGCTCGTTTTCATTTTTAACAAAATCATTTTTATACTCCAAGCTCCACTTGTAGCTCAAAAAGTACTGAGTAATAATCAACGCTAGGTTTTTCGTATTCTCAATCTTTGACCATTCAGATATCTTACTTTCTAAAGGAATTATCTTGGCCTTGGCTGGATTGAACAAGACCCTCAGTGAAAAGTTCCGCTCCTCAATAGATTTTGGCTTTAATTCTTTTTTAGCTGTTCTTAACATTTGATAGATATATTTGAAGGTTCCAGCGATATGTTCTTTATTAAAAGGTATAGAACTTTTTGACTTCTTATACGAATTATAGTCACCTAGGCCAAGTGCAAACTCTTTAAGGCTTAGTTTGTCTTCAACGCTTGGATATTTAGATTGCAATGTCCATGCAATTACCTGGTATCTAACAACCGGATGATCTAATATACAAGGTTGCTCTTTAATTGCTAGAGCCAGATAGAGAGGCTTCTTTGTTTCTTGAAAATCACTGAAATATTTACAAAAGAAAAGCCAGGACAAGATCCCAGTCTTTCCAACATGGACTTGCTCAACGAATTCTTTTAAGGCAACAAAGAAACTGTCACTCAAAATTTCGGAATCAATCCAGATGTCTTTTTTATTTTTTTTTACCATTACTTTAAAATTATACCACCTATCAAAAAGTAACGCTCAAATATTTAAATTAACTTCATTCTCATCGAAATAGACTGGAATGTTGTTCTGTATTTATTAGCAAGAATATGGAGAACTATCTTATCAATCGAATCTACCTCGTAAAAATCTTTAGTAGCTATAGAACCTGAATATGGAGCATAAGATTTATGATACCTAGTAGCAAAAATTCCTAGAGCTTCGTCGATAATGAGTGTATTAATATGTTTCGATAACATGATGGGGGATGACTTTTTTCTTTTCTTGGAGTCCAACATAAAAGGATAAAATCTTATAAAGAACTTATCGATCTTACTTCTTAATGAAACGAACTCAGATAAAAGTTTGGAGTCACTAGGAAAATTCTCAGCATCTGGTCCAAAATACACTAGCTTGGATAAAGAGCCTGAAGATGCCGCCGTGAATATAGCCTTTAACCAATTCTTAGCTTCTGTCCATCTATCAAAATTCTTTTTAGAAGACAACAAGGTATTGGAATTCTCCAATTCATTCAAAACAGATTGTAATAAATTTATAATAATTTTTACTTTTGACTCTCTTTCTAATGTTAGCTCATCTTTCCAACCTTTCACGTAACTTTCGTCATACAGGATTCGAGGTTCTAGTTTAATCTGTTCAATTATTGACCCTAGAAGTTCCGTCTCTTTGAGAATATCTGGATAATACTTCTCTTTATAATATTCAACGCTTACAGAAATATCCTCTAAATTTGAAACCTTTGTTAACAATTTCCTTTTCATTTTCTAAAGACTTGGCTTTATCATTGTTTTAGGATTCAAGATCCTAGCTGCTTCCTTCTTTTCTAAAATTTTGTTTTCATCAACTACTTCTCTAACAGTTTTATTTTCGTTAAAAGCTTTTTTTGCAACAGCCGCAGCTTTATCGTAACCAATTACTGGAGCTAAGCTAGTACACATGGCCAAACTTTTTTCAATAGTACTTTCGCATTGCTCTTTGTTAGCCTCTATTCCAGATATGCAGTCTTTAGCAAAGACAACTGAGGCATTAGATAAAATTTCTACAGATTCAATCATATTATGAGCCATAACCGGCATCATAACATTTAGTTCAAAGTTTCCGGATTGACCAGCTATTGAAATAGTTAGATCATTTCCTATAACTTGCGCACACACTTGCGTTAATGACTCAGCAAGAACTGGATTAACCTTACCTGGCATGATAGATGAACCAGGCTGAATCGCTGGAACTGAAATCTCTCCAAAGCCACATCTAGGCCCACTGCCAAGCCATCTAATATCATTTGCAATCTTCATTAATGAGGTGGCTAATGTTTTCAATGCTCCACTAGTTAGGACTAAGGCATCTTTTGATGCTTGAGCCTCGAAGTGATTACTGGCTTCCTTGAATTTAATTCCAACTTTTTTAGAAATCTCAACTGCAACCTTCTTTCCAAACTTTTTATGCGAATTGATGCCCGTACCTACAGCGGTACCGCCTTGTGCTAACTCTGACAAATTACCAGAGGCTTGCTTTATAAACTCTATAGATTTAGAAACCATGCTTGAGTAGCCTTCAAATTCCTGGCCTAACGTTATAGGCGTAGCATCCTGAAGATGAGTTCTACCAATTTTAAAAATTTTATCAAATTTTCTTGCCTTTAATGACAACTCTTTTTCTAAAATCTTTAGATTAGGAATAAGAGAGTTTAAAATCAAGCTATAAACGGATATATACATTGCAGTCGGGATAACATCATTGCTAGACTGGCATAAATTTACATGATCATTTGGATGAACTTTTGCTTTACCTTTGATAAATTTATTAGCTAAAGTTGCTATTACTTCGTTAGCATTCATATTAGAAGATGTTCCTGATCCTGTTTGAAAGATGTCTACAATAAATTCTGAATCATGTTTACCAGAGATAACCTCATCTGCAGCCTTCATTATAGAGTTCCCAACATCCTTGGAAATTAATTTTAAACTTAAATTAGTTTTAGCAGCTGAAAACTTAATAACTCCTAAGGCTTCAATGAAAGATCTGTTAAATCTGAGTTTACTTATTGGAAAATTTTCTACGGCCCTTGCAGTTTGAGCCCCATACAATGCATCTTTAGGTACACTCATTTGGCCCATTGAATCAGATTCTTCTCTAAATTTTTTTTTAATCATAAATAGACTTCCTTTTATTTGATAATGTGATAATTTTAACTTATTGTTAGCGACATTAATATTAATTTTAAATTATTATTTATAAAAGTTAAAATAAAATAATTGGAGAATTAAAATGAGTAATGTGACAGAAGTAAATGATGGAAATTTTGAAAGTATCGTCTTAGATTCTGAAATACCTGTACTGGTTGATTTTTGGGCTCCGTGGTGCGGCCCATGCAAGATGCTTGCTCCAACTTTGGAAGAAATATTAAATGAAAACACAGATAAATTCTCAATTGTTAAGATTAATATTGACGAAAACCAAGAAATGGCTGCAAAATATGGAATCAAGAGCATTCCAACTATGTTGATCTTTAATAAAGGTGAATTGAAGAATCAACTTGTTGGCTCAATGCCAAAAAAAGATATTGAAGATGTGCTTTTAAAGGAGCTATAAATGCCTAAGTATATAATGCTCAGCAATCTTACTGATGAAGGACGAAAGACAGTTAAGATGCGTCCAGAGAGAATAAAAGAAGTGAATGATGAAATAGAGAAAATGGGTGCTAAAGTGTTAGAGCAATATGCTGTACTAGGTGAATATGACTTTATCAACATACTAGATGCCCCAGACAATGAAACAATTTCTAGAATCTCTATCGAGCTAGGATCAAGGGGAACTATTCAATTAATTACTCTTGCTGCCATACCTATTGATGAGCTAGAAGTCTCACTCCTTCATAAATAAATTAAGACAATGGTAGCTTTAAATTTATAAATACCCCGTTGTAAATATATTTATCTATATCTCCATAAAAAGGCTCAATATATTCAAAGCTAAGATCTAGATTATCTACTATTCTGAATCTAACCGATGCAACACCATCAACATTTGAACCTTTCTGGGTTTTCTTATCTATGAATTTTAAATCAATGTCTAAATTATATTTTTTATTTACAGACCTGAATAAACTGACTTTAGTGTCATAGACAAGGAATAGTTCTTCAGAATCATTACTATATTCCTCTGAATTTAAGAAAATTTCAGAGCTGAAGCTGGAGCTGATTAAATTATTACCAATATAAAATTTAGGTGTCAGTATAATCGAATTATGCAGTACATCTTTGAGTATCAATGAATTAGAATGCAACTTCTCTAACCTATTCTTTTTATCACCCCATATACTAGTTGTAGGAAAATTTATACCGAAATCATAACCTACATATATATTGTCATTTCCAATCATAAGCTTAGTTAAACCAATCTCAGTATTTCCAATCTCAAAACCATTATCCACAACGTTGTAATCTTTATCGTTTCCATCATAAGCGCCTGCCCATGGAAATCTAAATCTCAAACCTAAATCATTTTCGGTACTTACGAAGTTTGCACTTAAAGAATAAAGTATATCAACACCCCCTCCACGATACTGCTTCACATTAAAAATATTTGAATTAACACTTATTCCACTTAATGAAAGAAATGTATCAGTGCCGCTATAATCTCTATACTTGAAAGGTTTATAAATCATAAATGTTTTTGTTAACGGATTAATGAAACCAAGATTTCCTTCATCGAGGAACAGCCTTGCTGGGTTTATAAAGTATGAAAGAGTTTTTTTTAATTTAGAGTCTGATTCAGATAACTCTATATTTATTTTCTCAAAATAAAGACCTAATGGTATCCCTAGGCCTGGCGTTACTACAAGGTCTACAACCGAAGGTTTTTCTACTGTCCCCTCAATTGTAAATTCCCACAAAGTACTTTGAATAATTGTTCCCAAGAAAGCATCATCTTTGTCGTATCCCAAGTCACGATAAACTTGATAATAAAGTGCACCAAAATATGGATGATACAAGTAATTTGTAGCAAAACTATCTCCATCATTTACTTCTGGATTCAAAATATTCTTGCCCCATTTCTTGGCATTTGTGTCAAAAATTTTAGAATCCTTGTTTCGAACATAAATGATTCTTCCTGCCCAAAGAAAAGAATTAATAGCTAGCGTATCTTTTAAGAAAACTCTCTCCTGCTTCTTTATAGTAGAACCAGTATCTGAGAAAGATTCGGAAGTTAAAAAAAGAAGAAAAATAAGAAAGGCTAAATTTTTCATCTACTTTACTCTCTTTAACATCATAAGAGCTCTGTTGAGCCAGGTGAACTCTTTTGATAAGTTCAAGCAATTTTGAGACATCTCCTTAGATAACTTTTGATTATTAACTAATAAATTTAAAGCATTATTTAAAGCCTGTGTTGAATTAGGATCAACTAAAATTGAATTTACATTATGAGTTAAAATTCTTGATATTGAAGGTAAATCCGAGGCTATAATGGGTTTGCCAGAAGCTAAATACTCGAATATTTTTATAGGTGATGAGTAATCGAACGCCATTGAGCCACCCTTAATTGTAAAATCAGAGGAGTAAGGTATTAAAAGAATATCCGATACTCCAAGATAATTTGGTATATCTATATTTTTAATATGTCCAGTAAAAAGTATGTTTTTCTGATTGGACCCAAGTAAGTCAGCATAGTCATCATTATCTGAATCCTCACCTCCGACAATAAGAAAGAAAATATTTTTGTTAATTTTGGACAGCTCAATAATCTTCTCAATACCTCTACCCTTGTAGGTATTGCCAATATACGAGGCAACAGTGTTACTCTTTGGAATTTCTAAATCTTGCTTAAATAGATCTATGTCCTTATTAGGTTTAAATGTTTTAAGATTTACGCCATTATGTAAAACTTGAAATTTTTTTGAAAAACCAAAGTTTTTCTCAAGATTTTTTTTTGTACCTTCTGAATTGCAAGAAATTTTTACTATATTTTTTACTTTAATAAATCTTCTAATGGCAATTTTTGATAAATAATTTATAGGGGGGTGATGGATATCTATTACAATGCGTTGCTTAAAAAAAGACGCAAGATACGCAAAAGTAATATTTCTAGTAATTATGAAATCATAATTATCCACTGAAAACATTTTAAAAAGGGACATGAATCCATGAAGCATATGCCTAAGTGGGCCACTATTCAGACCAAAGGTTCTGTTGATCTTAAATTTGCTATTAACATTGTAGTAACTGAAGAAATCTTCAACTTTTTCAATCTCTATAGGGAGAATAAGCTCTACGTTATGCCCAAGTTCTGCAAAAGCCTCACACATTCTAGCAACATGTATTGAACTAGCGCCCTCGCCGAACAATTGAGGACTCCCTATATAAAAAATATTCATTACTAATATATTATTGATTAATTGATTAATAAACAATACTTATTTAAGATTTGATTTATATAGTTATGAAAATAGTTAAAGGCTTTAAGGATATACTTCCTTATGGAAGTTCTAATTCCGACACATCACATGCTTGGACATCTATAACTAATCAATTAAGAGACGTAATGTCATCTTACAATTTTCAAGAAATAATAACCCCAGTAGTTGAATATGATTCAACATTTAAAACCGGGATTGGAGAGGATACTGATATAGTCTCCAAAGAAATGTATGAATTTACTTTAGATAAAGATAAGAAGGAAAGCTCTAATGATAAAATCTTAAAATATTGTTTAAGGCCCGAAGGAACTGCATCTATAGTTAGGAGCTTGATTGAGAACTCGCTAGATAAGATAAGAAGTATTAACAAAGTTTATTATCTAGGTCCAATGTTTCGTTATGAAAGATCACAAAAAGGCAGATATAGGATGTTTCATCAGATTGGAGCCGAATTGATAGGGTCAAATGAAATATTATATGAGGTTGAAATGCTTAGCTTAGCCGAGAGATTAATAAAAACACTGAAAATTGAGAATTATACTTTTCAAATTAACTCTATTGGGAACAAACAAAGTCTAAATAATATTAGTAAAGCTATTTTAGTTTTTGGAAAAAAAAATAAAGATTCAATCGACGAGAAAGACTATAAGATACTAGAAAAAAACCCACTAAGGTTCCTTGATAAAGCTATTCATAAGTATGACTTTAAAGATATACCTAAGACAATAGACTACATAGATAAGGAATCTATGAGTAGATTTAAGCTTTTAACGAGGATATTAGATGATATAAAGTTTGACTATAAAATTAATAATCAACTTGTAAGAGGTATTGATTATTATAATGATTTGGTGTTCGAAGCAACATCTTCAGATTTAGGGGCTCAGGATGCACTACTTGCAGGTGGGCGTTACGATACTCTTTTAGAAAAATTTGGCGGAGAACCTAATAAATCAATTGGTTTTGCGGCTGGAATTGAAAGATTAATATTAGCTATGGACAGTAACAACAGACACGAAAGCGTAATTGATTTTTTTATCATATATAAAGAAGAAGAAGTGATAAAGGAATCATTTAAGTTGGCTCTAAAACTAAGGAATCTAGGCATCAAGGTTGAAATTGATTTAGAAAGAAGAAGTTTTACTAAGCAAATTAAACTGGCGGATAAGTCTGGATCAAAAAAAACTATAATCATGTCAAAAGATAAACTTAAGAGTGCTTTAGTTGTCCTCAAGGATATGAGTTCAGGTAAAGAAGACTTTGTAAATATAGATAATAATTTTGAATCCTTATTAAAACAGCTTAAAGTAGAACCCAATGCAGAAAAATAAATTTTTTTACGGCTGGATTATCGTCTTTGCGGCTATTTTCTTAGTATTCTTAGACGGGCTACTTCTTTACTCTTTTGGAGTTCTATTACCTTCCATTCAAGCAAAATTTGAGATGTCTAAAGCCGCGGTGAATTCTATATTTGCAATCAGATGTATTGTTTTTGCATTTTCTATGATTATTTTCGGAAAATTAATCGACAAACATAGACCTGAGAAAGTAATTTTCCTTGGTGGACTAATAACTGTACTGGGGTTATTTTTGACTGCATATTCAGATACTAAACTCACTCTTTTCCTAAATTATGGAGTTCTTACGGGATTGGGTGACGGAGCCTTTTATATTCCAGCAGTAGCGGTTGTTCAAAGATGGTTTAACAAAAGGAGAGATTTTGCTGTAGGTCTTGTCACGGCAGGAGTTCCCATAAGTGGCCTAATAATTAATCCTTTATCAGCTTGGATATTAAGTGTATCATCCCTGGAAACGACCTTAATCTCATTAGCAGGGATTACCTTAATCTGTTTGTTGCCAGCTTTCTTAATGAAAGAAGATCCAAAAGAGATGGGACTTTTGCCCTATGGAGGTCCTTTCCCAAAATCAGATGATGCTGAATCTAACAATTGGGAGACTAAGGAAGCTACAAAGACAAGTGCCTTTATAATACTTTATGCTCTACTTTTTCTGGGTATGCTGTCTTTTCTGATTGTTGTAACACTTCAATTTGATTATGCGATAAGTAACAATCTTAATCTTCTTGCTTCATCTATAGCCCCAGCCTCTATTGCCGCGGGTAGTTTTTGTGGTCGTCTTGTAACAGGATATATAGCTGACTTTATAAATAGAAATAAAATATTGTTTGCTGTTTTTCTTGGCCAAGGTCTTTCAGTTTTAATACTACTAAATGGAAACTCTCTACTACATTACTGTCTATTTGGTTTTTTCTTTGGTTTTTCATATGGGGGATGGATTCCTATTTTTCCAAGCCTACTAAAAGACTTTTTTGGAAAAAAACATGTTGGTCAGATCTTTGGTGTTTTTGGAACTGGTTTTTCAATATCCGCCATTATAGGACCACCTTTGGCTGGATATTTAGTAGATGAGTTTAATACATATCACTATGGTTTTTATATATGCATATTAGCTTGTTTAATTGCCGCAATGTTGGCCTTGTTAATTAAAAAACCAATAAAAGCTTAAATCTATTATATAATATTCTTATGTTTGGATTAGGTTTTACGGAAATAGTCTTTGTTTTCCTTGTTTTTATATTATTGTTTGGTCCTGACGAGGTGCCTAATATTGCTAAGAAATGTGGCAAATTTTATAGAAACATAACTAACATGAAAGATGAAATTAATGATAGTGTAAACAAAGAAATTAATGATATAAAGAAAATAGCAAAGAAATAGTTTAGATATCTAAGTTGGAAACATACAGTGCGTTATCTTCAATAATTTTCTTCCTAGGCTCTACCTGATCGCCCATTAAATCTTCAAATAAGTTTCTTTCCTTTGTATCCTGCTCAATATCTTCAACTTCCGCAATTGTAACTTCTCTTAGTACTCTTAACGAAGGATCAAGGGTAGTCTCCCAAAGTTGTTCTGGATTCATTTCCCCTAAGCCTTTGTATCTCTGAATAGAATAACCCTTTTTACCTATTTCGCTTAACTTATCAAGAAGTAGGTCTAAATTTGCAAATTCGTATCTTTCCCCGACTTTAGATTCTAATATTAGAGGAAAGTTAATCTTGTCAATGCTTGTAGAATACTCTTTTACTGCTTTCTGAAAAAGCTGGGACTCTAAAGACGTTGATGTAACGACTGTTTCTTTAGTTCTACCTTGATTTTTAACTGAGAAAGTTAGCGAACTAGTTGAGTCTTTATGGCATATGTAGTCCTCTAAAGGCTTTTCTGCCTTTAATCTTTTTATTTCTTTAATTGATGCCTTTTCTAATTTCGGAATACTAACATCTCCTAGCTCGGCTAGGATTGGTATAATAATATTTAATATTCTTATGTCCATGCCAGATCTTTCTAGATTGTCTAAATAAACCTTATATCGCCTAAAATGAGCAATACTTTTCAACATGTCATCTTTAGTAATTTTATTTTTACTAAAACTCTCATCCGTGATAAGTTCATTAATTGAATTTTCCAGAAGGAAGTCGTTTAAACTATCTTCATCCTGCAAGTAAGTATCCTTACTCCCTTTCTTCAACTTAAATAGTGGAGGTTGAGCGATAAATAATTTTTTCTTTCTAATTAGTTCTTTATAGTGATTATAGAAGAAAGTTAACAGCAAGGTCCTTATATGCGAACCATCAATATCGGCATCGGTCATCAAGATAATCTTTCCGTATCTAAGTTTTTCAATATCTATGCCGTTATCTTCATCGCTATCTGGTGAAACTACCGGTGCTCCCACTCCCATCGCTGTAATCAAGGTACCAATCTCGTCATTACTTAAAACTTTATCTAATCTAGCTTTTTGAACATTTATAACTTTTCCTTTTAACGGAAGAACTGCTTGAGTTTTCCTATCTCTACCTTGCTTTGCTGAACCTCCAGCTGACTCTCCTTCAACAATGAAAAGTTCTGATTTTTCCGGATCTTTTTCTTGGCAATCAGCTAATTTTCCTGGCAGAGAACCTAAATCCAGTGCACTCTTCCTTCTGGTCAAATCTCTTGCTTTTTTTGCAGCTTCTCTAGCTTTGGCGGCATCAATTGATTTACCAACTATTTTTTTTGCTTGTGAAGGGTTTTTTTCAAAAAAATCACCTAAAAAATCATTCATTAGTGACTCGACGATTCCTGAAGTCTCTGAATTGCCAAGCTTAGTTTTAGTTTGCCCCTCAAATTTAGGCTCTGGAACCTTTATGCTCACAACAGCGCCTAAACCTTCTCTTGTATCATCACCAGTTATTTGGATACTTTGATTTTTGAAGAGATTCTGATCCTTTGCATACTTGTTAATAGATCTTGTTAAAGCACCCCTGAATCCGGTAAGATGGGTACCACCTTCAATGGTGTTGATATTGTTGACATAGGAGTAGACATTCTCTGAATATCCTTCATTGTATTGAATTGCAATTTCTACAACAGTTCCCTCCTTAGAGCCTTGAATAAAAATTGGTTTGGAATTAACTGTTTTCTTACCTTTGTTAAGGTGCTCTACAAAAGAATTAATTCCACCTTTATAAAAAAAGGTTTCTGACTTATCGACTCTTTTGTCATTAATTGCTAACTTTAATCCACCATTTAAAAAGGCTAATTCTCTAATTCTGTTACACAGATATTCAAAATCGAATTTGGGCTCAAAATCATATCTTCCATTAGTATTAATAACGGGTTCAAATATTTTACTATCAGGTCTAAACGTAATTTTCGAACCGGTTTTAGATGATTTTTTTATAGACTTAAGTTTTGATGCAACTTTTCCAAATTCATACCTTTGATGCCAGACTGCCCCATCTCGAGAAATCTCTACTTCCAGAAACTCAGACAAAAAGTTTACCACTGTAACACCAACTCCATGGAGTCCGCCCGAAACAGCATAAGTCTTAGAATCAAACTTTCCCCCAGCATGCAATGTGGTTAAAATAACTTCCACTGCAGGTTTCTTTTTTTGTGGGTGCATATCAACAGGAATCCCTCTTCCATTATCTTCTAATGAAATACTTTCATCTTCATTAATAATAATGTTTATTTCGTCACAAAATCCTGCTAGAGCTTCATCAACACAATTGTCAATAACTTCGAAAACTAAATGATGAAAGCCTCTCTTAACTACGTCCCCAATATACATTCCAGGTCTCTTCCTTACGGCTTGAAGACCTTCCAGGGCTTGAATAGATTTAGCATTATAGTTGTTTTTAGAAACAGTTTTTTTTTCAGATGCCATAATTGTTATTTGAATTTTAACATGCAGTTAGCTTAATAAAAGCCCTAATCTTTCATCCTAGGTAAGGTGATTCCTGTTTGATTCTGATACTTACCTTTTTTATCTGCGTATGAAATATCACACTCTTCGTCTCCTTCAAAGAAAAGGACTTGAGCTATCCCCTCATTCGCATAAATTCTAGCTGGAAGTGGTGTAGTATTTGAAATCTCCAGGGTTACATGACCTTCCCATTCAGGCTCAAAAGGCGTAACGTTAACAATAATGCCACACCTTGCATATGTAGATTTTCCTACACATACGGTGACAGTACTTCTAGGTATTCTAAAATATTCTACCGTCCTTGCTAAAGCAAAAGAGTTTGGAGGAATTATACATTCATCACCAACGATTGTGACAAAAGACTTCTCATCAAAACTTTTAGGGTCAACCACTGTATTATATACATCGGTAAATACCTTAAATTCATTACTTACTCTAATATCGTAGCCATAGGATGAAACACCATATGAAATTGCCCCATTAGTAGTTTGTTTTTCAACAAAAGGTTCAATCATTTTATTCTCAAGTGACATCTTTCTTATCCAGTGATCAGGTTTAATTCCCATTTAATAATCCTCCAAAATTAAAACTAAAATTGTTTTAAAAACTTTATATCATTTTGATAAAAATATCTAATATCTGTAATACCAAACTTTATCATAGCTAATCTTTCGATACCCATTCCAAAAGCTAAACCAGTATAGTCGTCCGAGTTGTAATTTACTGACTCAAAAACTTTAGGGTTAACCATTCCACATCCAAGGACTTCCATCCAAGCCTTGGAACCATTCTTGTCTTTCCATTCTATATCAAGCTCCGCACTAGGTTCGGTAAAAGGGAAATAGCTCGGCCTAAACCTAGTCTTAATGTTGTCACCAAAGAACCTAGAAATAAATTCATTAAGGACTCCTTTTAAATTAGCAAATGTAATAGATTTGTCGACTAAGAGGCCTTCTATCTGATGGAACATTGGAGTATGAGTCACATCACTATCGCATCTATAAACTTTTCCGGGAGAAATTATTTTAATTGGTGGATCATTAGACTCCATAATTCTAACTTGCATTGGGGAAGTATGTGTTCTTAGTAAATTTCCTTCTCCCAAATAGAAAGTGTCCTGCATATCTCTTGCAGGATGATCCTTTGGAATATTTAAAGCCTCAAAATTATAATGATCAGATTCAATTTCAGGACCTTCAAAGACCTCAAAACCAAACTGAGTAAATATTTGTACAATTTCTTCTGACACTATCGAAAGAGGATGTATGGATCCATTAGAGCTCCCCTTTGAAGGCAAGCTAATATCAATTTTTTCCTCAGCAAGCTTTTTATCAATTGCTAATCTTCTGAGGTTTTTGAATTTGTCTGCAATAATGGATTCAATTTCTTTTTTTATAGAATTAATTATAGGACCTTGTTTTTTTTTCTCTTCAATTGATAAATCTTTTATTGAATTTGTAAAAATTGTAAACTCACCATTCTTTCCGAGATATTTGGACTTTAAATTCATCAATTCGTGTTCAGTATCTATTTTAGAAATTTCATTGATAATTTTCGGTACAAATTGATTAATCATTCTTGTTCCTTTTATTAAATAGATACATTAGGTAGGGTGCGTAAAATATTGATGAATATGTCCCTATACCAACTCCTAAAATCATTATAAGCGCTAAATCTTTAATTTCTACGCCACCCACAAGATAAAGAGGTATTAAAACAATAAGTACTGTTATAACTGTCAATATTGTTCTTGATAGAGTCTGAACAATGCTAATTTGGATTACATCCTCCAAAGACTCAGATAGATTTTTGATATTTTCTCTTACTCTATCGAAGATAACAATTGTATCGTTAACGGAATAACCAATTACAGTAAGAATTGCAGCAATTGAAGAAAGAGTAATCTCAATATTTAGTATATTAATCAAGAAAGCCGTCAAAATAAAATCATGAAATAGTGCACATATTGAAGCAATTCCGAAACTAAAACTAAACCTGAAAAAAACATAAATTAATATTGCCATAGAACCAAAGATAATTGAATAGATACCATTCCTTACTAACTCTTTGCCAACCTTTGGACCTATAAAATCTATCCTCTTAATAGAATATCCTTCGGGTGAAAATTCTGCGTCAAGAACATTTCTCAAGTTTCTTTTATATTTTTGAACATTAATTACTTCGGTTGTTTCTTCAATAGGAAGTCTTAACAGAAATTCATTGTTAGAGCTGTCTCCATAATTTTGTATTGTCAACGTATTATAGTTAGCCTTAATAAAGTCTGCTCTAATATCCTCTACTTTTACATCATCTTGGAATGATACAACCAGCTCTGTTCCACCCATAAATTCTATTCCATAGTTAAGTCCACTTTTATTGATGCTATACAAAGAAAATATAATCAAAAGGGATGAGATTATAAAAGTCGTCTTCATATTCTTAAAAAAATTAAACCTCATTTTTGCCCTCTGGAAATACTAATGATTTAACTAAATACTTTGTCAGAACTCTAGCAACAACTATGTTTGAAAAGATTGTAGAGAAAAGGCCAATTGATAGAGTTACAGCAAAACCCTTTATTGGACCATCGCCCAAGAAAAACATACAGATTGCTGCAATAAGAGTAGTGAAATTGGCATCTAGGATAGTAGAGACAGACCTATCAAATCCCAACTCTATACTTGAAACTGAGTCTTTACCTTTTCTTAACTCTTCTTTGATTCTCTCATATATAATAATGTTTCCATCAACAGCCATCCCAAGAGTCAATACTAAGCCTGCAATTCCTGGGAAGGTCAAAGTAACCCCGAATAGAGACAATAGCCCAAAGATACATATAAGATTAAAACCTAAAGCCAAATCACAAACTACGCCTAGTCTTCTATAATAAAAAATCATAAAGATGAATATTAATAGAGATGCTAAGATCATTGAGTTCTTACCATTTGCAATTGAATCTAAACCTAAAGACGGTCCGATTGTCTTTTCCTGGAGAATTGAAATCGGTATAGGTAGAGAGCCGGATTTTAATATTATTGCTAAGTCATTTGCCTCTTCAAAACTAAAAGTACCGCTAATGCTTCCACTTCCAAAAATTTGACTTTGTACAACTGGTGAAGACTTCACTTTCCCATCAAGAATGATTGCTATCTTGTTGCCTATGTTTTCTTTAGTAAGTTTAGAAAAAACAGCAGAGCCTGCCTTGTTCAGACTAAAAGAAACATATGGCCTATTAAATTCATCGTATGAAACACTAGCATCTTCAATAGACTCACCTTTCAACTTAGAACTTTTAGTAGTTGCTATATAATTACCCAAAGTCCCCTCGTAAAATGAGTACTTATTTTTCTGATCTTTAAACTTCTGAATTAATAAAGAGCTAGAGTTGGATTCTTCAATTACAGGCTTAAATTCAAGCATAGCTGTTTTAGATATTATATTTAAAATTCTTTCCCTATCAGTTTCACTAATACCAGGAATTTGAACGATTATTCTTTCAGAGCCTGACAACTGAATAGATGATTCTATTACACCAAACTGATCAATTCTGTTAGATAAAATATTCTTAACCTGCTTTAATAACTTTTGCTTTGTTTTAGCCAAAAACTCTTCTGTCAAAGAAATACTTATTGATCTTGAAGTTGTATCTAAAATATAATTAGTATCATCTTCAAGTGTTGTCTTAGCGTCTTCAAAGCTCCTGTCGTCATAAAAAGTTAAAAGGATGCTTTTATTATCTGTAGACACTATATCTCTAAATAGGATTTTCTTATTTAATATACTTACTCTTACTTTTGACGCTTCCTTTTCAACAATAACATTGGTAGAGACTTCTTTATCCAGACCAAGGACAACAAATATTCCACCTCTTAAGTCTAGACCCAGATTAATTTTATTTGCAGGGAAAAAGTAATTCCACCAACTTGGTAGATTACTTGATTGAAAAGTTGGATAAATAAAAATCAAAGAAAGCAAAAGAACTAAAAATGAAAAATATTTATATAATTTGATCTTATTCATTAAAATTAATTTTTATTTATTTTTCCTCTTTATCAATTACAGAATTAACAAATTCTCTTTTAATTTTTATGCTAACCCCTTTAGAAATTTCTACTATTAGAATATCATCGTCTAAGATATCAATAATTTTAACTAGCATTCCACCATTAGTTAAAATATTTGCTCCTTTCTTTAGAGACTTTAACATATCATCTCTAGCATTTTGCTGTTTACTCTGAGGTCTGATTATTAAAAAATAAAATAAGACTATTATTAAAACGAATGGCAAAAATGGTCCAATGAACCCTAATGGAGAACTTCCAGAATCAGGCGGGGGTGCACAGGAAGCAATAAATAGGAGAATGAAAATCCCGGGGATTATTTTAAATTTAATTTGGTTCATTTTGGTACCTCTCTAAAAAGTTTCTCTTGAAGTCTATAAACTTACCATCTTTTATGGACTTTTTAATAGATTCAATTAATTGCTTATAAAAATATAAATTACTCATAGACATTAGAGACAAAGCTGAAATCTCTTTAGATGAGTACAAATGCCTAATATAGCCAAGACTGTAGCCAGAACATGGGTGGTTTAAGTCGTCGTCATCGATTGATTTGTCAGACATGTTATAAATACTATTTTTTATATTAATTTTACCATCCTTGGTATATAGGGTCCCATTTCTAGCATTTCTAGTTGGAACTACACAGTCGAATATATCAACCCCTAGCTCCACAGAATTAATTATATCCTCAGGTTTTCCTATCCCCATAGAATATCTAGGCTTGTCTTTAGGAATCATTGAGCATAGCTGCTCAGTTACCTCATAAGTCTTATTTTGCCCTTCTCCTAAACCGAGACCACCAATTGCATAACCATCGAATTCAATATCTAACATATGGTCGAGCGAAGTTTTTCTTAAATCTTCATAAATTCCTCCCTGCACTATTCCAAACAACTTTGAGTCTGATTTTCTAGCTTTTTTTGATCTATTTGCCCATTCTCTAGTCCTATTGATTGATTCTAGAATTCGAGAATAGTCTGAATCTGGTTTAGGGCAGTCATCAAAAATCATCATTATATCAGATCCAAGATACTCTTGGATTTCAATAGAAAGCTCAGGCGAAATAAAATTAACTGATCCATCCAAGAAGGACTTAAAGGAAACTCCGTCATCACTTATTTTAGCCGAAGATGAAAGGCTGTAAACCTGGAATCCACCACTGTCAGATAGAATATTTCTATCCCAATCCATAAATGAATGCAGTCCACCGTAATTCTTAATTTGTTCATGTCCAGGCTTTAAAAAAAGATGATAAGCATTGGCAACAACCATATCAAAGCCCAAGTCTTTTAGATTATTTGTGGTTAATGCCTTAGGAACCCCTTTCGTACAAACTGGCATAAAAACAGGTGTCTCAATTTCACCTGACTTAGTTGCAAGCAACCCTACTCTGGCTTCGGATTTTGAATCTTTATGTTTTAAACTAAATCCCATTAAATTAAATCTTGAACAGAAAAAAATCCTTTTTTCTTTTTCATTAGCTTTAAACCAAGGTTAATTGAACCACTAGCGAAGACTTCTCTATCAAGAGCCTGGTGTATTAAATATATATTTTCTTTATAACCAAATGAGGACACCTTATGTTCACCAACAATATCACCACCCCTAATAACACTCATTCCAATTTCCCCTTTCTTTCTTTTCACTAAGGAGGACTTGCCCCTAAAATTAATTAAATTTTCCGTTTTTTTTCCTAAAGATTTAGATATAGAGTCTGCCAACAATAAAGCTGTTCCACTTGGTGAATCTATTTTGTCTTTATGGTGGGTTTCGGTAATTTCTAAATCAGTAGCTGAAAAATACTTAATATTTTCATTTATTATTTTTGTTAATAGGTTGATGCCCAAGCTCATGTTGTAAGATTGCAAAATTGGAATCTTCTTTGATATTTTCCTTAACTCCGCAATTTGCTTAGAAGTAAATCCTGTGGTTCCAGTAACAAACGGAATCCTAGACTTACCAGCTTTTCTTGCTAATAAAATTGCGGAATTCGGGGTAGAGAAGTCTATAATTAAGTCTGAATCAAATTTCAAAGGACTTTTGGTAACTTTAATATCTTTTAGTTTAAATTTTTTTCTATCTTTGTCTGAGTACAAAGATTCTCCAATGAGTTCATGCTTAGGGCTGTCAATTGCATATTTAACTTCAATATCATCACTATCTTTGCACAGTGAAACTATTGCCTCTCCCATTTTACCTAGGGCACCGTTAACTAGGATAGTTTTTTTGTTTTTACTCATAAATAAAGCATAATACTTGTTAATATGAATAATTCAAAGGTTTTAGGAAATTGTAAATGACTAGAAGTATGACAGGTTTTTCATCAATTTCGGGTGCTACAAACTCAACTAATTTTACAATTCAATTACGATCTGAAAATAGCAAAACCCTTGATGTACAAATATATGACCATCTAAACAACTATGAAATGCAGGAAAAATTAAAAAAGCTTGTTAGAAAAAGTTTTGAAAGAGGTAAGGTTCGAATCTCAATTGAGTATCAAAAGAAGGATTCGTTTAAGAGTAAAAGTTTAGAAAATGAGTTGGCTAAATTTTCAAAGCTTGCTCGAAGTTACAATATAAACCCAACTATTTCAATTGGAGAGCTGGGTGAGATGATGAACAAAGAGTCCAGAATCGAGCAGTCTTCTGATAAATCTTTAGATTTTCAAATTAAACTTGTAAGTAGAGGAATTAATGAATTAATTAAGAGTCAGCTATCAGAAGGTAAAAATCTTATACAAGACATATCTAAGAAACTCTTAAGGATAGAAAAAATTAAGAAGGGGATTGTTAAAAGAACTGGTAGATACAGGTCCAGCTTGGAAAAAAAATACTCTGATGAAATAATTCAGAATGTTGCGAATATTAACCTTCTAGATATTAAAAACGATATAAATAGTGCCTTGGATAAAGTAGATATTGAAGAAGAAATAATTAGATTAGATTCACATATATCTGAACTTAATAAAGTTCTAAAGAAGAAAGGATCAAAAGGTTTAAGAATTGATTTTTACATGCAAGAAATTAATAGAGAAGCAAATACAATTTCCTCTAAAAGTAAAGATCCTAAACTATCTGAATTCGCAATTGAGATAAAAACTTATCTGAATCAGATCCGTGAAATAGCTGCCAATATAGCCTAGATACTATTAAGCCTATTTAACGTATATAAGGTTTGGTCAAGTTCCTGGATTCAAACTATACATAATATTAATTCTCCTATAGTTGTGAATAGAGAATTCAAATTCTGCTATAATTTCCATTGAAACATTGAACTGGACTCTATGTCCATAGTCCGTCTTGCTCTTCAATTCATACCCCTCTTTTAGTCTTTGAACATTAAGCCCGCCATAATAGAGAAGAGATGAAGCATTTAGTATTTGACCATTTTTAACAAGAAATTCTCCAAGATGTTCAATTACCTTATTAATATTGCCTGTTGCCCTACTAAGAAAGAGGTCTGGGCTATCTCCTACTAGTTCTAATGTTTCAAGTCGATTATTGTGAACAGTAAATAGTTTTTTACCCAAAGACTTTGCCAGGATATCTCCAACCAAGCATAAAAATTCCGTCTTCTTTTTATTTGAATCCACTAGATGAATTTCTTTAATGCGTTTACCTTTATTGCAAATCTGATCATATAAAATCAGTGGTATTCCAGGGAACCCTGCACCAGTCCCTATATCCATAATAACCAAAGGTAGGGTTTTAGGATTTTTTTCTTTGAATTTTTCAAAACCTAGAATAGAGTCAATAAAATGCTTGTCGACTATATCTTGGGGGTTTATTATGCTAGTCAAATTATATTTCTTATTTTCTGATATTAGCAAATCTGCATACAATTCAAAAACCTCACCAATCTTATCTACATAAAAAAGACCATTTCTTTTGAATTCTATAGCAACTAACTCTCTTAATTCTAAACTCACCTAATTGTCCTCTTTTCATGTATATAAAGTAACAACGTCCCTATGAATATTATGATAGATGCAGATTTAAACATAATATTAAATCCATATACTTCAGCAATAAATCCAAAGAAGAATGTCATTAGGTTTACACCTATGCTAAAAGAGGAATTTATTGCACCAAAAATCCTACCACTTAAGGACTTGGCTTTTCCTTTTAGAGCTATCGAAGATAGCAGCGGATAGACTAAAGAATAAGTTAATGAAAAAAAGACTGAAAATAGAATTATATGGAAAGTATTGTTTATATGTGGGACGAAGAAAATAGCACAAGTAAAAAGAGTTAGCATCATTAATATTTTATTAAACAAGTTCTTAGACGACAATCTGCTAGAGAGGAAAATTCTTGATAAAGAAACCACAATGCTATACCCAACAAAAAAGAGCCCAATCGAAAGATCTCTTTCTTTCAAGAAAAGAGATAAGAAATTCATGATAACTCCAAAACCAGAGGCTAAGAGAAAGTTGGCAAATAGAATTTTAAAAATCTTGTTCTCTTTTATAATTGTGAAAAAACTACTAGTATCAATTCGATCATCTCTATCTTCTTTTTCTTCTACTACCAAAAACATTAAAGCAAAGGAAAGACAAGAAAAGAATGCTGCATAAATAAAGAATTCACTATAGCCAAATTTTATAATTATTTTCTCTGAGAAGAAGGGTCCTAGGAAATAAGAAATAATTGTAAATGAACTAAACAATGAAAGGCCAAACTGTTTATCGTTATCATCTAATGAATTAGATGCTATCGCTGAGGATGAATTAAAAAATATCGAGAAAGCAGCACCTTGTAAAATTCTTAAGAGTAATATCATCTCAAAGCTGATAATAAAAATAAATAATAGTGATGAAAAAATCATTATTACTAAGGCAATGAGTGATAACAATTTTTTTCCATACTTATCAATTAAGGTTGAAGTATAGGGAGTCAGTAGTATTGAGGAGAAACCAAAAGTTGACATCACTATGCCAATATCGGATTTCGAATAATTGTTACTATCTAAAAATAAGGGCAATAAAAAGAAGCATGAGAAATTTACAAAAAATAGACAATTGGCAAAAGTTGCATAAATAAAATTTTTATTAAAATTATTAGAGATCATTATCTTAGATATTAACCTGGCTTTGACAAAAAAAGCGAACAAGCTATAATGAACGAGAATAAAGGGCCGTTAGCTCAGTTGGTAGAGCAACTCCCTTTTAAGGAGTGGGTCGCAGGTTCGAATCCTGCACGGCTCATGTCCCCATCGTCTAGCCTGGTCTAGGACACCGCCCTTTCACGGCGAAAACAGGGGTTCAAATCCCC
>JAQWMJ010000012.1:0-10422 GCA_029246845.1 Thermodesulfobacteriota bacterium
AATATCTCTCTTATTTCAATTATAATACTTTTTATATGGATTACATTCTTATAATTCTTCTAGCAATAGGTTTTTTTGTAATTTACAAAAAAGTTAACGTGTCTGACTCCCAAAATAATCAAGACGAAGTGAAGGAATTGAGAGATAGTTTAAACAAAGTCCTTGGAAAAATGGAGTCTGACAATAAAAATCTAAGACAAGCATTTATTGACGAGAAAGTTAATATGGAGAAGCTTGTACTTGAGGTTGTTAAGGAAAACACCGAGTCTCAAACAGAAAATTTTGAGAAGGAATCTCAAAACTTAATTAAGAGCATAAATGAACAATCTAAGGAATTTAATGATTATTTCGCCAGGATAGATTCAACTATTGGGGCTCTGGACAATGTTACTAGAGAAATGAAAGGTGAAATAAATGATTTTTCAAAGATTCTTGGCGCTAGTTCTAGCTTAGCTGGAGATTTAGGGGAATTTCAATTAGAAAATCTCTTCAAGTTCCACAACTTACAGAAAAATATTGATTATATGACCCAAGTTAACGTACCTATAGCTGATGGTAGGTCATATCAACCAGATGCGATACTCATATCTGAAGATAAGTGTTTGATAATCGACTCAAAAGCAACAGCAAATCTTGAAGTTATAAAAGAACTTAAAAATGAAGAAACTTCTAAGGAACGAATGGAGGAAATTAAAAGTGATATAAAGGACAAGGTCTCCAATGAGGCAAAAAAATTATCAAAAAAAGAATATCAAAATCTTACTATTAATGGAAAATCAACACCAGAATTTATTGTTATGTTCATACCTAATGAGAATGTTTACCTAATTGTGAAAGAACTAATAGACAAAGAAACTAATAAAATAGAGGACGGGGTTATTATGGCTGGGCCTGATAATCTTAATTTTATAATATTAATGTGGGCCTATATAAATGGGATACTTAAAGTACAAAGTCAGATCGAGCAAATTGGAAAAGCAGCCTCAGCAGTCCATAATAATTTCGCTAACAGTACAAAAAACCTTAACAAGCTTAAGAGTTCAATAGAATCAACTATTACCAACTGGAATACCCTTGTAGGAAATGTAGAGGGACGATTGATTCCATCAGTTAAAAAACTAGAGGAAATGGGGGTCAAATCATCACAAGAAATACTAGATGTTGAAAAGATTATACAAACTCCTAGGCCACTAGAGAAGCTTGTGGAAAATGATTCTAAGCTTGAACAAGATAATATTGAGTTCAAAGATGATGAGAAATAGTTAAAAGTGCTTGATTTTATTGTTAATTTTTATGTAAAATAAAAAAATGAAATATTACATTTTTTTATTCCTACTCCTAGTCTCACCTTTCAATGTTCTCTCTAATGAAATGAACGAATCTTTAAAAGAAGAAGAAAAGATCCTATATCACGAATACAGTGAAGCGAGATCGCAGATT
The DNA here is from genome assembly GCA_029246845.1 of Thermodesulfobacteriota bacterium. Lineage (GTDB taxonomy): Bacteria > Desulfobacterota_D > UBA1144 > UBA1144 > UBA1144 > TMED58. The sequence goes on from JAQWMJ010000012.1 coordinate 1,441, forward strand.
GATGCTTTTACTGGAGATAAAAAGAATTTTATACTATCAAAGGCATCATCATATGCCGAAGAGTCATATGCTAATGCCGCATCAAACTCTAAATACTCTTTCTTTAAGAACTCTGAAGGGGCAATAGGATTCTCTGAAGATTCAGATGGTAAAACATTAATAGATTTCTCTATATTAACCATAATCCCAATAAAACAAACAGCGGACTTGAAACACACGTTCTTTTCACAATTAAATGCTATGTCAGTTGAGCAGTTTCAAGATAGAAGAATAGGTACAAATTTAGGACTTGGTTACAGAAACTATAATAGCGACCACAACTTAGTATTAGGTATTAATTCTTTTTATGACTATGAGTTCAGCTCTGATCATTACAGAATTGGCGTTGGTGGTGAAATGAAAAAAGGTTTACTTGACTTAAATGTTAACTATTACGAAGGGCTAAGTGGAACAAAAGATATTAAAATTGACAATGTCAATGGACTCGAAAAAGCCCTAGATGGATTTGACCTTGAATTAGGACACCCTCTTCCATATCTTCCATGGACAAAATTCTTTGTAGCTTATTCAAAGTTTAATGGTCATCTAGGAGAAGACCCTACTTCAATACGTTACTCATCAGAACTTTACCTTAATCAGAATTTAGTCGCAGAGCTAGGATATAACGATGATCGCCAAAGTGACGGAATAGATCAGAACTACTGGTTTGTTAGAATCTCAGTTACTAACACAAAAAGAAACAAGCCAACACTATTTGGTCCAGAAGGTCAGCTTTACTCAACAGACCCTTTTGGTCAGCGTGATGTAAGAACGACTTTACTAGAAAAAGTAAGAAGACAAAATAAAATCACTGTCGAAAGATCTCAATCAGGGTCCTTCCAAGTTGGAGGTAACTAAAAATGAAATTATATAAATATATTATCATTATCTTTACAATTATATTACTATCCCCAATTGATTCATATTCTTGTGCATGTGCAGGAAAAGCCTCAACTGATATTTATAGCTGTACTAGTAGTGACTATGGCAACAGGTCTTGTTATACCAGCGCGGATGTCTATCAAATGACTGTAACAAGTGGAGAATTCTACAACTCTACTACTGGTGCCACTTGGGTCTTAAAGAAACAAAATGCAACCTATGACATTACTAGCCAAAATTTTGACTATATGCCAAATATTAAAAAAGTAAAAAAAGGTACTTATGATAAATTCAGAGGCTATGCGAGTAATGTTTTTGTCATTAAAGGTGGCTTTACAACATCTGATTCTAAATCTTGTGTAACTGCCGGTACCCAGGATTCAACCTACGGAGACCTAAGGACTTCAAGTATTAGAACATCTGGAAATAAAGCAAATGTTACCTTAACAACTAAGAACTTTGGTGCAAGCACTTACCATTATACTGATGCTAATGGCAATCTTATTGAACTTATTGATAGCTCAGGCTCTAGAATAAGTAGTGATAGCGACGCTGACAGAATTAGAGTCACTTACTCTTTGGGTACTTTTATGAAAATAGACGAGACTGATAATATTGCAATAAAAATGCTTATGAAGTCAACTACATCAATAAGGGCTACATATGCTACCTCTGATGGAGCTGGAAAATATAATTGCACATCCGTCGGTATGCGTGCACCTATCTTTACAATGACTGTAACTCAGACACCTTCAAAATAAATAGAAATAATACTTTGTTGCAATTAATAAATACTCCTATATAGTTCAGACAAATTGAAAAACAATAATAATATTAAATTATCTACTTTCGAAAGCTTTGGCTTATCTGAAACGATAAATAATTCCTTAAAAAATATGGGGTTTGTAAATCCAACGCCCATACAGGAACAATCTATACCAATTGGGCTAAAAGGATTAGATATATTGGGGTCTGCGCAAACTGGAACGGGAAAAACTGCTGCCTTTGGAATACCAATAATTGAAAACTTAAACAAAGACAAGAATGGCATTGCTGTTATATTGGCACCGACCAGAGAGCTAGCGAAGCAAATATATGATGTAATTCGCGAATTATTAGGATATAAAAATACTCTGAAAGTTACTGCCTTAATTGGTGGTGAATCGATTACAAACCAATTGAGAAACCTTAAAAGAGGGCCAAGAATTATAATTGGTACACCTGGAAGAATAAATGACCATATTAATAGAAAATCTTTATATGTTAAAAAAACTAAGATTCTCGTCCTTGATGAAACTGATAGAATGCTTGATATGGGATTTGGAATTCAAATTGACGAGATAGTTAGAAACATGACAGGGAAAAGACAAACTTTGATGTTCTCAGCTACTATTCCTGATGACATTTCTAGATTAGCAGACAAGTACCTTGTTAATCCTCAGAGAATAAGTATTGGTTCTATAAATCAAATTCCAAAGAATTTAAAACAAGAAATCTTAAAGATTAGATCGAATGAAAAATATGATCAACTAGTTGAGGAACTGAAGAATAGGAGTGGTTCAGTCTTAGTCTTTATAAAGACAAAATATGCTTGTGATAGAATGGCCAAAAAACTCTCTTTTGATGGAGTTAAAGCAACTGCCATCCATGGTGACCTTAAGCAAAATAGGAGAAATAGAATTATTTCAGATTTTAGGAATAATAAATTTTCAGTTTTAATTGGGACTGATATAGTTTGTCGAGGTCTTGATGTTCCACAGATTGAACATGTAATAAATTTTGACCTCCCTCAAGTAGCAGAGGATTTTATCCATAGAATTGGTAGAACTGCAAGAGCAGGAATGTCAGGTAGTGTAGTTAGCTTTATTACACCAAATGATCACTTAAAATGGAGAGCTATACAAAAGATTTTAGATCCTAAAACAAAAAATAAGATTTCAGATAGTACTTCTACTAAACATAAAGATAGAGGCTTTAGAGATAAGACTAGATCCGACGATAGAGACAAGAAGTTTAAAGACAAAACCAGGTCAGATGACAGAGACAAGAAAAAGAGCGTACCCTTCTCTAAGGATTCCCAAAAGAGAAAGAGGACGTTTAATAAAAATACACCTAAAGATGCAAACAAAAAAAAGAAATATGAAAATTTAAAAAGAAATCGATCTAAAAATAAAAAAAGACTTAAAAAACCAGTCCTATTAAAGACTGACAACAGAGCGAAGTTTGTGGATGAGGAAATTGTTTACAAAATAATAAAAGAAAGTAAATAGACTACTTCCCTATTACTTTATAAGGGCCCTTAAGAGTTATCTCGGTCATATAAGTAGAGTAGTCATTGTAAGCCATTCCAATATTAATTAACTCTCCTAAGCTATAAGTTTCTACGTTACTTTCACTCTCAATTATCTGAAATAAGCAATCCTGTATAGTTTGAGACATTGCTTCCCCTTGTAAAATATAGACATTTTCTATCTGATTTAGATTCTCATGTATTAGAAAAGCACATACCTTTGTTTCTATGGATTTTAATTCACGAAATTGTTTCTTAGAAAACAAGTGTTGATTATGAGCATCTCCAAATGATATAGCTTTTGAGCTGGCTAACAAACCTGGTAATTCAGGATAAGAAAAAATTCTATCAGATTTAAAATTAAAATTAATATCCTTTAATGTTATCAAAAATTTGTCTATAACATCCGCTGAATATGAATCAATTTTGATATTTGAGAGAAAAGGACTAGAAGATACTTTAAAATTAGAAGACTTTATGGGACTTCTTCTAAACTGATAAATCTGCTCTCTATAAATTATTGATAAATTTACTAAAAAAGCTAGAAGTGAAACTACAGTAATCAACCTTAATGAATTAGTTGTTTTAAATGCTATCAAAGAGAACAAGAAAGGTATAGATGTAAGTCCAATTGTAAATGATGCCCAAAAAACGAAATTACTATTATTTCCAACAGAAGAAAAAAAAGATCCTGAAACTGCAACTAAAAAAAGAAATGTAAACCGCTTGTCAATCTTATATTCTTGAAAAGTAATCTTTGATTTTAAGAAATTAAAATAACCAATTAAAATTGGAGTAAAAATAGTAAGAATGAAGAAGTATCTGAGAGCTCTATTTGAATAGTTTGATGGTGTACCAGCTATATCATAGAAAGACTTTGAGAACCCATAAATATCTTTTATTACTAGTATTAATATTAGAACGATTAGAATACTTGATGGTAGTTTTTTGTTTAACTTATATTTTAAAATTACATAAAATGTTATTAAAAGTATGGAAACATAAATAATATAGAAATCTTGGTGAAATATAAGATACGATAAATTACTTAAGTAAAATAGAAGCAATGAGTCATGGGAAGTTTCATAAATTATCTTTCCTATTGGCAATATCTCAGTTAGAAAATGTAAATGAAAAAATAAAAAAGTTGTAGTAAAAACAGAGACTACTGTTAAAGATTTAAATATAGAGATGTTAGTTTCTTTGTTAATAAACTTGTTAATAAAAAAGAGTATTAAAGGTAAGGACACTCCTAGAACAACAAACAATTGAATTCTAGAGGAAATAGCAAACAAAAATGTAAAAACCAAAAGTAAGTAATAATAAGAGTCCATTTTTCTTCCATTTTTAGAAATATAGAAGATTAGCGAAGACCACATAAAGCAAGCTATTGTTGCCGAAGAAGTATAAGAAAAAGTAGGAATAAAAGAGAAAAAACCTAAGGTCATAATATTAACCAAAGATAAAATTAAATAGAAGTCTAGGTTTCTTAAATTATTTGAACTAAAATAGAATTGATAGCAAAAAATAAGAGATAGATTTACTGAAATTATTAAAAATAATAAATTAAGAAGTCTAAAGCCAAGCAACTGGTAAGAAAAAATAAATCCAAAGATATTGCCTAGGGAATGAAAAAAGGTAAATGTTGGCTCAGTGATCCCTTGCTTTAAATAATAGAGGTAAAATCCTTCATCATCTCTTAGACCAAAATCACTAAAGAAGCTGTAAATCAAAACACTTAGGAGTAAAAGAAAAAGTATACTTGAAAGAGCTAAAATATTTTTCTTGTTTAGCATTATTAATTAAAATACTTATTCAACACTATTGAATCAAGTCTTTTAATTCCTATTAGGGACTAACTGATAGCTTGAATATATATTTTTGATTGTTTAGAGTTTCTTTGTGAACAATGATTTTGATATAATAACTGGGGCTGATGGGTTTATTGGTAGAGAACTTTCTGAAGAGCTTTCTAAGTCAAAACTTATTCTCTTATCTAGGTCAAAAAAGAATTATAAAAATAAATCCTATATTCAATATAAAATGGAAACTGGTATTGATACTGTTATTGATTCTGATATTAAAATCAATAACGTAGTCCACTTAGCACATGATTTCTCCAACAAGGAACTAGACAATAAGAATATAAACATCAAAGGAACTGAGGATCTAATTAGTTTTTGCAAAATAAGAAAATCAAAATTAATTTATATATCCTCTTTTATGGCAATTTCTCCTAAAACTACGTATGGAAAAATAAAACTTGAATGTGAAGAGTTAGTTAAAGGATATAGTAAATCAACTATAATAAGACCTTCTGTTGTTGTTGATTACGGAGGTGGAGTATTTGGGAAGCTTAATCGTATGTTCAAGTATTCCCCCCTCTTCCCTATTCCTGGTGATGGAGACTATCCGATGTATTATATTGGGGTTAAAAACTTAGTTCGCTTTATAAGTAAAACTAGGTCTATAGATAGTAATGAAATAATTCACTGCTATGATACTGGACCTGTTAATTTCAAGGATCTTTTAGATATTCAAGATAAGGTGACTATTAATCTACCTATAAAACTATTGAAAATTATTTTACTCATACCTCAAATTTTTGGTATAAAGCTTAAGAGCCTATCTAACGATGGATTAAATACTTTACTTACAATGCCCTTAATTGATTTCAAGCATAAAAAATATACTGATTATTAATTTATATTCATATCAATTTGAATAATTTAATAATGTGTTTAATTAAGAAAATTTGATGTTATTTTATAAATGTGAACTTTCTACAAACATTTAATCATTTTTATGATTCTGCAGTTAAGCACTTGCAGGTTCCAAAGGGACTTTCAGACCAAATTAAATCATGTGACTCTGTTTATCACCTAAGGTTTCCCATAACACTAGATAACGGAGAAATCAGAGTAATCGATGCTTGGCATGGTGAACATAGTCATCACATGAGCCCTTTAAAGGGTGGTATAAGATTTAGCAGTGTTGTTAATGAAGATGAAGTTAGAGCTCTTGCTTCACTTATGACATTTAAGTGCGCCCTTGTTAACGTTCCATTTGGTGGCGGAAAGGGTGGAATTAAAATAGATGCAAAAGAATTTTCAGTGAGTGAATTAGAAAGAATTACAAGAAGATATACATTTGAACTACATTCAAGAAACTCCTTAGGACCAAATACTTATGTTCCTGCAACTGATTATGGTACAACTTCCAGGGAAATGAGTTGGATATATAGCACTTTTAAAACTTTATCAAATTCAAATATTGATTCAGCTGCATCTGTTACTTCAAAGAATATTGCGCAAGGTGGAGTAAAAGGAAGAAAGGAGGCTACAGGGAGGGGAGTTTTTATAGGATTACGAGAGTTATTAGATGATAAAGATGAAATGGCCAAAATAGGCCTAAAAAAGAGTTTAAAAGGAAAAAGTGTGATAATACAGGGCTTTGGTAATGTTGGATACCATGCCGCCTTATTCTTACATAAGGCAGGAGCCAAGATAATAGGTATTTGCGAATATAATGGATCAATATTGAACCCTAAAGGGCTAGAACCGGAACTTGTGAAAGAACACTTAAGCAATGGTTTAAATTTAACTGACTATGCATCATGTACCGCATTTGATGACCCCTACTCAGTTTTTTATGAAGAATGTGACATTTTAGTTCCCGCAGCTTTAGAAGAAGTAATAAATGAAGCAAATATGTATAAAATAAAAGCAAAAATTATTGCGGAAGGTGCCAACGGGCCTATTACATATGAAGCAGATAAATATTTATCCAAGAATGGAATAATAATTCTCCCTGATTTATATTTAAATTCTGGTGGTGTCATTGTCTCATATTTTGAATGGCTTAAAAATCTTAACCATGTTAGGTGGGGAAGAGTTGACAATCAAGGTGAGAATAGTATTAAAGAGATTGATCTAATCAATAATGCCTTAAATGAGACTATGTGTCAGGCATTTGATGAAATAAAAACCAAAAGAGTTAAACACAAAGGGGCTTTAACCTATAGAGATGCCGCATATAAAATTGGGATAGAAAAGATAGCTAATACTTATATTGAAATGGGAATTTTTCCTTAAATTCTTCTTATTTTACTTCGAAATTTCTCAGCCTTAAATAATAACCTTCCTTTAAAAGAGGCTTTTTTGACTTTTCATGAAAAATAAAATCAATAAGAGATTTTTCACCTGGTTCAAGAATTGAGATTGTATGACTGTCAGACATTAAAGGGGCAAGGTCGTCGTCATGAAGTACCCAGCGTAAATAGACATATCGTTCTTCGTTAGTATTGTTCCGAATATAACCTGTAACTCTATTCGATTTGTGCAATTGATATTCATGAACTACACCTTTTCTATTAATTTTTGCAACTTCATCCCAAAATTCTGAAGAACAAAAAAGAGAGTTATTTTCGTACAATTTTATGCACTCATCTTTTGTCACTGAATAAGAATTAAATGAGAGCAATAAAAATAATAAAAGGGACACGAACTTCATGCAATAAATATAATGAAAGAAATAATAATTACATAGTAAAATTTTTAATATTCCAACTCCGCTCTAGCTTTAGAGCAAGCACAGTTCTGACAAAAGGTGTTAAAAGATGGTAACTCTTCAGAATTCAGCACATTTAGCATCTCTTCAATCTTAGAATCAATCCAGTGTGTTCTAAGCTTGTAAGGAACAATCGTTTCATCAAAAAGCAGTTTAGAATTAAATCCATTCATATCTTTTCTACAATTAGCAACATAAAAATAACTAACTTCAGAAACATTAAAACCATTTTTTTCGAACAAGTAAGCATAAATATCCATTTGAACTTTATAAGATTCGTGGAATACATTTGAAAGGTAATCTTCAGTGTTCACTTTATAAAAGCTAGCTTGAGACTTGTAATCAACTATTATTATTTCTTCTGTAAATTGATTAAACCATACATCGTCAACACCACCCTTGATAATCAAATTTGTATCTTTGTACCTATGTTTAATTCCTCCTCTTAAAGCATCTCTCCATCTATCAATATCAGGATGATCAAAAGGGACGATACCCTCCATGTTGCACTTAATCATTAGTCTATGTTGTTTTTGGGTTTTTCTGCATAAATCAAACTCTTTCTTTAAAAGTTCATCAACTGTACTATTTAAAGTCCATCCAGGCATATCAGGCACTTTGATACCAAGAACTCTATCTAAGTAAAAACATCTCTTACAAAGCAAAAAATCATTAAATTTGCTTCTACTTAACTCAAAATCAAGATTTTTGGAGTACAAAGATGACTTTTTAACCCTTTTACCTCTAGCTTCAGTCAATTCACCCTTATTATTTTTATTGATAGAAATCATAAAACCTTCTTATTTATATTTGAACTTTTTTGATTATAAAAATCAAGTATTTTAGTGTAAAATTTATCTATGGAAGAAGTTAAAACTAAGTTTAAAATTGGTCAAATTGTTAGACACAAATTGTTTGATTATACAGGCGTCATATTTGATATTGATCCATCTTTCGAAGGAACAGATGAATGGTATGACAAAGTAGCAGAAACAAAACCACCTAGAGATAAACCTTGGTGCCATGTCTTAGTAAGCGATGATGAGAAAACAACTTATGTTGCCGAGAAGAACATAGAAGAGGTTTTGAATCCAAAACCCATAAACCATTCTATGGTTCAATATATATTTGAGAAGTTTAATGGAAAAGATTATCAATTAAAGTTTAAAGCAAACTAAACATGTATCCCCTTACTTTAGAGT
>JAQWMJ010000006.1:0-103272 GCA_029246845.1 Thermodesulfobacteriota bacterium
TGATTATAAGTTTGCTCTATAGCTCTTAACTCTTTTTTATGATGTGGTCCAGCACAAAAAATAGTTTGAAAATGCTCAAATGCATCCTTACGGTAAGCCATATGAAGACTTACCAGAGAATGTTGTACGTAAACATAATGAACTTTCTTCTTAGAATATTTGAGTTGAAAAGTATTTAAATCTGGTGTTGTCATCACCATCAAGTCTGTTTCTATGTTGCGGAATAACCAATTCAGGATATGCCCTTTATTAATATTGAAAGACTTATATTGAGGATCTCCTAAAAGGAGACCAGGGTCATCTACATCAGAACTAATATAGCAAATATCCCTATCTGTGATTCTCAAAAATTCTTTTATTAGTCCTTCTAGGTGCAGCCAAGAGTCTTTGCCTTCGGAATAAAATACTACACTTTTTTGAACTTTTGGAATCTGGACAAAATTAATCAATTCACTAAGGTCACTAAAGAATGTTTTCATCTTCTAGCCTACAATATGCATCTAATTTTTTTTCTTTTGCAAGTCTTTCGTAAAGGTCAAGATCACTTATAGAATCTACCTCTAGCCAGCCACCTTTTATACACACCCCCCCGACATCCCAGTTGTTATCAATTAGTAATTGTATAAAATCTGTTAAATATAAATTATTTAAATCTTTCATTTTTAAAAGTTTGTTCTTCATCAAATGATTATAAAAACTAATCAGTTCGCCCAACTTATCACCTCTAACTTTTATTAAACCAATATATTGCCCTTGTATATCATTATAACTTCTCGTCTTCGATCCTAATTCCCTTATTTTACAATTACTATCTACTATGAGGCTTTCCGCATCTGATAAAGGATCATCGAATCTCAATTTCCAGTAATGAAGCCAAGCTTTGTCAATAACCACACCAACTTCAGCATTACTAGCAAGTATTTTTTTAAGGTTATCTATCTCATAAACAATATCACCATATGAAATTATCAAATCACCTTTTTTTTCAATAAATGGCAAAGCATTAAACAAACTATTAACCATATTAGTAGTTTTATAATTGGCATTGTAATAACAATTGAAACCTAGTTTCTCAATAAGCTCTCCTCGATAACCAGTGGCTATTGCAATATCAGAAATCCCGGCTTTTTTTAAAGTTGAAACTTGCCTTTCTAATAAAGTTTTATTACAGAGTTCTACTAAAATTTTAGGTAAATCATTAGTTAGTGGTCTTAATCGAGTTCCTTGACCTGCAGCTAGAATTAATGCTCTCATTATTCAAAAAAGCCTTTTATAAGGTTTAAATCGTTTTGATTAAATGGTACCTCACGCTCGGGATGCCACATTATGCCAAAAATCGGAAGCTCTTTGTGATAAAAACTTTCAATTGTTCCATCTTCAGCTAGGGCTAATGGAAACAGCGACTCTCCTAGTCCTGGTTCTTCTATGCACCATTTATGATAACTATTAACATCTCTACTTCTTTCTTTTAAATATTTATTTGTAAAATTTAATTTGTGTCTAGTCCCTACATGATTCTCAATCTTTGATATTGACCCATTAAAAAAAGTGTTAATTATTTGCATGCCTCTACAAATCCCTACTACTGGAATTTTTTTTTCTATAGCAATCCTAACTAATCTTTCTTCAAAAAGATCTCTCTCTCTAGATGAATCTTGTGCATCCTTATCAAACCTATAGATACTATTGCCTCCTGTTAAAATAATTGCAGAAATATTTATACTCTCTACGATTTCCTCAGGGGAAATTAGATTAGACAACGGATAAGGTAAGAAGCCAAGTTTGCGAACTAAATAAGCCCACCTTTGATCTAAGCAGTCACGCTTTTCATCGTAATTGCTTACATTCTCAACTCTTTGACTAATGGCTAATATCTTCACAAATATAAATTGTACCTTAATTGATAATAATAATATTATGATTAACGCAATCTATTTTAATTTTATTGCTTTTAGATAGCTTGTTAAACAACTTGTCTCCTACTCCAATAGCCGCAGGAAGACCTAATTCTGCTGCCCTAATCGCCATATGAGAGTTCGCTCCTCCATACTTGGTGATTAATCCCAAAATATTATGGCCAAAGACCCAATCATAACCAGGATCTGCCTGCTCTATAAAAATAATTTTACCTTCTATGTCATCTTCAACTCTCAAACTTAAGTTTTTTAATTCACCTATTACTTTCTTATTAGTAATAAAATTTATTTGGGCGCTATAATGTTCAAAACAATAAAAATCTTTTTTACTTTTTATTAGTGAAGGAATTTCAAACATATAGCTGAGTTTATGTTCTGCCATACGTCTTTTTATAATTTTCTTAGCATTATTAATATTTAAATCACCAATGGCTAACCGCTTGAAGTCTTCATATTCTAAATAAACTATATGCTGACGAGTAACTCCTACTTCTTTTCCAAAATCTATAAAACAATCTAATGCCCTACTTAAATTGTAAGTAAATTCTAGCTTTGTTTCTTCACGTGCCATTATTGCCTTCTTAATATATTTCATTATTTCAATTGGACTTATATCTAAATCTAGATCCTTAAAAGCTGTGGAAATAAGTTTCTCCTGCTCTTTAGATAGTTCAAAAACCACAGGTTTTTTATTGATCTTGTTACTTTCAGATTTTAAATAATATTCTGGATCCTCCCAATAAGCAGGAGCTGTGGCATCATAAGTTCCAGGTCTTAAATGACCGTACTTCTTTATTATTTGATTTAAAGTAATTTCTTTTTTAAATAAAGCTACTTGGTCATCTTGCATCCGACTAGAAACCCCATCAATTGATTCCATAAAAAAATCCACTTCATCTTTCGTAAATATACCAATTTCAATGAAACTTTTAAGAAAGCTAATGGCAACAAAAGCATGCCGTGCAGCATGAGCAAATGCGAGAGTCCCACTCTTTTTACACTCTTCGATTAAAGAATAACCCATATTTAGTGGGTTCGTTTCTTCTTTGAAAATTTTGTATCGATTTTTTATTAAATTTTCCATTGATATATGTTGATTAAAACCTACTATGGCATTTGAGGTTATGAGTTTAAGTGATTTTTCAAGCTCATGAATCTCATCCGAACTTATATTCCAAGCTCTAAATCGACTTTCTGCTTGCGCCTTAAAATTAGGCGTCCATGATGTCAAAGCTATATCAAATTCAACTTTATCATGTAACTCTGGCCTCATAGATAAATTGCCCATATAGGCCTTTACCAGCTTGGATGCTAGTTGTTTTTCAATTATAGCTGGAATAAATGACCTGAAACTAGCACTTAAATTAACATATGGTTGCCCACAAAAAGATAAAATTAATGGTTGGACTCCGAGATCTTTATAGCCAAATTCACAACGCTGCTTTGCCCAAACATCATCAGTAATTAGGAATCTATATAGGCTAAACGATAGGGGGTTTGGGCGAATTCCAATAATCTCAGCTGGATTCCAATCCGACATATTGCTAAAATATGTCGTTATCTCTGCTGGTGACTCAGATGACTCCTGATGATTGGAGAATGTTAATATAGATTCATCAAGTTTGCTTCTAAAAGAATTAGCAACACTATCATAATCTCTATGATCTACAGTAATTGGTCTAACCTGAAAAATATAAACCAGCCCCTTGCTGTCTATAGCAAATTCAATATCTAATTTGTCAAAAGATAATAAAGATTTCAATTCATCTATCGCTTCTTGAATTGGCTCAAGCTTTGGCTCTAGATTCGCTAGCTCTTGATTCTCTTTGTCATATAAAATAATAGTTCTATCATCTTGAGATGTACCTGAGGTTATTGCTTCTACAGAGCCTTGATTATCTTGAAAATTAAAAATATGATATGGAGCACCTGTTTCTAAATGACATGTAAAGACTACTCCGGAAAGGCTTAAATCATCGAGGAACTCTTGAACTAGAACTTGATCGTTCTCAAATCCTTCTCCATAAGATGAAATAACTTTATCTATTTCTTTACTTATAGTGATATTTGAGGAGCTATCTACATTTAAGATACTTCTATATTGACCAGCAAAAGAAGCAGTCCAACCATCTTCTTGAGAGGAGCTACTTCGAATAATTAATCTTTTTTTTAAAAAAAATTGTTGTATTTGTTTGACAATAGAGCTTCTATCTTGCTTCCACTTTTTTACTGTAAAGCTAATTTGATCTCCAATCTTACTTTTCTTGACCATGGGCTCTAGCCTTGATAATGTTTCAGCTTTATTGCCCAACACAAACCTTGCAACATCTTTAGGCTCGTTAAGCTCTGCCCAATTGGTACCAACATCTATGAAATCAATGCTAAACCCTTCTTTCTTCAAATATGAAAAAAGATCTAGCAAATTATCCCCAGGAACTTCGTTCTTTAATAGCTTTATTTTTTCTATAATTCTTTGGCTTAAATGAAAAAGACCAGTAAATTCAGATTTACAGCCTTGATATTTTCCATCCGTTGGTGTGATAATCTCTGCTATTCTCAGATCTGATTTTGGACGATCTTCGAAACGATTTTGATAATTGACATCTATTGCAACTGTAATATCTCCCTTAGCTTGGGATACCTTGTTAATAATATCAGGACGAAAAATCGTATCAGCATAAGTAAAAATAGCCGCTGTATCTTCAAAGTCAGCCTGAAAGAAAGTGTTTAAAACTGTATTAGATTTCCAATTCTTTACTATAATATAATTAATTTCTGGATACTGATTAATAATATCTTCAATATGGTAGCCACCTAAAAAATTAATCCGTTTATTGTCAATCACTTCCAAGCTATTGAGTTGCCAGTCCAGCACCTTAGTCTTTACACTAATCTCTTGAAGCACGGTAGGTTTCTCACCAGCTATTGGATAGGACGCTCCAAGAATATAAACATTAGTGGCAATCATTATATGTTCTTAGGATTTTTGGGAACCTTAATAGGCTTCGGGTTTTTAGGATTAAGGCCAACTAAAGATTTAAACTTATGCCACAATGTCTTGAAAAATACTCCAATCATAACCGCCATTCCAATAATGATTGACATTACAACGCTTCCAGAAGCAGGGTCAATATATGCAAGAGCAACATTGGGAAAAAAGAGTATAAAAAGTATAAAATAAGATAAATATTTCATAAAAATAAAATAATTATCATTAAGTATACAAATTAAATATAATTTTGTACATAGTATGGCTCCGGAGGAGGGATTTGAACCCCCGACAAAGTGATTAACAGTCACCTGCTCTGCCAGCTGAGCTACTCCGGAATATTAAACTATAAAACTATCAATTTAATGTAAATGGTCTTAACAGTCAAGCAACTTCACTAGTTATTGGCAAGATAAACCTATAAAAGTATAATGATTACTAAATATTAATGAGGAAAAATAATAGTAAGCTTAAAAGTAATAACAAGAATCTGCCAGTGCCAGCAAATTCGCTGGAGAAATATCTTACAGAAATAAGTAATTATGAAATTTTGTCACGCGAAGAAGAGGTAAAGCATGCCCAGGAATATAGAGACTCAGGTAACCGAGAATCTGCTAGAAAGCTAATAACTGCAAATCTTAAATTCGTAGTAAAGATTGCTATGGAATATAAAAATTATGGACTTAATTTAATGGATGTTATACAAGAAGGGAATCTTGGTCTTATGCAGGCAGTTACTAAGTTTGATCCAACAAAAAGGTATAGGTTAATTTCTTATGGAGTATGGTGGATAAGAGCATATATACAGAACTTTATAATGAAGAACTGGAGTCTTGTAAAAATTGGAACAACGCAAGGGCAAAGAAAGCTATTTTATAAAATAAGATCGGCTAAAAGTTTATATAACTCTGGAGATCTTTCCTTGGAAGAATACTATTCAAAATTATCTAGTGATCTTAAAGTCTCGATTAAAGAAATAAAAGAAATGGATCAAAGAATGGGTGGAAAGGACTACTCCCTAGATGACGAAATTAAGACAGATGAAAAACAAACAAAAATCGACTTTCTGCCTTCTGGTTCGCAAAGTCAGGAAGAAATAATAATAGAAGACCAGCAAAAAAAAGAGTTAGAATCCAGCTTGAAAGAAGCTATAAAAACCCTAAACGAAAGAGAGGCTTATATAATAAATAATAGGTTATTATCTGACAAACAAGTTACCTTAGAAAAATTAGGTGACAAATTTAAGATTTCTCGTGAGCGCGTTAGGCAAATTGAAAAAACTGCGATAAAAAAAATAAAAAAAATTCTTATTAAAAATGGGATTACAGCTGACTTTTAATAAGCATTACAATCTCATCTAGACTATTAATCGTATCACAACCGAATTGAGCTAGATTACTTTTTCCACCACCTTTTCCATTAATATTAGTAGCAACTTTACTTAAAAAAAGCTTGCAGTCGAAATTTTGTATTTGTGAACCCGCAGCACAAATTATTATTGAACTTTCTTTATTATTTGAAGCTAAGATAGCAATCACACTTTCATTCTTCTTTAAGTCATCCCAGAGACTCTTTAACTGGGATGAAGTCATGTCTTTACCCAAATAAGAGACGATCTTAATATCATTAAATGATTCACAATCCGATAATACTTTGTCAGCCAAACTCTTTGTTGCTTTTTTTTCAAAGGAAGAAAGCTTTGATTTTAAAGAGTCATTTTCTTTCTGTATTCTTTGAATACTATTAGGTACTTTTTCAATTGGTGAATTAAGTAAGGATGAAGAGGTTATTAAAAAATCCTTAATATTGCTAATATATTTAAAACCTGATTCTCCAACATGTGCCTCGATTCTCCTAATACCAGAAGATATAGATGATTCAGATGAAATATATAGAGAACCTATTTTACCTGAGCTATCTATATGAGTTCCACCACATAACTCCATGCTAAAGTCTCCTATTCTAACTACTCTAACAAAATCGCCATACTTATCTTCGAAAAAGGCAGTTGCGCCATTTTTAATAGCTTTTTTGTACTCAACATTCTCTTGAATTAAAATTTCATTATTCATTCTAATTTTTTCATTTGATAAGTTTTCAATTTCTTTAAGAGTGCTGCTGTCAATATTTGAAAAGTGACTAAAATCAAATCTCAATCTATCGCTTTTTACCAACGAACCTGCTTGTCTAATATGAGTACCGAGTACTTCTCTTAGAGAAGAATGGAGTATGTGAGTGGCAGAATGATGCTCAGATATTTTATCTCTAAAAGTTTTATCAACTCTTGCACTAGCTTTGTCACTATTCTTAACTTCTCCTTTTTTTACTATTCCACTATGGATAAAGAATCCTTCTTTTGTTTTCTGTGTATCAAACACATCAATTATGGATGAGCATGTTTCAATAACTCCCTTATCACCTATTTGTCCACCAGATTCTGCATAGAACGGAGAAGACTCTAATATGATTCCTATTTTTTCTTTTTCTGTAGCAGAGCTAACAATTTCATCATCTTTAATTATTGCCAAGATTTTAGTATCCAGATCAAGATCCTCATAGCCAACAAATTTTGTTACATTATTAGGATCCATAACCCTTGTTAGATCAATTGCCTCTCCTACTGGATTCTTAAATTTTGAAGCTTTCTTTGAAGAATTTTTTTGGTTAAGCATCTCTTCTTCGTACGCCTTCATGTCTAACGTATAGTCTGTTTCACTTACAATATCCTCAATCAAATCCACTGGAAAACCATAAGTATCATAAAGCTTGAACACATCTCTACCTGAGAGAATCTTTTTTTCAGAGGACATTCTCATGGCCTCTTTGAGCTGATCAAATCCTCTATCAATAGTTAATAAAAACTTTTTTTCTTCGTTTATAACAATTGAAATAATATTATCTTTTTGACTTGCCAACTCTGGATAAAACCCCTTCATCTCCTCAACAACTAACCCAACAAGGTTGTGCAAGAAAGGATCAGAAATTCCCAACTTCTTATTGTGGCGTACGGCTCTCCTTAGTATTCTTCTAGCTACATATCCCCTGCCTTCGCTAGAGGGAATAACTCCATCTGAAATTAAAAAAGTTACAGCTCGTGCATGATCGGATAAAACTCTAATTGATATATCAGTTTCTTTATCTTTGCCATACTTAGTACCTAAGAACGTAGCAATATAATTAGTTAAATATTGGAAGAGATCAGTGTCATAATTACTTTTAACGTCTTGCATGACCGAAGCTAGTCTTTCTAGACCCATGCCAGTATCAATACTAGGACTTGGAAGGGGGACAAGTTGGCCATCCTCACTTCTATCAAATTGCATAAAAACTAAATTCCATATCTCAAGGAATCTTCCACATTCACATTCCACAGTGCAGGTCTCTGAGTTTGGACAATTTGAACCTTCTTCACCAATGTCATACATAATCTCTGAACACGGTCCGCAAGGGCCGGTATCACCCATAGACCAGAAATTATCTTTATCGCCTAGTTTATATATTCTCTCTTCGTTAATCTTTATTGAATTAAGCCAAATCTGTCTTGCTTCATCGTCACCGTTATGGACAGTTATGTATAGCCTATCTTTATCTATCTTCAATTCTTTTGTTAAAAACTCCCAAGCAAAAGATATTGCATCTTCTTTAAAGTAGTCTCCAAAGGAAAAATTTCCTAGCATTTCAAAAAAAGTATGGTGCCTACTCGTTCTTCCTACGTTCTCTAGATCATTATGCTTTCCACCTGCCCTCAGAGATTTTTGACAAGATGCAGCCCTAGGATATTTAAACTTCTCCTGACCTAAAAAAACATTTTTAAATTGAACCATGCCAGCATTGGTAAATAATAAAGTTGGATCATTTTGAGGAATTAAACCAGAGCTTGCTACTAAGCCATGACTTTTATTATTAAAAAAATCTAGAAACTTCTTTCTTATATCAGATGATTTCATTTTAGAATATTATAATCGGATATTAAGGAGATTAAACAATAGGTAATTTAAAAAACCCTAGTTTAGAGGTTCTACACTAACAAAGACTTTAGACTTACCTTTCTTATTAAAAGTTACCAATCCATTTTTTAAAGCAAAAAGGGTATGATCTCTTCCAATTCCAACGTTTTCTCCAGGATAAAACTTTGTTCCTCTTTGTCTTACTATAATTCCACCGGTATTAACCGATTGGCCACCAAAAAGTTTTACTCCAAGCCTTCTTCCGGCGCTATCTCTTCCGTTCTTGGAACTACCTGCTGCTTTTGTTTTTGACATAATTAACCTCTATTTGCTTATAGATAAAATTTCGACAGTCTGATAAGGCTGTCTATGACCATTTAGGGTCTTCGAGTTCTTTCTCCTTCTGAACTTAAATACTTTAAGCTTCTTTCCTTTATCGTCTGATAACACTTTGGCTTTAATTTTAAAAGTCTTTAATTGTGCTGCATTTACTAACACATTCTTTTCGTCGGATATGTAGAGTATCTCGTCAAACCCTATTTCAGCACCAACTTCATGAGCTGTTTTTTCTATCTGAATTTTATCACCTTCTTTAATGAGATACTGTTTCCCACCAGTCTTTATTACGGCTTCCATTACGTCCTCCAAAAAGTATATATTTTTACTGTTTATTGGCCATTGTCAATACTTCTAAATTATTCTTCAAGTTCAACGTTCCAATATGAGGTTTCAACGGAACTTAAAAAAGGTTTCCATTCATCGAATTTAATTGTCTGCAAATAAAGATTTGAAAGCAGCTCCCATGAAGGTTTATTTGGTTTAACAGCAAGCTTCATATTGGTAGAACTCAGAATATTGCTACCCTTCTTCCTGTTGCAGGTAATACAGCAACAAACAACATTTTCCCATATAGTTTTTCCTCCTAAGGATTTGGGATGAACATGATCAATAGTAAGCTGATTTTTTGGAAAAGGCTTTCTACAATACTGGCACTCCGACCTATCTCTTCTAAATATATTGTAGCGGTTAAATTTAACTTCTTTATTTGGAACCTTATCGTATCTTAAGACTATTATAACCCTAGGTATCTTTATTATTTTTGAAACTGTCCTAATTGATTCCGACTTCTTTAATATAGATATTTCACTCCATGAATCAAAGTCAAATGTTTCATAATCTATATCTACAGCCTTTGCCGCACCTATGTATAGCATCAAAAAAGCTCTTTTGACACTCGTTGTATCAACCGGAAAAAAGAACTTATTTAGGACAAGGACTGGTGAATTAAGCATTACTATAATTTACCTGAAAATATATAAATAAATTTACCTAATGTTAAGAAGTTAATATAATAGGTATATGAAATATTTATTCCTTATATTCCTTGCGATAACATTATTCGCTATTCCTTTCTTAAACTTTAACTTATTCTTCTTTTCATGGTTCTTTTTTGTACCAATATTATATTTAATTGAAAATAATAAAATACATCCAACTAAGCTAGGACTAGCTTTTGGGACAATATCAGTCTTAGTAGCAACATATTGGATTTCTCCAACTCTATCAAGGCTAACAGGTGCTAGCTGGGGAGTCTCTGTTGCGAGCCACCTATTATATTGCTTATACGAATCTTCATTTTATATAATAGTCTTCTTGTTCACAAGCTTGTCTATTAAAAGAGCCAGTAACATCTGGCTAAAATACTTTTTCATAATATTTTTATATATTATATTTGAAGAGAACTTTCCTAGAATCTTTCCTTATAAAATAGGTAATACTCAAATACTTTTCCCACAAATATCCCAATTAATTTCAATTCTAGGCGTCAACATAGTCTCAGCTTTAGTTTTGATGATAAATATTACTGTGTATGAGTTACTAATAAAGAAGAATAATAAAGCAACTTATCCAATATTAACGATTTTCTTTTTCATATTAATAGTGGGTTCTTGGATTGAGAAAAATACGAATAAGTACCAAATGGATGGGGCTAATATTAGAGTTGCAATTGTTCAACCTGTAAGTTCATTAAAGAAATTGATTAATATTCAGAGTAGTATTAATAAAGCCTCAAAGAGACCAGATTTAACAATATGGCCTGAAAGCTCGCTTGATAAAGTAATAATAAAAAACAAAAAAGATTATATAAACTTTCAAGAAAAGTTTAGCAGAAAATTTAAAGTTAATAGCAAGGCACTTTTGCTGGGTTCAATTACGCAAACTAAGCAAGGATATTACAACTCGGCTCTTTTGATTAATAGCGAATTGGAAATCATAGATATCTATTCAAAAAACAAATTGATGATTTTTGGGGAATATTACCCTTTAAGGGATTTAATTTCGGAAATAATTCCTATTTATGATTCATTTGTTTCTCTAAAAAAAGGCATAGTAAAGCCGTTAATCCTTCAGAGCAAAACCAATATAGGTGTAATTATATGTTACGAAGATCTCTTTGAAAAAAATTCAATAGAACTTACGCAGCTAGGCTCCGAAATTTTGATAAATTTAACAAACGATAGATGGTATGGAAATAGTCTGGCTCCATATCAGCACTTAATGCTATCTATTCCTAGGTCGATTGAGAATAAAAGATTTTTGATAAGATCTACATATAATGGCTTAAGTGCAATTGTGTCACCTACAGGAAAAATACTAAATAAAATCAAAATAAATAAAAGTGGGTACTTAATTAGAGAAGTTATGCTAAGGAAAGACAAAAGTTTTTATACAGCGAACTATACCAATATTAGAATAATTTACTATCTAATATTTATTTGGCTAGCTGCACTATTTATTAAAGAAATTAGAAAGAAGTAGCATAAGCCTATTGTTCTCTTTTGGTAAGCCAACAGTAATTCTTAAACAATTATTCAGCTTTTTATTATTAAGAAAGTTCTTTACAATCAAATCATTAGATTTTAGAAAACTAAAAAGTGCGTCAGAATTCTTTAATCTAATAAGAATAAAATTGGAGTCTGAACTATATACCTTAATATCCGGGATTTTATTCAGAAAAGCTTCGACCTTCATTCTTTGAGTTTTAATAATACCAATCTGTTTTTCTATAATAGATGGGTCTTTAAAGAATTTGGTCGCTATTAACTGCGAAAAAGATGAAACATTGTATGGGAGCCTTAATTTATCAACACTATCTATAAGACTTTTTTCTCCTAATAAAAAACCCAACCTTAAAGAAGCAAAACCAACTTTAGACATAGTTTTCATAATCAACATATTCTTATAACTTTTCAAAGATTTAATAAAAGAAAAGTCCGAATAGTCTGAATATGCTTCGTCAATAACAACAATTCCTTTTGAAAAATTAACAATTTTAATTATGTCCTCTCGTTTAAAAGAATTCCCTGAGGGGTTATTTGGACTTGCTATGAAAACAATATCAGGATCATGTAGCGTTATTTTCTTTAAAACTTTTTCAACATCTAGCTTAAATTCAGAATTTAAAGGAACACTTACTCCCTTTAATCCCAGGCCTTTGGTCAAAATTTTATACATCGAAAAACTTGGGTCTAGATAAAGAACTTTAGATGATTTTCCTGTTAAAGTAAGAAGGATATAAAGGATTAGTTCATCAGAACCATTCCCAATCAAAACCTGACCTTTTTTTAGACCATAAAATTTTAAAATACTATTTTTAAGCTCGTCTTGCGTAGAATCAGGATACCTATTAATATCTTTTATTTTCATACTCTTTAAAAACTTTTTTTCTAGAGCGCTAGAGTTAAATATATTTTCAAAGTTAAAAGGTGACTCGTTAGCATTCAATCTATAGGCAAAATTGGTTTTGTCAGCAGAGTACGAATCAAAATCCTTTAGAGATTTCTTCAGTCTAATTTTATTAGTCATTTTTTTTTACCCTTTTCAAGCCTCAAGGCTATAGAATTAGCATGGCCATCAAGTCCCTCTTCTTTGGCTAACAAGATTACATCCTGCCCTAAAGACTTTGCTCCAAGCTTCGAGATTTTTGTATAACTTGAATATTTGACAAAATCCAGTGCGCTCAATGGTGAGGAAAAGGTTGCACTGCCTGCAGTAGGTAGAACATGACTTGGACCTGCTATATAATCACCAAATGCTTCTCCAGAATTCTCACCAACGAAAATAGAACCTGCATTAAGAATTTTATTTTCGACTTGGGAAGATTGCTTTACGAAAATTTCAAGGTGCTCAGGTGCAAAAACATTAGAGAAATTAATACAATCGTCTAGATTTTTCAAAACAAAAATCGTACCGTTTTGTTTAATTGAGGCATTTATTATATCTCTTCTTTTTAATAACGATGATTGCTTTTTAATTTGAGTTGAGATTAATTTAGCCAATTTCACGGACGTTGTTAAGCAAATAGCTGATGCTTGGACATCGTGTTCAGCTTGAGCAATTAAATCCGCCGCAACATATTCAGGATTAGCATTTGTATCTGCAATAATTAAAACCTCGCTGGGTCCCGCTATCATATCTATGTCGACCTTACCAAATACTTGCTTTTTGGCAGTAGCAACAAAGATATTTCCAGGTCCTACAATTTTATCAACTGATTTAACACTACCCGTTCCATAAGCTAAAGCAGCTATAGCCTGAGCGCCCCCTACTTGTAAAACTTCTTTGATTCCAAGCTGATCAGCCGTAAAAAGAATAGCGGGATTTATACCTTGTGTTCCGGGTGGAGTTGAAACAACTAACTCCTTTGATCCCGCAACTTTAGCAAGAGTAGCTGTCATTATTAAACTGGAAGGATAAGATGCAGTTCCCCCTGGGACATATATTCCAATTCTATTAATTGGATTAACGTTCCAACCAAGTATGTTACCGAATTCATCTTTATATCTGTGGGATTTAGGTAATTTCTTTTTTTGATAATTTTTAACTCGTTTAATAGATTTTTTAATAGATGACTTAATATCAGAAGACAGAAGCATAGATGAATTATTAATTTGAGTTTGATCAATTCTTATATTTTTTTTAGTAAGTTCAAAATTATCAAACTTTCTAGACAGCTCAAAAAGGGACTTGTCCCCCCTAAGACGAACTTCACGTAATATAGTGTCGACTTTCTTTTCTATAACATTTAAGTCTTTTTCTTGTCTTCTTCTAATCTTATTAATTTGAATTTTAATATCTGAAGACTTAAGTTTAATAATTTTCATACTTTAAACTATACAATAAATTTTTTAAATTATGATAAAAATACTAGTTAATAAAAATTATATCCACAGAAATAAAGATATTAATTAACAGCATGTAGAGAATTGAAAACAAAAAAACTCTCTTGTAATGTTTCTTCTCTTTGAATGAAAGGAATACTAGATATAAGAAAGACAGGCCCAAGACAATTGCCATTATCGCATAAAAGTTTGAACAAATTCCAACAATCCAGAAATATAAAGATATTGGCAATAAAGCCAAACTGTATATCAATATCAGGTAATTGGTAAACTCTTGCCCATAAACTATTGGCATAGTTGGGAAACCACCCTTTTCATAGTCATCCAAAAAGTGTTGGGCCAAAGCCCAAAAATGAGGAGGCTGCCAAACCATCATAAATAGAAATAAAACTATTATATCTAGGTATCCGATTGATAATTCTGGTTGAATTGAGGAGTATCCGATAATAACTGGTAGAGCGCCTGGAATTCCCCCTAAAACAGTACCAAAAGGGGAAGACCTCTTTAAAAAGAGCGTATAGTAAACAGTATATGAAAGTATAGCTAGGAGGATTAAAGAACAATTTAAAAGATTAATATAAATTGCAGAAAGTGCCAGTGAAATAGTTATCAAAAAAGCAGCTAACATAGATAAATTTTTAATTCCTACCAACTTTAATGCTTTTACCCGATCTTCCAGTCTTTCCATTAGCTCATCATTTTCACGTTCAATTAGATTGTTAACCATTGCGGATCCCGCAGCTGAAAAAATCAAACATAAGAGTGATAATAGAGTAATCTGAAGTGAAGGTACTCCAGAATGGGCTATAACAATTCCTGTAAATCCAGTTAGACCTACACTTAATATTATATTTGGCTTTGATAGAGATATTACTGCCTTTAAGTACTTCATCAATTAACTTCTTTCTTTATAAACAATAGATTAAGGATAACTCCAACGATTAGAAGGGCAATTAAAAGATGGATTGCTGTCATGGAAAAAGCTAATTTTGAAACTACTACAAACACTCCTACCACAACTTGGATAAGAACTAGAAAAGCGAGTCGCTTAAGATTTAATAAAATCTCTAGATCTGCTTTTATGTAATAAGCTTTAAAAAATAACCAAAAAGAAATTACTAAAATAACAACTCCACTGATTCTGTGGAATAAATGAACAAATACTGTTTTGCTTAAATAAGGTGGCAACCAATAACCCAAGCATCTTGGAAAATCAGGGCATGCCAATCCTGCATTCGAATGTCTCACGTAGGCACCAAGTACTAGTTGCCAATAAACAAACAAGAAAAGAATTAGATATGGAAGATTCTTTTTATTAAAAATATTGATTAATTTTAGTTGATCACTGTCGGTATATGAACACATAATATAGATTAGAATGAAAATTATTATTGCATTTGCAAAGTGGAAGGTCGTAATATTTGTTTCAAGTTGCAGTATAACTACTAGTGCTCCCGCAATAATTTGAACAGCAAGCAAGATAGAACAAAGGATGGGTATCAACTTATATCCTCCCTTATAAAATTTTAATCTTTTTCTCGCAAGCAAAGCAAAGAATATTGTTACAAATAGTCCAAGAACTCTATGCCCATGCTCCATAAAAATTGGGAAATTAATTTCTGGAAAAAAGCTACCAAAACATAAAGGCCAATCTGGACAGGCTAGACCAGCGCCCAAACCACTTACCATATTCCCCCATAGAAGTAGAAGAACAAGGGAGTATAAAGTTAACTTTTCAATTCTGCCCATAATATTAATTAATTACGCGTGAGAACAAGTCAGTAACGGTAAAAGAAATTAAAAGGAATAATAAGAAAATCGGGTAAGTTGCATAAACCCAAGTCAATCCATCTTCATGCTTTAAATGCATGAAGTGATATGCAACCACTCCTGCTTTTATTGATGCGATAAAGATTGCAATTGGAACATTTAAAGCTCCAAAATCAAATTGCGCGGCTCCAACGGTTATTACAGTTAAAAATATCAAAAAAAGCCAAATATTTATAAGCGACTTATAGGAACCATGATTATCCATAAAAACTCCTCAACCTACTAGGTACAATAAAGGAAAAAGGTAAATCCATATTAAATCCACCAAATGCCAATATAATCCTCCGATTTCTATTGCTGTATAATTCTCTTTATTGTATTTACCCTTATAAACTTTACTTAAGAGGATGCCAAGCACAGCCATGCCAATAAAAACATGTAACATGTGAACACCTGTTGCTGCAAAATAGATTGAATAAAAAATATCAGTTCCAGGGAAAATTCCCTTACCAAACTTGTACGTATATTCAAAATATTTGTTTACAGCAAAAATTGCAGCACATATAATTGTCACCCACAGCATTACTTTTACTAATTTAATTCTATTTTCTTGTATCGCTTTAACGGCAATAGCAACAGTTAAGCTACTAAAAATCAAAATGACAGTATTTACAGTCCCTAGAACTACATCTAAGCTCTTCGATCCCTCCATAAACATTTCAGGATATTTGGCACGATAAATAGCGTAAGCTGCGAAAAGTCCGCCAAAAAGTAAAAGTTCAGTAGCAAGAAAAAGCCACATTCCCAATTTGGCGCTTTCGTGCTCTGTTACAGGGTCAAAATGATGATGTCCGTCGTCTTCTTCTATAGAAGGTACCATTTCAGATGGATAAGCAATTGACTTGATTATTTTGCCAGTAATTGCAAAAATTCCCATATTAAGACTCCTCCTCTATCTTGGTGCCATAATTATAAACAGGTTCGGTGATAGTAGGAATCTTATCAAAATTAAAAGTTCCAGGAGGTGAATCCATGCTCCACTCTAAAGATAAAGATTTGTAAGGATTTCCCGGTGCCTTTCCAGGCAAGGGTCTCATTAAAGTCCAAAGCATTAGAATAAAACCGACTGCTCCTATCCAAGTTCCATAAGTAGACAGTTGATGAAGAGACTGAAATTCTGG
The DNA here is from genome assembly GCA_029246845.1 of Thermodesulfobacteriota bacterium. Taxonomy (GTDB): domain Bacteria; phylum Desulfobacterota_D; class UBA1144; order UBA1144; family UBA1144; genus TMED58. Next base: position 16,987 of record JAQWMJ010000006.1, read on the forward strand.
GGCGTAATTAAAATACCTTCTTGGCATACCAAGTGTTCCCATAATAAATTGTGGAAAAAAGATAACATTAAATCCAATGAAGATAAAAACGAAAGCTATCTTAGCTTTAAATTCGTCAAACATACGTCCCCACATTTTAGGGTACCAAAAATGGAGAGCAGCAAAGAAACCAAAAACAGTCCCGCCGATCATAACATAATGCATATGTGCAACAACAAAATATGTATCATGCAAATGAACGTCTGCGGCTAGTGCGCCTAAGAAAAGACCTGTAAGTCCTCCAATTGTAAAAAGAAAAATAAAAGCCAACGAATACAACATTGCTGTGCTCAGTTCAATTGACCCCTTATAAAGAGTCCAAAGCCAATTAAATACTTTAATAGCAGTTGGGACTGCAACTGCATATGTTATGACTGAGAAAATTATATTAATTAATTTTGATTGACCACTAACAAACATATGATGGCCCCATACAAGAAAACTAATAAGAGCGATTGCCAAACTTGCATATGCAATTGCCTTATAACCAAAAATTGGCTTTCTTGCAAATACTGGCATGATTTCCGAGATAATTCCCATAGCAGGCAGAATCATAATGTAGACCGCTGGGTGAGAATAGAACCAGAAGAAATGTTGAAACATGACTGGGTCCCCGCCTCTGGCAGGATCAAAAAAGCCCAAACCAAAATATCTTTCACCAATTAGTAATAATAATGTGATTCCAACCACCGGTGTTGCTAAAACTTGAAGTAATGATGTTGCATAAGCGGCCCAACAAAAAAGAGGAAGCCTGTCCCAAGTCATACCTGGGGCTCTTAATTTATGCATAGTAACAATAAAATTTATTCCTGTTAAAATTGAAGAAAATCCTAAAACAAAAATACCAAAAGTAATTAAAATCACATTTGCGCCTGTCTCTATTGAATAAGGAGTATAAAAAGTCCAACCTGTATCAGCTGGAGCAGCCAAGGCTATCATAAAAATTAGTGCGCCTGCTAAATAAAGCCAAAAACTATATAAATTTAACTTTGGAAAGATTACATCTTTTGCTCCAATCATAAGAGGGATTAAGAAGTTTCCAAAGCTAGCAGCAACTCCTGGAACAATAAATAGAAAAACCATCATTGACCCATGAAGAGTGAATAAAACATTATAAGTATCAGCACTGACAATTGTTTGCCCTGGCGTTAAATGCTCTGCCCTAAGCAAGAAGGATGCAATAGCAGCAATGATGAAGAAAACACCAATTGCCCACAAATACATTACGCCTATTCTTTTATGGTCAACAGTGAAAAACCACGAACGGAATCCTTCACCGTTATCTAAATAATTTTTTTCATGCTCTTCTGACATACAACGTTCTCCTTTTAATTATTTTAATGTCTTTATATATTCAATAATAGCTGTTATCTCTGTGTCATCTAACAAGCCCTTGTAAGAAGGCATTACTGGTCCATAACCTTCGACCATCTTTTCACCAGGGTACAGTATTGATTCTTTAATATAATTCTCATCAGCTTTAGCTGAAGTTCCATCAGTGAACGCCCTGTTCTTTGCAAATAAACCTTTCCATGTAGGGCCTACTCCATTAGCTCCATCTATACTATGACAAGCAACACACCCCTTACTTGAGTATAATTGTTTGCCCAATTCAGCAGGTGGAATCTTTGCTGCTGAAGCCTTTTTAGCTTCATCCGCAGATCCGTCTTCCCACAAGGCAAATTCTGCTTTAGATAAAACGTGAACTTTTCCCAACATATCTGAATGAGCTGTACCACAATATTCTGTGCAATACAGGTCATATACTCCTTCTTTCGTAGCAGTAAAGTTTATATAAGTATACCTATTTCCCATTAAATCTTGCTTCACTCTAAATGCAGGAACAAAGAAACTGTGAAGAACATCGTCTGACTGCATAACAAGCCTAATTGGCTGGTCAACGGGAACATAAAGTTCGTTTAATGTTTTTTTACCATTTGAATAGTCAAAGCTCCAAATCCACTGTTTGGCAGTAACGTTGACCTCAACAGCATTTTTTGGTGTAGTTGTATATTGATCGTAATAAACATATCCATATATAAATATCACGATACATAAAATTGTAGGTATTACTGTCCATAAAGTTTCCAGGAAACTGTCATGGGTAATTGCTGGGGTCTGATCATTATCTGTTTTTCTTCTATATTTAATAACAAAATAAACTAAGAGAAATCCGATCAATACACAAGATATAACGGATATGATTGTTACTAACCATAATATAATATCAACTCCTGGAGCAAATGTCGAAGCTGATTCAGGTAACCATTTCATTTAGTTTCTCCTTCATTATTTTTTTTAAACCACATAAAAAACATAAATATAGCTATGAATAGTAAAGTTATGCCACCACCAAGCTTTATAACGTTTAAAGCTCTCAAAGCAAATTTCTTACCCACCGGGTCAAAGCCATAACAATAGAGGAGAACTTTATCTGACAACGAAGACTTACCTATTACCCCATCAGATGCTTCAAGCAATGCTAGCTTGAAATCTTTAGAATCATAAAGCACCCCAGATAAGTATCTAGAAATCTTTCCCTCTTTTGTCAAAAATATTATACCTGCAGGATGAGCAAAATCATCCCCATCGGGTGCAAATTTAAATCCTACTGAACTTGTGACTGCCTCTATGTTTATACTATCAGCAGAATAAAAGCTCCACTGCTCATTTGAAGCAATGCTTTCCTTGTATTTTTGTTGTTTTAAGTTTGAAGACTCATAGTTATCCTTCTTGTCAAAACTTAGTGTTATTAAATTATAATCAAGACCAGGCCTAATTTTATCTGTGGAGTTAACTGCCTCTAGTACACCATTTAATAAAAAAGTACACATTTTTGGACAGGAGTAGTAAGCCAACACTAGTACCGTGGGTTTATTCTTATCTAGAAAATTCCCAAGCTTTTTTGTAACATTATTGCTGTCTGTGATGTTAGCGTTAGAATCAATATGGTCACCAAGCTTTTCTGTCCAGCCAACATCATTAATAATAACGGACTCGTCTGATACACCTAAGACAGACACACATGGCGCAAAAAATAATATAAAGATAAATAATTTTTTCATATCTACTGCAAACGGGAATAAATATTATAAATTTATCTTAAACTCTGTCAATCATGGCTATAACGTGTAGAATATTTCCGTTGGGTCTTCAGATTGACAAAACAATTTTTATTAAATAGGATAAGGCTTTTATTGCATCCTAGGGCCCATAGCTCAGTTGGTTAGAGCTCCCGGCTCATAACCGGGCGGTCACTGGTTCGAATCCAGTTGGGCCCAGGAAAGAGATTGAAATGATAGAGAAAATTAAACCATTGTTAGAAATTCAGAATCTAGATATACAAATACTAGAGATCCAAAATAACTTCAGAGAGCTCCCAGAAAAAATTTTTTCACTTAATAATAGAATTAAGTCTGAAGAAAATAAAATTGAAAATTTATCGCAAAAAGTTATTGAATTAGAGTCGATATCAACAAATTTACAAAATGATATTACAGATATTGAAGATAAGGTTAAAACTAATACTGAAAAAGTTATGAGGGTTAAAACCAAAGAAGAGCTCGAAGCTCTTGAAAAAGAAACTGGTGACTTGAAAAGAAGAAAAATAGAAATCGAAGATAATCAGATTAAAGCAATGGAAGAAATGGAAACATGTAAAAAAGATTCTGATGCCAGCAACACAAGTTTTGAAGAAGAAATACTCCCTATGAAAAGCGAAATTTCAGAATTGGAGAAAGTGCTTAATGAGTCAAAAGAAGAAATTGGGCTTCTAGATGATGAGAGAGCGAAACTAATAAAAGAAGTAGATAAGGATTTTTTAAAAATTTATGAAAGACTTAGCTCTAACAATAAGCCTCCAATAATTGCTGAGACCAGCGGAGAAGTTTGTGGTCATTGCAATATGAAGATTCCCCCTCAAGTTTATATCAAAGTTTTACAAGGTAAGGAAATTGTTCTTGCTCCTTGCTGTAAAAAAATCATAATTCCGAAGATTGCTTAATCCGAATGAAATATAGTCTAAAAGTTTTCATAGATGGAGCCTGTCAACCAAATCCTGGTTCTGGTGGCGTTGGAATTTATATGGCTTACAATGATATAGAGGAAAAAATATCCTCTCCTCTAGAGGGAACTGTGACTAATAATATCGCGGAATATGAGGCCTTAATCCTCAGTCTGGAAACCATAATTAAAAAAGATAATTTATTTGAAAGAATTAATATTTTTTCGGATTCCCAACTTATTTGTATGCAATTTAATAAAAAGTGGAAATGTAAAGAACAAAACCTTTCAATACTCTTAAAAAAAGCTCAAGCACTAAGTAAAAAAATTAAATGTGATTTTTCATTAAGCTATATACCGAGAGAACAAAATACCGTTGCAGATAAACTTGCAAAAGAGGCAATTTCATAAATAATTAACCTAAGTGGGTTGAGTGATCGCTTGCATCTTTACTTTGTGAAGTGTAAGAGGAAAGTCCGAACTCCTAAAGGAATTGGTGCTGGGTAACCCCCAGGTGTCGAAAGGCAATGGAAAGTGCCACAGAAAATAACCGCCATTAATAAACACGTGATATTAGTGGTAAGGGTGAAAAGGTGGTGTAAGAGACCACCGCAGTTTCTGGTGACAGAGGCTGGCAAGGCAAACCCCATCAGGAGAAAGACCATGTATAGAAGCTGGTATCCTTTCCAAATGCTTCGGGGTGGGTCGCTTGAGATGATAAGTAATTATTGTCCTAGATAGATGATCACATAAAACAGAATTCGGCTTACTAACCCACTTACTTTATTTTAATTTTATAAAAATTCCTTTTACCTAGCTTAATTTTCCAAGGACTTTTAAAGGTAGGTAGAATCTCTAGTGAGGTAAATTTCTCGCCATTTATTTCAACTGCATTATCCTTTATAAGCCTTTTAAGTTCTGACCTTGAGAAGGATTCATTAGTAGCCTCAGAGAGTATATCTAAAAACTTTTTTCCTTTTATTTCAATTTCGATTTCATCTAAATCATCAGGGAAATCTTTTCTACTAAACTTACTTTCAAAATTATTTCTAGCTAACTCTGATAACTCTAGGCTATGATATTCTTCTACGACTTTAGAACCCAAAGCCTTCTTCCTCTCTAGCGGATTACCAATATCACCAAAAAACCCTCTATCGTTTGCAAAAAGAAGTTCAATATATCTGTCCATTAATTCATCTGATATAGACATAATTTTTCCAAAAATTTCATCATAGGAATCATTCAACCCAATATAATTATTTAAGCTTTTTGACATCTTCATTTTACCGTCAAGGCCTTCAAGTATCGGGAGAAACACGCCCACTTGTTCAGGGACATTAAAAGCTTTTTGAATTTGTCTACCAAGTAAGATATTAAATCTCTGATCTGTTCCACCTAGTTCTACATCGGAAGATAAGACAACTGAATCGTAGGCTTGAAGTATTGGATAAAGGAACTCTGTAACAGTTATAGCCTCCCCTGCTTTGTACCTTTTTTTAAAATCATCTCTCTCGAGCAATCTTGCAACATTCTCTAATGAGGACAGGTTAATAAGATCTTTCAAATCAAACTTATTAAACCATTTAGAATTATAAAAAATTTGAACTTTTTCTTTCTCTAGGACCTTAAACATCTGGTCTTTATAGGTTGCCGCATTTACTTCAATCTCATCAGCGCTTAGGGGCTTCCTCGTCTTGTCTCTTCCAGTTGGATCACCAATCATAGCTGTAAAGTCACCGATTAAAAAATTAATTTCATGGCCTAAGTCTTGGAATACCTTCAATTTCTTTAACAATAAAGAATGTCCTAGATGTAAATCGGAAGACGTAGGATCAAAGCCCGCCTTAATTTTAAGTGGCTCTTTTTTTTCAAACGATTTAGATAATTTTTCTAAAAGTTCTGTTTCTGGAACTATGTCCACTACATTCTCAAGTATTATTTTAAGCTGCTTTTTTGGTTCAAGAAATTCCATTTTATTATATTATCTTATTTGATAAGATTTTATCAAGCTTCTTTGAAACCATTAGTAATAGGATATCTTCTATCTCTTCCAAAGGCCTTTGATGTTATCTTTATTCCTGGTGGTCCCTGTTTTCTCTTAAATTCACTATTATTAATCTTATTAATTATTCCAATAACTAATGATTTTTTAACTTTTAATAACATAGATATTTCACCAACTTCTTTTCCACCCTCAATATAGTATTCTAAGATTTTATCTAAAATCATATATGAAGGAAGTGAATCGGAATCCTTTTGATTCGCTTTTAACTCAGCAGATGGATCTCTTAATATTATCTTTTTTGGTATTACGTTAAAAATATTTTGGGAATTATAAAACTTTGCAAGATCATAGACTAATGTTTTAGGAATATCTTTCAAAATTGCTATTCCCCCAGCTGCATCACCATAGAGAGTTGAATATCCTATACTTATCTCGCTTTTATTTCCTGTAGACAGAAGTAAAGAGCCCATTTTGTTTGAGGTAGCCATCAAGATATTGGCTCTAATTCTAGCTTGCAGGTTCTCCTCAGTTACATCGAAAGGTGTATTTCCATATATATTTTTACTTAACAATTCTAGATTCTTTTCAAAAATTTCTTGTATTGAAGATACTTTTAATCTAAAACTCATATTGGTAGAAAGCTGTTGTGCAAGTTTTAGACTGATTTCTGAATTAAATTTGGACGGCATTGCAATACCCAGAACATTCTTGGGACCTAAAGATTTAACAGCTATCGCAGAAACTAAAGCAGAATCTATTCCGCCGGAGATTCCTATTACAACTTTTTTAAAACCATTTTTAATTACATAATCTTTTAATCCAATTGATAAAGCAGAAAATACACTAGATAAATTGTCTTTTTTATTTTTTCTTTTATGGATTGTTTTTTTATACTTAGTCTTATAATTTAGAGTTTGCACTTTAAACTCTTCATTGAATTCCCCGGCTTTTGAAATCATCTTTCCCTCAGAATCTAGAAAAAAGCTATTGCCATCAAAAACCAGTTCGTCCTGGCCTCCAACCAAGTTGGAATATACTACTTCGATGTTGTTTTTTCTTGCAATATTACCCAGAAGCTTTAACCGGTTATTTTGCTTTGTAATATTGAACGGTGATGCCGAAAGGTTAATCAATAAATCTGGTGAGTTTTTTTTTGATATATCTGGAGATATTTTAAAATCATCCCAAATATCTTCACATATTGTTAAATATATACTCCTATTTTTAAGCTTGAACATAAGAGGCTCTATACCACTTTCAAAATATCTTTGCTCATCAAATACCCCATAATTAGGCAAGCGAATTTTTTTGTATTCATATTTTAATTCACCATGAATGAAAACTCCGGCGACATTATACAATTTACCTTCTATAAGTTTTGGATAGCCCACTATATAGGAAATATTTTTATCTACTTTTTGAATTTTTTTGACTGCTAATTTAACCATTTTTAAGAAATTTTTACTTAATAGCAAATCTTCGGGTGGGTAGCCCACGAGTGCGAGCTCAGGAAAACAAAGTAGGTCAACTTTCTTGTTTTTTCCTAAATTTATAAATTTGATTATTTTCCTCAGATTATAATCAATAGCTCCTACATGCGAGTTCATTTGTGCAACTGCAACTTTAATATTTCTATTCATATTATTAAATTATATAATGTATTAATGGTTTTAAGAAATTTACTTATAGTATTTCTGCTTTTTTTTATACTTATAGATATATCTCGTGGTGCCCCAAAAAAAGAAAGCTTCACTATAAGAGATACGGCTCAATATATTCAAGAAAATTCATACTTCTACAAAAAAGATCAGTATAAGGATATTTTTATAGAGTCAATTAATACTATAAATTCATCTTCGGATACTGTTTTAGTTAAAATAAGATGGGGTGATAATCCTACATTTGAGATTCAAGGTACTAATTTTGCTGGTGAGCTTGTTACAGCTGAGTTCGACTTTAGAGCTAAGAATATCAAAGATGTAGGAGCAATCCTAACAAAGTTGATAAGTTATCTTCAGGGTTTTGACTGGGAATACATAAATGCTAATGAAGACATTCAATACTTGGTTGCAAATGCAATGCTCAAAGATGTAGATGAATACTCTTCAGTAATACATCCAAACTTGTTTGATGAATTCTTAATTGAAAGTAAGGGTAGCTTTGGAGGATTAGGAATTGTAATAGGTATAAGAGATGAAAAATTAACAATCATATCTCCTATTGAAGGTACTCCTGCGGATAAAGCAGGTGTAAAAGCAAATGATAGGATTAGTAGGATAGAGAACTTTGAAACTGAAGGGTTTACTTTAGAACAAGCTATTAAACTATTAAGAGGGGAAAAGGGTAGCCCTATAACAATTTACATTGAAAGGGACAACGTGGCAGACTTAATTGAGTTCAAAATAGTTAGGGACATAATTAAAATTAAGAGCATCGAGTCAAAATCTGTGGATGAAAAAGTTGGCTATATAAAAATTAATACATTTCAATCAAATACTTACAAGCAATTTATTTCTGCGCTAGATCAACTAAGAAATGATGGAGCTAGTTCTCTTATTTTAGATTTAAGAGGAAACCCAGGTGGCTTGTTTGATCAAGCTCTTAGAATATCAAATGTACTACTAAGAGAAAAGCTAATTGTATCGACCAAAAGTAAAAACAAGGAAATGAATATAAACTTCTTTACGAATCCCGTTGAAACACCTAAGTTTGATGGGCCATTAATTGTTCTCACCGATAGAGGGAGTGCTAGTGCATCTGAAATTGTAACAGGTGCTGTTAAGAACAACCAAAGAGGTATAATTATTGGTCAGCAAACTTTTGGCAAAGGTACTGTTCAAGAAGTATATAAGCAAGATGATGGTGCAGGTATCAAGCTGACTATTGCAGAGTACCTAAGTCCTATAAACTACAAGGTGCATTCAAATGGAATTAGTCCAAATATAAATTTTATACCAGTTAACTTGGAAGAGAACACCTTAATAACAGACAAGGAAATAGAGAAGGAATTAACTTTAAATCCCGATGAACAAAAACTTAATATTATTTATTCGCCTAAAAAAATAGAGGAGAATGAAGATGATGAATTAATATCTTTTTCAAAATTTATTTTCAATTCAGGCCTCTTAAATAAAGTAGAACTAAGAGGAAATACTAAAAACTTTCTTTCAATTCTTGAAAAACATATAGAAAGTGAAGGCCAGAAAATTAGCAGTTCCCTTACAGAGAAACTAGAAAATTTCTCTTTAAAAAGTTTTGATGGGGGCCAGCAGAACGAAAAAGGGGCATTGAGCATGGAAGTAAAAGATAAAATAGACTTCACAGCAGGGACAAATAAAGTAATCAAAGGGTCTATTGTAAATAACTCTAACTTAGAATTCTCTAACTTGATTATTAAATCTGAGTCTGACAATAAAACTTTTAATAATAAATATTTCTATATTGGTAAAATTAAAAATAATAAAAAAAGCGATTTTAAAATTCTCTTTAAAATACCTAGCTGGCTTAAAACAAGTGAGGATATTGTAAAACTCAGCTTGCTTCAATTAGATATGAGTAATGCTCTAAAACCAACTCTTTCTAAAGTAAGTAGGATTTCTTTAAAAACGAAAGTTACAAAAAAGGAATTTCTTTTCCCGAAATTCTCCTACACATTGATTCCAAATGAGTCAAATAATGATGCTAATTTTGATATAAATATATCAATAACAAGAACTCCTATAAGCTGCAATAAATGTTTTGTGAAAATTTTATCAAATGATAAACAATTAGTTATAAAGAATAAAAGACATAAAGTATTAGCTGAAAAAAAAGAAAACTTTAATCTGATAAGTAATTTATCTATACCTTTAGATAAAATAAAAAATAATAAAATTAAGTTTGCAATTAGATTTCATGACGAAGATACGCATGCATTTTTTGACAAAAATATTAAGATTAATAAAACCGAGCTAATGTCGTTTAAAACAGTGAAAAATTATTATAGCATCTTAAGATCTTCTACTAGCTATTCGGAGCCTAGCCAAACCGGGATTGTTGTAGGAAGAATTAATAAAGGGGAATCTGTTAAAAGCATAGGTGAGACTGAGAATTTCATTCTTGCATCAGCAAATGACGAAAAAATATTCTTTTGGCTAAATAAACAAGATGCTAAATTAATTGTAAACAATAATGAGAAAAAAAATACTTATAGTTTTAAAAGGATTTATGAGCTTCCTCCAGAAATTTTAATAAGATCTACACAACAAGCTAAAAACGATAAAATTAATATCGAAGCTGAGATTATGGATAATTCTATAATTAAGAATGTGAACTATTTCCTTAATGATGAAAAAATTAGATTTAGCTTAGAGGAAGAAAGAGTTGTAAGTGAGAAATTTAATATTGCTCTCAAGCCTGGAAGGAATAAATTATATATTGTTGCATCTGATAAAAAAGATATAAAAACCTATAAGGAGATTTACTTCACAAGAAATGAAAATTAGTTTTATCTTAACTAAGATTATTAGCTCTATTCTCGTAATATTAATAGTAGTATCTGCGACTTTTCTATTGCTGAGGATTCTCCCTGGTGGACCATTTGATACGGAAAAAAAACTACCTCCTAGAGTTAAAAACAATATAGAGAAAAAATATAAATTAGATCAACCCCTTATTAAACAATACATATACTATATTAAATCGACGGCTAGTTTAGACTTAGGGCCTTCATACTTTTATCCAGGAAAGAATGTCAATGATATTATTAAAAAAAGTTTTCCTTACTCCTTAAAAATAGGCTTACTCGCACTTATTTTTACAATTTTTATTTCAATCCTAGTTGCAAAATTTATATATAATAATAAAAAAAGTTTTCTTTCAAAAGTAATAATTAATTTTCTATATTTATCCGTCGGGACACCTACATTTTTAATTGGTGCATTATTAATAATGATTTTTTCAGTACAGTTAAAAATCTTACCTGCAGCTTTACTTGAATCGCCCTTAAGCTATATTCTTCCAGTAATCACGCTCTCGATACCATCTATTGCATTCCTATCCAAATTAATGCTTGAATCAATGAATGACATTGAAAAAACTCTATACTTTAGAAATGCTAAGCTAAATAATATTAAATCTAATCTTATTCTCAAATACTATATAGTCAGAAATTCTTTGGTACCCTTTATAACTGCAATTGGTCCTATTTCCGCGTTTATGATTACGGGTTCTTTTGTAGTTGAAAGCATCTTCTCTATACCTGGAATGGGGAAAATGTTTATCTTGTCTATCATAAATCGTGACTACCCAATTGTTTGTGGCCTAACTATTGTTTATACAGTAGTCCTTGTAACTATCAATATGCTTATCGATCTTACTTACCCTATAATAGATAAAAGAATAAAGTACCAATGAATATTAAAATGCACATAGAGTATATTGGAACAAATTATTGTGGCTGGCAAAAGCAGGCAAATAATAAGACAATTCAAGATGAAATTGAAAAAAAACTTAAGAAGATATATAAAACAAAAATAACGTTGCTAGGTTCGGGGAGGACCGATAGTGGTGTTCATGGAATCAAACAAATAGCCAACTTCCATATAGACAAAAAGATTAATATTAACTTAATAGCACTGAGGAATAAATTAAATAGACTTTTAGATCAAGATATAAGAATTAGGTCTTGCGAAAGTGTTGATGATAATTTTCACTCTCAACATAGTTGTAAAAAAAAGATTTATTTATATAAAATAAAAACTTTAGAGCCATGTAGTGTTTTTGAAGATAATAGAGTTCACTTTATAAAAAGAAATTTAAATCTAAAAAAATTAAGAAAAGGTGCAAGTTTTTTTATTGGTGAGCATGACTTTATTCATTTCTGTAAAACAGGTTTTTCTGGGAAAGATACAAAAAGAACCATATATTCACTTACAATTATAAAAAGAAAAAAGATTTTAGAAGTTAGAATTTCAGGAAATGGGTTTCTTAGGGGGATGGTCAGGCTGATGATTGGAGCATTATTAAATTATGAAAAAGATAAAGTAAGTGATATCGATATAATGCATGCATTAACAAATAGAAGTAAATTAAAACTAAATTTATCGGTTCCTGCGTGTGGACTATATCTTTATGATGTAAAATATTAAAATGATTATTAGCTCATACAATGAAAATAATAAAAAAATAAGAAAGACCTTTGAAACAATTGATTCATACAATAGTTTTTTTCGAAAAGTTAATAAAAGAAATATTGTTGCTTCGGTTTCTCCATCAAAAATTGTTGCTATTGGTTTAAACTATCATGATCATGCGATTGAGATGAAAAAGCAGCCGCCCAAAGAACCATTAATTTTTTTAAAAGCACCTTCTTCGGTAATAGGACCCTTTGAAAATATAATATATCCAGATTATATGAGTTCAAAAGTCGATTATGAGGGTGAGCTAGGAATAGTTATAAAGAAAGAAGCAAAATGGGTAAACAAAAAGGATGCATATAAATATATTTTAGGTGCTATTTGCATAAATGATATAACAGCTAGAGACCTTCAAGCACAAGATGTTCAATTTTCTAGGGGGAAAAGCTTTGATACTTTTTGTCCTGTGGGTCCAATAATATCTGATGAAATTAATTATCAAGATGTTACAATCAAAACTATCCTAAATGGAAAGATTCAGCAAGAGTCGAATACTAGCCAGATGATTCATAAAATTGATTTTTTGATAAGCTATATTAGCAGGATTATGACATTAAACAAAGGGGATATAATATTAACTGGTACCCCAGGTGGTGTAGGACAAATTAAAGAAAATGACATAGTAAGGGTCGAAATAGAGGGACTAGAAAGTACTAATAATAATGTTCATTTAGGAACAAAAACAATTTCTAAGGAGGTATAAATGAAAAAAATATTAATTCTTCCCGGTGATGGAATAGGACAAGAAGTAACAAATGAGTGCTTAAAAATTATAAGCTACTTTCAGAAAGATCACGAGATTGAATACACCGAAGATTTGTTTGGTGGGGCATCTATTGATGCCCATGGAAAGCCCCTAACTAACAAGGTTTTGGAAAAAGCTATGGACGCAGATGCAGTACTACTGGGAGCTGTAGGCGGACCTAAGTGGGAACAACTTGATCATAACCTTAAGCCCGAAAAAGGACTTTTAACCCTTAGAAAAGAACTAGAAGCATTTGCCAATCTAAGACCAGGAAAAGTTTTTCCTGCACTTATAGATGCCTCTAGTCTTAAAAAAAGTGTTGTAGATGGTACTGATATTTTTGTTGTTAGAGAACTTACAGGTGGAATCTATTTCGGAGAACCAAGATATATAAAAGAGGTTGACGGTAAAAGGATAGGTGCTAACAACTTAATCTACAGTGAAGACGAAATAGCAAAAGTAGCTAGGGTAGCTTTTGATATTGCAAGAAAAAGAAAAAATAAAGTCACGTCATTAGACAAAGCAAATGTTTTAGAAGTTATGCAATTATGGAGGGATGTTGTTTCCGAAGTACATTCTAATGAATTCAAAGATGTTGAACTAGAACATTTATATATAGATAACGCCGCAATGCAAGTTATAAAAAGACCGTCAACCTTTGACGTGATACTCGCAGGTAATCTGTTTGGAGATATTATAAGTGACGAAATAGCAGAACTTACTGGATCTCTTGGAATGCTTCCATCTGCAAGTATTGGAAATAAATATGGAATATACGAACCAGTTCACGGAAGCGCTCCTGATATTGCTGGTCAAAATATTGCTAATCCTATTGCTGCAATTTTATCGTTAGGAATGCTTTTTAAATATTCTCTACAAATGGCTGATATTCATGATTTAATAGAAAATGCTGTCTCTGAAGCTCTCAATGCGGGATTTAGAACAAAAGATATTGGCATTGAGGACACCTTGACTTGTTCAGAAATGGGTGACGAAATTTTGAAAAATATAGATAAACTCAGTAAATGAATGAAATCCTCAAACCCATCAATAAATTTTCAATGAACTTAGAAGACAAAAAAACTTTCAGCTTTTATGAATCTAATGATTTTCTAATATCTAAGATTATTAACCAGGTCGCCCTTGAAAGTGCGAAAGACATATTCTATGTAACCAAAGATACAAAGAAATGTAAGCTTATTATTGAATACCTTGAAGAAGTTTGGAAAAAGAAAATATTCTACCTAGGAAGTGACGTATTAAATTCTCGGAATAATGATTTAAATGACCGTAATAGATCGTTAAACATATTATATTTTCTTGGAAATAATAATAACAAAATAAAATTTATAGAAAAAGAAAATCTTTACCACTCTTTTAGTGAAGGAATAAATAAGAATAAAATCACTATCAGTACGAAATCAGTTAAGGAGGATAGACAGAGACTAATAAACAGTCTTGAGAACTTTGGATATAAAAAAAATGAATTTACTGAGAAACTTGGAGATTACTCGGTACGAGGATCAATTATTGATATATTTACACCTTCCTTTGAAGCACCAATTAGAATTGAATTTCATAATGATAAAATAAGATCAATTAATACATTTAATATTGAAAGTGAAAGAAGGTTGAGTGAGAGCTTACAGGAAATAAATATTGTGTCCCTTAAAAAAGAGATTAGTACTGAGAATGCATTACTTATATTGGATCATATAAAAGATGGAATAGTCTTTACTGATTGCGCAATCAAGAATTCATCAGATGAAACTGATAGAATAAAAAAATTCACTAATCTAAATAAAATTATTGAAATAAACCCCATTAAACCCAGAGAATCCTCAGAATCATATAAATTTAAAGTTGAATATCTTAATGGAAACCTAAACGAATCTATACCCAAATTGATTGAATTTATTAAAGAGTATGGTTCGAAAAATCAGATAACAATAATATCAGAAAAAAATTCCATAGAAAACTTAAAGATCGACCTTGCAGAAGTAAAAAAGACTGAAATTTTGTACCGTAACGGTTTTTTAAGAAAATCATTTATCTCAAGAGATACCAATGAAATCTTCATATCATTTAATGCTCAAAACATTTCAAAGAATCAGAGCCTAAGCTCACAAAAGTACGCAAAATCTTCATTTAAGCTTTCTGGTTTTAATGACTTAAAAAAGGGGGACTTGGTTATACACAAAGAGTTTGGTCTATGTGCCTTTAACGGAATTAAAAACAAATTAATTGGCTCGATGCATGTTGACTTCATTGAATGTGAGTTTAGCCATAAAGACTTGCTTCTAATACCAATAGATAGAATCTCATTAATTCAAAAGTATATAGGGTCTTTAAAAAATAAAAGCTTAGATACCCTGCGTTCAAAAGCCTGGGGTGGAAAGGTAAAAAAAGCAAAAAGAGCCGCAGAAACAACTGCAAGAGAAATATTAAGTCTTTATGCTCAAAGGAAATCAGCAAAAGGGTTTCAATTTAAAATCAATAATAATGAAATCTTGGATTTTGAAGATACATTTGAATTTGAAGAAACCGTAGATCAAAAAAGCGCGATACTAGACACCTACAAGGATATGCAAGCTCCAATACCTATGGATAGGCTTATATGTGGTGATGTAGGTTTTGGAAAAACTGAAGTGGCTCTTAGGGCCTCTTTTTTATCCTCTATGAACTTAAAGCAGACTGCAGTTGTAGCACCAACTACTCTATTAGCCCACCAACATCTTAAGACCTTTAAAAATAGATTCCAAAAGTTTCCTATTAGGATTGAAGGCGTGACAAGATTTACAAATAAAAGTGACTTAAATAAAATAATTGAGGATTCTGTAAACGGAAAGATTGATATCTTAATTGGAACTCACAAAATTTTCTCAAAGGAAATTGTATTAAAGAACCTTGGTTTAATAATAATTGATGAGGAGCATAAGTTTGGTGTCTCAGACAAAGAAAAAATTAAGCAATTAAAAAAAGGAGTGGATTCTTTAAGTATATCTGCCACTCCTATTCCTAGAACTCTGCAGTTATCGCTTAGCGGTTTAAGAGAAATAAGCTTACTAGCAACCCCTCCTAAGGAAAGATTGAGTATAGAAACCTATATAGAAGAATTCGACCTTTTGCTAATCAAAGAGTCGATAGATTTTGAGCTGAAAAGAAATGGGAGAGTTTTCTTTATTCATAATGAAATCGCTAGTATTGAAAAAATTTATTTAAAGATTAAAAAAATCTGTCCGGGGATAAAAATAGAATTTATACATGGGAGAATGACCGGAGACAAAGTTGAGGGGATATTGAAACAATTTATAGATGGGGATATAAAAATACTTATCACTACTACCATAGTTGAAGCAGGCTTGGATATCAGAGAAGCCAATACAATGATAATAAATAACGCACATAAATTTGGTCTTTCCGATTTATATCAACTAAGAGGGAGGATTGGAAGAGGTGACAAGAAAGGTAAAGCTTTCTTGCTAATACCAAACGAAGAAATCTCGGACAATGCCAAAAAAAGACTAGAGGCAATTAGAAAATTAACGAAGCTTGGTTCTGGATTTAATATCGCAATGGAAGATCTCGAAATAAGAGGTGCGGGAAATCTGTTTGGGACACAGCAATCAGGAAATATTTTTGATGTAGGAATTGAGTTTTATTTAGAGCTTCTAGAAAAAGAAATAAATAAGGTAAAGAATAATAATATAGATGAAAATCAAGAAGCGGAAGTAATATATAATCAAAATGTTTACATACCCGAAAATTATATTGAATCCGCTGAGAGAAGGCTCTTCTACTATAAAAAAATATCTTTAGTTACGACTAAAAGGGAATACCTGGATTTGATAGAGGAACTCTTAGATAAGTTTGGTTTAGTTCCATTAGAAGTTCAAAACCTAATCAATATCAGCTTAATAAAGATTAACTTACAGAGGATGGGTGTTCATAAAATTCTAATTAAAGATAGCTCTATAGTTATATACTCGAAGAAATTTAAAAAGTTAAAAGAAATACAGATTGAAATCAGAAATTTGAATTCTGAACCAAAAGAAATAACTAAGTTCCTTGAAGAAAAATCAAACATAGAAGAAATTTTAAAAAGCGATTATGAAATTGTGAATGGTAAGTTTATAATAGATAACAAATAAATATTATGAAACTTAAACATCTTTTTATATTTTTCTTTCTTTTATTGTCACCAATAAGCTCTAACGCTAGTGTAGACGAAGGTATTGTGGCGATTGTAAATAATGAGGTGATTTTCTTAAGTGATTTAAGAAATCATATTAAGGATAGCGGGGTCACTTCGGCAAACAAGGAAGTCCAAAGAAAGTACCTAAAAGAGCTTGCTGATCTTAAACTATTAGAAATTCAAGCAAAAAGAATGGGGATATCTCTGACAGAAGAACAATTAGATAAAGTACAAGAAAACTTTATTAAAACAAATACAAAAGAAAAAGTTGATAGCGAAATTGCCAGAACAGGTATTAATCTTTATAGAATTAGATTTGGTTGGAAAAGCCAATATCTACAAGAAAGTATCTCAGCAATTATATTAAGAAGTAAAATTGTAATTTCAGAAGAAGAAACCAGAAACTTTTATCTAAGCAATTATGGGGAACTAAAAGAACAGAACCTTGCTAATCTGCATATTATTTTTATAAAGAATAATCCAGAATCAAAAAATAAAGTTATTGAATTTGTTGAACTAATTAATAATGAAGAAAGCTTTAATGCGAACTTAGAAGAATTTACCAAAAATGGTTATTTTCTTCCTGAGTCTAGAAGCTTGGGATACATCAGTGTTGATGATTTGAATGATGAAATCTCAGAATCTATAGCAAAATCTAAACTAAAAGAACTTGTAGGCCCATTTGAAGATGGTAATAAAATCAAATACTTCTATGTAAATGAGAAAATAATCGGCGACTCTGAGTATTTTAATCTAAGAGATGAAATCAAAAAAACTATAGGGGATGAAAAACAATACGAAATTCTAGATGACTGGTTCCAAGATTTAAGAGACAATGCTTATATTTCCTTAAGGCTTTAAGCTAGGCCTCCATATAGTCCTCGATTGGGACGCAACTACAAACAAAATTCCTATCTCCAAAAGCATTATTCACTCTGCCAACTGGTGCAATATACCTAGAAACATTCATCTCAAGATGTTGAACGGGAAAAGCCTCAGAGATTGTATAGTCAAAATTATTGTTAATTATATCAAAAAAGGTATGAGGCGCACTCTTTAGCGGGGAGAGTTTGATATCGTCAATATTGGAATACTTAATTATTTCAGCATGAATGCTAATCAATGCGTTGCAAAACCTGTCTATCTCTACTTTTGACTCACTTTCTGTTGGCTCTATCATTAAAGTACCGGGTACGGGAAATGACATAGTTGGAGCATGAAAACCATAATCGATTAACCTCTTAGCTATATCCTCCTCAGTTATTCCATGAATTTTCTTTAGGTCTCTTAGGTCAATAATGCATTCGTGTGCGACCCTATTGTTTCTGCCAGTATATAAAATAGGATAATAATTTTTAAGTTTGTCAGCAATATAGTTTGCATTAAGTATAGCAACTTGGGTTGCCTTCTTGATTCCGGCTGAGCCCATCATCATTATATACATTAATGAGATTGGCAAAATTGAAGCGCTACCCCAAGGGGCAGAGGCAATAGAGCCAAAACCGTTTTTAGGACCTGCGCTCTTAACAACGATATGATTAGGCATAAAATTAGCCAAATGCTTCTTGACTGCTATTGGCCCAACACCAGGACCGCCGCCGCCATGAGGTATACAAAAAGTTTTATGAAGATTAATGTGGCAAAGATCTGGGCCAAAATTTCCAGGTTTGGAGATCCCTACAATTGCATTTAGATTAGCTCCATCCATGTATACTTGTCCACCAGCATCGTGAATCATCCTACATATTTTTCCGATGCTTTCCTCGAAAACTCCGTGAGTAGAAGGATAAGTGACCATTAGAGCAGCAATTTTATCGGGAAACTCTTGAATCTTATAAGACAAATCTTTTGTATCGACATTACCATGTTCATCGCATTTAACTATTACAACTTTAAACCCTGCCAATATTGCGCTCGCAGGATTAGTTCCATGAGCAGAGCTAGGTATCAAGCATATGTCTCTTTTCTCATCATTTGTTGCCTCTTGAAAGGCCTTTATTGTCATTAAGCCTGCTAACTCACCTTGAGCTCCAGCATTGGGTTGAAGCGAAACAGCGTCAAATCCTGTAATTCTTGAAAGAGTTTCCTGGAGTTTGCTTATTACAAATTCATAACCTTTAATCTGAGATTTAGGAACAAAAGGATGGATTGAATTTACTTTCTTCCACCCAATGGGAATCATCTCAGAAGTAGAATTAAGCTTCATTGTACATGACCCAAGAGGAATCATTGACTTATTCAAAGCAATGTCTTTATCTTCTAGCTTCTTGAGATATCTAAGTAAATCAGTCTCTGATTTATTAACATTAAACACTGGATGAGTTAAAAAGTCTTGACCTCTTAGTTGATCATTTTTAATGTTTTGAATTTCTAAAGAAATAGATTCGTCTACCAAAGTTAAGTCAATTTTTTTTATACTTCCAAAGCAACTGAGTATTAAAAGTAGGTCTTCTAAGTTTGTTGTCTCATCCAAAGATATTGTTAATTGCTCATTGGAAAAATACCTGAAATTAATTTTATTTTTTATTGATTTCTTTCTTATAGAAGAAATTTTGTCTCTAGGACATTTGATACTTATTGTATCAAAATAAGTCTTATTTCCATTAACAAATCCCATATCGAGCAAAGACTTGCTTAATATTCTTGCAAGTCGATGAACTCTTAACGCAATTTTTCTTAGTCCTACTGGGCCGTGGTAAATTGCATAAGCTGAAGCAACTATTGCTAGAAGTGATTGAGCGGTGCAAATGTTACTAGTGGCTTTCTCTCGCCTTATATGTTGTTCTCTTGTTTGCAATGCCATCCTATATGCTAAGTTGTCGTTCTTGTCTATAGATCTTCCGATTATTCTTCCTGGAAGCAAACGTTTAAATTCCTCTCTACATGAAATAAAAGCAGCATGTGGTCCTCCAAATCCAATTGGAACACCAAATCTTTGAGAAGTACCAACTGCAATATCCGCTCCAAGCTCACCCGGGGGCTTCAAAATTGTTAGAGACAAAATATCACATGCCAGGATTGATATAGAGTTTTGAGCTTTGGCTAGGGAAATTGTCAATTTATAATCTTGGACACTTCCAAGAGTGTCAGGGTACTGAGCTATAAAACCAAAAAATAAATTACCATGCTCTTTAATTAATAAGTTTAAATCTCCAACCTTTATTTCAATTCCTAGGGGCTTAGCCCTTGTTTGTATTAAATCTATAGTTTGGGGGTGACAAAATTCTGAGACCAAAAAAAGAGTCCTATTATTTTTAGATTGCCTAAACGCAAGAATCATTGCTTCAACTGCAGCGGTCCCCTCATCCAAGAGGGAAGCATTGGCCACCTCTAGTCCCGTAAGATCCATTATCATTTGTTGATAGTTTATAAGCATTTCAAGTCTGCCCTGAGATACTTCAGGTTGATATGGGGTATAGGCAGTATACCAACCGGGATTTTCCAAAATATTCCTCAGAATAATTGTAGGCGTAATTGTGTCATGATATCCCATTCCAATATAGCTTTTAAATAAGTCATTTTGGCTAATCTTTGAATCTAGAAAACTTAAAGCCTCTTGTTCATCCATTGGAGCATCTAAATCAACCGGAACATCAAGTAAGATTTGATTAGGAACAGTTGTTTGGATGAGTTGCTCTAAGTCACCGTAGCCTAAGCTCGTCAACATAGAGTTTATTTCATTATCTGAAGGTCCAATATGGCGATCTATAAAAGAATCTTTTTTTCCGACCTCAGAATATGAAGAATTGATATTAATCTTACTGTCCATCAATTAAATTCTTGTACTCCTCAGAACTTAGCAATATTTCTATATCTGCAATGTTAGTTGGGCTAATTTTTATCATCCAACCTTCGCTATATGGGCTTGAATTTATTAACTCTGGTTCATTCTCAACGGAAGCATTAACCTCAGTTACTGTTCCTGCCACAGGCGTATAAAGGTCAGATACCGATTTAGTCGACTCTACTGCCCCAAAAACAGAAGACTTTTCTAAAACATCCCCTACTTTGGGAAGCTCAACAAAAACTATTTCACCTAAAGAATCTTGAGCATGATCGGTAATTCCTATTGAAACATGGTCGCCATCAAGTCGAATCCATTCATGATCATTGCTATATTTTAAATCTTTTATAATCTCAGACATTATTAACTCCTAGGTTAGACAAATGGATAACGAACCCTTTTGACTTTCTTTTTATCATTCCTTATTTTAACTTCAATATCTTCTATTTCCGAAAAATCTTTCTTAATAATTCCAAGTCCAATTCCTTCATTTAAAGAAGGCGAAAAAGTTCCACTAGTTACATAGCCAATTTCATCATTATTTGAAAAGATTTTATATCCAGCTCTAGGAATACCCATATCTGTCATCTTAAAACCGATTAATGTAAAATCACTATTTTTAGAAAGGACTTCTAGGGAGACTTTGCCAATAAAATCTGCTTTGGAGAAATCTATAAATCTTTCCAGATTAGCAACTATCGGATTCAATTTTTCACTGAGTTCATTTCCATGAAGCGGGAAACCCTTTTCTAACCGAAGAGTGTCTCTAGAACCTAGCCCGCAAGGTTCAATGTTTGCTATCTCAGCTATAATTTTTAAATATATTTCATTTAGAACTTCGTTAGGAACAAAAAGCTCGAATCCGTCTTCACCGGTATAGCCAGTTCTAGCTATTAAAAAATTATCTCCATTAGGACAGGAATGATTTAATTTTGATTTAAATTCAACATTTAATTCATTCACCCTTGAAATTGAATATTTTTTTATGCTTTGTATGTGAGAATTAGGGAAAAGTTTGGCGACTTCTTCCACTGCTCTTGGTCCTTGTATTGCTAGTTGACCATAAAAACTTGTTAGGTTCTTTATTGTAACCTCATAATCACCTGAGTTAGAATTTAGCCAATTAAAAACGTTTTCAACATTGCCGGCATTTACGCAAACAAAAAATCTAAGATCATTTAATTTGTATATTATTACATCATCCACAACCCCGCCTTCATTGTTACAAAAAAATCCATAGCGAGCTTGTCCTTTTTTTAAATCTGAGATTTTATTTGTAAAAGTAAAATTAACAAAATTTTCAGCATCGGCCCCTTCTATTTCTATCTCGCCCATGTGGCTGACATCAAAAATACCTACGCTACTTCTTACATGTCGGTGCTCCTGTTTTAAATCTTTGAACCAAACTGGCATATTCCATCCATTAAAATTAACAAACTTAGCATTCATTTTTTTATGAATTTCAAAAAGAGGGGTTACTTTCATACTACTATTTTACCTAATTATATTCATACTTTTAGGATTTAAAAATTTAAAATATAATTTGGAGATTATAAGCTAGTTTATTATACAAAATTAAAGGAATTTGATATAAATCAGGGTTTTTGGACCGCAAATTCTAGACAACTTCTGCTATTAGTTTCTTAAATTGCTCAGGGCTATTCATAGCTAACTCAGAAAGCACTTTTCTGTCAAGATCAATATTCTTAGTTTTAAGCGAGTGTATAAATTTACTATAAGTTACTCCCTCTTCTCTTAAGGCAGCATTGATTCTAATAATCCACAATGCCCTGTTAGTTCTCTTTTTAACTCTTCTATCGCGATACGAAAAGGCCATAGCCCTTAATAAAGTTTCCTTGGCTCTTTTAAAGACATTCTTTCTTTGACCCCAAAAACCTTTTGTTTGTTTTAAAAGTCTTTTTTTTCTTTTTTTACTTGCTACGCTTGATTTTACTCTCATCTAAATCCCCTAAATTCTAAGCAAAGATTACTTTTCTTAAATCTCTAGCTTTTCTACCTTCTACAGTTCCATCTTCTTTTAATCTTCTAATTCTTGATTGCGCCTTATGAACATTGCAATGATGCTTGCTACCTTTAATTCTTTTAAGCTTACCATTGGGCTTAAGTTTAAACCTTTTAGCCGCACTTCTATTGGACTTCATTTTTTGTACTGACATTTTCTTTTTTAACCGCCTTTATTAACTTTTTTGGTAAAACCATTAAAGTTAGATTTTTTCCTTCAAATTTTGGTTCGTTATCTAATTCACCTGACTCTGAAACCGTTTCTATTATTTTTGCTACTAATTCTTCTCCTATTTTTTTGTGGACAATCTCTCTTCCTTTGAACCACAATCTTATCTTAACTTTATTTCCATCGGCCAAGAATCCTTTTAGCCTATTTATTTTAACATTAAAATCGTTTTCTCCAATATTAGGTCTAAATTTTATTTCTTTTAAAACTTGCGCCTTTGGCTTCTTTTGACCGCTTTGCTGTTTTTTCTGATCATACAAGAACTTCCCATAGTCCATAATTTTACAAACTGGGGGTGCTGCGTCAGGGGAAATCTCAACTAAATCCGTAGAGCTTGCTTTTGCAGTAGCTAATGCTTCATCTATAGAAACAATCCCCACCTGAGCTCCGTCCAATCCTATGAGCCTAACTTCTTTGGCTCTAATAGAATTATTAATTCTTTGCAAAGGCTTTCTTGGACTATATTTTTTTCTTTTTATAGAAGAACCTCCATTTTCTCATTTTTCATAATATTTTCAAATTCAGATATTTTTAATTCTCCTAACTGCTCTCCACCATACTTTCTGACACTAACTGTGTTGTTCTCAACTTCCGATTTTCCTATTGTTAAAACATAGGGAATTTTATTTATTGATGCTTCTCTAATTTTCAAACCTAACTTTTCATTCCTTTTATCAATTTCAACCCTAATTTTTAATTTTCTAAATGTTTTATCAAGAAAATCAGAATAATCAAATTGTTCATCTGAAACGGTGAGAATCTTAACTTGAACAGGTGCTAGCCAAAAAGGAAATGCACCAGCGTAGTGTTCAATCAGTATTCCAAAGAAACGCTCAAATGATCCAAAGATTGCCCTGTGTATCATTACTGGCTGAAGTCTATCATTATTACGTGAAATATAATTAAGGTCAAATCTTTTTGGTAAGTTAAAGTCGACTTGAACTGTTGAACATTGCCAAGAACGCCCTAAGACATCTTTTATTTTGAGGTCAATCTTGGGCCCATAAAAAGCGCCGCCTCCTTCATCAACAGCGAAATTAAGAGATTTGCTTGCTAATGAATTTTTTAAAGCATTGGTTGCCTGTTCCCATTCATCATCAGAACCCACGTATTTACTAGGTTTTGTTGAAACAAAGATTTCATAGTCTTTAAAACCAAATGCATTTAAAAACTTAGTAGTTAGATTAATAACTTTTTCAACTTCTTCTTCAATCTGCTCCAAGGTACAAAAAATATGTGCATCATCTTGAGTAAAGCCTCTAGCCCTAAAAAGACCGTGTAAAACACCTGATCTTTCATATCTATAGACTGTTCCAATTTCTGCAAACTTAACTGGCAAGTCTTTATAGCTTCTCAGTTCACTCTTGTATATCATGATATGAAAGGGGCAATTCATTGGTTTTGTTAGATATTTGCTAGAATCTATGTCCATCGGTGAAAACATATTTTCACTATAAAACTCTGTGTGGCCTGATGTCTCCCATAAATCTGCTTTTGCTATATGGGGTGTGAAAATCAAACTATATCCAGACTCTACGTGTTCGTCTCTCCAAAAGTCTTCTATAATTCTTCTGATAGTGGCCCCGTTAGGATGCCAAAGAATTAGTCCTGGACCTATTTCATCTGTGATAGAAAAGAGGTTTAACTCTTTCCCTAACTTTCTGTGGTCTCGCTTTTTAGCCTCTTCTAATAAGGCTAAATATTTTTTTAAATCTTTTCTAGAAAAAAAAGCAGTTCCATAAATTCTTTGAAGAGATTCACGATTTTCATCTCCCCTCCAATAAGAACCTGCAACACTTAAAAGTTTAAAAGACTTTATATAAGAGGTGTTTGGAACATGTGGACCTCTGCAGAGGTCGAACCATATGTTTTGATAGTATAAAGAGATTTCTTCACCAGGAGGGAATCCTTCAATTATTTCTTCCTTGAATGACTCTCCCAGCTTATTAAACTCTTTTAAGGCTAGCTCCTTAGAAATTAATTTCTTTGACATCGGTAGTTCTTGATCAATTATTTCTTGCATCTTCTTCTCGAAAAGCAGAAGGTCTTCCTCTGTAAAGTTCCTTTCGGAAGAAAAATCATAATAAAATCCATTCTCAATAACTGGTCCAATTGTTACCTTAGTTTCAGGATAAACTGCTTGAACCGCTTCGGCTAAAACATGAGCAGCAGTGTGCCGTATAAGTCCTAAGCCCAATTCAGTATCTTTAAAAACTGGAACTAGTTTGTCGTTCTCCTGAACAATATGAAATAAATCGGTCAGTTCGCCATTAATTGTGGCACCTATTAATGAGCTATCGTAATTAAGACCACAAAAAACCTCACCTATTGATTTACCTATCTCAACGTCAAACTCTTCTTCTTTTATATATACCTTCATAATTAATCTTAAATGAGCACGAGTGGATTTGAACCACCGACCTCTTGCATGTCAAGCAAGCGCTCTCCCCCTGAGCTACGCGCTCATACTTCCTAAATGAAATATTGTATAGAGGACAAAAATATAAATCAAATTTTGTTCTTTGCTCTGATTAATTTATAATTCTTAAATGGATATAGAAAATAAAAATATTGTACTAGAAACTAACTTAAAAAATCAAAATCTTATCAATCGTGGTAAAGTCAGAGATTTATATGATATGGGGGACTCACTGTTAATTGTATCAAGTGATAGAATATCTGCTTATGACTCAATTCTTCCAACTGGTATTTTAGGTAAAGGAGAAGTCCTTACAAAACTATCGAAATTTTGGTTCTCTCTAACAGAAAATATAATTCCAAACCACTTTATAACTGACGACATTATCGAACAGTACCCTGGACTTAAAGAACATGAGTCAATACTTAAAGGTAGGTCTATGATAGTAAAAAAAGCTAAACCTTTAGCTGTTGAATGTATTGTTCGAGGTTACATTACTGGCTCTGGATGGTCAGAGTATAAGAAGCAAGGAACTATTTGTGGGATTAAACTTAAAGAAGGATTAGTTGAATCAGAAAAGCTTGATACACCTATTTTTACTCCTTCTACAAAAGCTGAGCAGGGAGAGCATGATGAAAACATTGATTTTGAATCTTGCGTTGGAATAATAGGCCAGGAACTTGCAGAAAAAGTAAGAGATTTTTCTATAAAAATATATTCCACTGCTCATGATTATGCTAAAGAAAAAGGAATCATTATTGCGGATACAAAATTCGAATTTGGTCTTGTAGGTGATGAACTTATATTAATTGACGAGGTACTGACACCAGACTCCTCTAGATTCTGGCCGAAAAATTTATATGGTGAGGGCCGAGGTCAACAAAGCTATGATAAGCAGTTTGTTAGGGACTACTTAACTTCTGTGGGGTGGGATAAAAACCCACCAGCGCCTGAGCTTCCAAAGGATATTGCTTCGCTAACTTCTCAAAAATATATCGAAGCTATTGATCTGCTAACAGCTTAATGGATCTATTTCTTTTTTTATTGACGGGTGCATCAATTGTGATGTTATATTTCGGTGCAGATTTTTTAATTTCAGGTGCTCTATCTACTGCTGCTAGATTAAAAATATCTGAAATGGTTGTCAGCATAACTCTTATAGCTTGGGCAACTTCTCTACCAGAATTATTTGTCTTGTCCAAGGCCATTAGTATTCCGAATGGATCTACTATTGCTTATGGGACGATTATTGGTAGTAACTTTTCAAATCTATGCTTAGTCTTAGGCCTTTCAATATTTATAAAATTTAAACTAAAGTTTTCTTTTAATTTTTTTGCATTTAAGAACTTTATACCAATAAGTATTTTTTCAACTCTAGTTTTTTGCTTATATGGATTAAATCATTTCGACGATTTGGTAATTAAAAAACTACTTTCTGTGCTGATGATTGTTGCAATAATTCTATATGTCTTAAGATCTAACAAAGAGACTAACAATTATTTAGAACAAGAAAGAAAGGTTTTTTCAAAAAAGAGAGCTTCCATATATGTATTCATAGGGGTATGTCTTTTGTTTGCGGGTTCTGAATTCCTTGTAATGGTTGGAATGAAGCTCCAGGATTTGGGGTTTGCTCCTTCAATTATAGGTTCGATATACTTTGCTTTGGCTTCATCTTCTCCAGAAATATTCACTTCCTTATTGGCTATGGTTAAATATAAAAAACATGATGTCGTAATTGGTAACGTTTTAGGGAGCAATTTAGCAAATATATGCATCTTTGGAATTGTAGCCTTAATATTTGGTACTGAATCCATTAATCTAGAATCCAAGGCTTTATATCTGTTAGCATCTACAGAGATAGCTATTTTTGGAATATTTATTATTTATTATTTGAAAAGTAACAAAGAAAAAATAATACATGTTCATTATATTGTTGGATTTTTATTATTTTCTGTTTACTATTTATTCTATAAATTCCTATGAGCCTTGTATTAGATTCTATAACTGAAGATAAGCTTACTTTTGATAATGGAAATTGGTTTAAAATTTTAAACGGCACCAATCAATCTAATATCTTAGTAATTGAAAAACTACTGGATATTAAAATACATTCAAAAGGTAATGAATTAATTTTAAATGGTCCCTCTAAGGAGGTTACTTTAGGTAAAGAATTAATTCAGAATTTTTATAAAATAATCTCAAAGGGCTACTTTCCATCAGAAAATGATTTCAAGTCGGGCTTGAAGATTCTTAGTCAAAGAACTCATACTATTGAGGATATTTTCTTAGATACTATTTGTGTAACAACGGATCGTAAAACTATAGCTCCCAAAAGTATTAATCAGAAATTATATATAGATTCAATAAAGAAAAATGATATTGTTTTTGGGATAGGCCCGGCAGGTACAGGAAAAACTTACCTAGCAGTCGCCACTGCAGTTGCATCCTTAAATATGAAGAAGGTAAAAAAAATAATCCTCACAAGACCTGCAGTTGAAGCAGGAGAAAAACTTGGCTTTTTACCTGGAGATCTTAATGAAAAAGTTGACCCTTATCTTAAGCCACTATTTGATGCTCTCAACGATATGCTGGACTTTGATACAGTATCAAGATTGATTGATAAACAAACTATTGAGATAGCTCCTATTGCCTTCATGAGAGGAAGAACTTTAAATGATGCATTTATAATTTTAGACGAGGCTCAAAACACTACCTCCTCTCAAATGAAGATGTTTCTGACACGTATTGGATTCAACTCTAAATGTGTGGTTACCGGAGATGTAACGCAAATTGATCTTGATAAAGGTTCTAAATCTGGACTAATTGAGGCTCAATCAATTTTGAAGGATATTGATGAAATAGAATTTTGCTCTTTTGACGAAAATGATGTGGTACGCCATAGGCTAGTAAAGAAAATTATTGAAGCTTATAAGTAAATAATTTCATCCCTTTCTGGTCCTATGGAAATCATCGTAACCTTAACCCCAAGAAAAGATTCAATAAATTTAATGAGGGATTTTAAACTTTTGGGAACTTTGTTTTTAGACAATTCATCCATAGACCAAGAAGGAAATTCTTTATAAATAGGCTTTACCTTAGCAAGATCTTCTAGTCTTAATGGATATGAAGATAGTTTTTTATTTTCTAATTTATATCCAGTACAAACTCTAATCTTCTTAAAAATTGACAATATATCAACTTTTGTTAGAACTAATGAATTTATACCGGAAACTGTAACAGCATATTTTAGAGCTACAAGGTCTAACCATCCACACCTTCTAGGTCTTCCCGTTGTTGCCCCATACTCTGTACCAAACTCTCTAAGGGTTAGGCCTTGGTCGTCAAACATCTCTGTTGGGAATGGGCCGTGTCCAACCCTAGTAGTATAGGCTTTAGATATGCCAGTTACATCTCCAAGCTTTGAGTATGAAACACCGGAACCAGCCGAAGCATTAGAAGAAATAGTTGAAGAGGAAGTAACATAGGGATATGTGCCAAAATCTAGATCAAGCATTACTCCTTGAGCACCTTCAAACAGGACTCTCTTATCTTTAGCTATACTTTCATTTAGAAATTTCCCCGTATCTGCAACAAACTCCTTAAGATATAGATAATTTTTATACAATTCTTCCACTATCAGCTTGTTGCTCAATCCTTTTTTATTAAATATTTTAGTAATAATCTTATTTTTTTCTTTTAATATATTATTAATTTTTTCATTTAAAAGCTTCTTATCTTCCAAATCAATAACTCTGATTCCCTGCCTTGAGACTTTGTCTTCATAGGCTGGCCCGATTCCTCTACCTGTAGTTCCTATTGCATTATTACCCTTCATCAATTCTCTTTCTTGGTCAATTATTTTATGATAAGGTGCAATGATATGAGCTAAGGAGCTTAATTTTAAGTTTCTACCCGTAACATTAAAGCCACTTCTTCTGAGTCCTTTTATTTCTTTCACAAGAGTAGCTAAATCAATAACAGTTCCGTTGCAGATTACAGAAACTTTTCCTTTTCTTAATACTCCTGATGGAATATGGTGTAGTACAATTTTTTTATTTTTAATAATAATTGTGTGTCCAGCATTACTTCCACCCTGAAAACGAGAGATGATATCATAGTTCTCAGAAACTAGATCTACTATCCTACCCTTTCCTTCATCGCCCCATTGAGCCCCTACAAAAACTGAATTTTTTATTTTCTTAGTCAAATTAAAAATCCTCTTTTTGCAAATCAGAAAAACTTTTAAAAGAAGCAATCTTCTTATTCTTGCTGTCGTACAAAGTTAAACTTCTGTTTTTTGAAATCATAATCTTTAAATCAAAATTGTCTTTGTAAGTATTCTTCTTGTTTGATAAAACCCCAACGAATCCTTGTGAAGTAAAAAAGTCTTTTATCTCTATAGATAGTGAAAAAGTATTAATATGGGTTGAGTCTATGACTACAATAGGTGAACCCAGCTGATTTGCATTTACCGTTTTAACTAATGGTAGAATATTAACACCTAGACCAACTGCGGGAAATGCATTTCCATACTTTCCTATCAGTTGATCATAGCGACCACCTGATAAAACAATCTCGGATATTTCAGGAACTGCAATATCAAAAGTCATACCAGAATAATAATCAAAATTTTTGACATCAAGAAAGTCTACTCTTAAGTCTACCGATGGATAAGTGGCTGAAACTGTTTCCGCTATTAAGTTTATCCTCGTTACACTTTCTTTAACTTTTAAAGGTAAATCTTTTACGGATACAATCTTATTTTGAATTAATGGTTTTAAATATTTTCTTATGAAACTCTTTTGCTTACTGTTTAACCTTTTATCTGAACTAAAATTTGCAATCGATTGATAATCTTTTTTGTGGAAAAGCAACTTGATATCTTCTTTTATAGGCTCTAAATTTTCAAAAATAAAATTTAACAAAAGGGATGAATTCAAAGTTGCAACTTGATCAATAAAACCTAACTTCTTTAGAATTGAAACTCCTAAACAAATTATTTCTAAATCCGACTCTAATGAGTTGGACCCAATAAGCTCACATCCTACTTGAAAAACCTCTCTTTTTGTTCCGGTTTCCTTATAATTATTTCTAACTACTCTTTCATTGTAAGTTAGCCTAAGAGGCATTTTTTCAGTTTTATAATTACTTGAAACATATCTTGCTATCTGTGGAGTGATATCAGACCTAAGGCCTAAGACATCTCCATTTAAGGGATCAATGAATTTAATTGTCTTATTAATTGTTTCTTCTTTTAATCCAACATTTAAAGAATTAATGTTTTCAAAAATGGGGGTTATGATTTTCTTAAATCCCCACAATTCAGATTCCTCTAATATAACTGAGGAAATAAAATCAATTTTTTTTACATCTTTAGTCGTATATTCTTTAATTCCTAATGGCAATGAAAAAATATTCATTATCCAAAAATTACCTGATCTATGCTTTTAACTTCAGATAAGTTAGCAATATCCTCTAAAGTTTCTTCCGAAACAGGAGAGTCTACTGATATGAAAGCTAAAGCATGGTCTTCTTTCTCTGAATTTTCTTGCCTACTCAAATATAGCCTAGCTATGTTTATATTCTTTTCTCCGAGTGCAGCCCCAAGTAGGCCAACAACACCAGGTTTATCATAATTTTGTATCATTAAAATATTCCCTTCTGGAATTAAATCTATAGAATGTTTATTTAATTTTGTAAACCTAGCTTCTTTCATCCCGAACAATGATCCTGAAATTGATAGCTTCTCAGTATCTGTTTTAATTATAACGGATACAAGGCTTGAAAACTCATCTTCTGTTGAAACTTTAACTTCTGTAAGCTTTATACCTCTTTCCTCAGCAATCAACGGAGCATTTACATAGGTAACCGGCGCACTCATTATGGGTGACAGGTAGCCCTTCAAGGCAGTAATTGTAAGAGGGGCGACATTGGTTTCTGCAACATTACCGCTATATTCTACAATTATCTCTTTAACTCCGGATTTACATGTCTGACCCATAAAATTTCCAAGTTTTTCACATAAGTTAAGATATGGACTAATTTCATTTAGAACTTCATTACTCATTGAAGGCATGTTTACAGCATTTGAAACAACTCCATCATTTGCAAATTCAATAACTTGCTCTGCCATCGCAATGCCTACTTTCATTTGAGCTTCTTGTGTTGAAGCACCTAAATGTGGAGTAAGGACAACATTATCCTCTAATTTAAAAACAGGTGACCTGAAATCTGGTGGCTCAGGATTAAATACATCTAAAGCTAGTCCACCCACTTTCCCAGAGGATATTGCCTCTGAAATATCATCTTCACTAACAATCCCGCCTCTCGCACAGTTGATAACAAATACACCATCTTTCATCATCTGGATTGATCCTTTTGAAATAAGATTCTTCGTAGTTGAAGTTAATGGCGTATGAACCGAGATAACATCGGACATCTTAAACACCTCGTCCATGTCAACCAATTCAACTGGCATGTTTAAGTTTGTACCTTTCAATATATAAGGATCGTGAGCAATAACTTTCATCCTAAGGCCTATAGCTCTTTCAGCAACTAATCTTCCAATGTTTCCCATGCCGATTAATCCTAAAGTCTTACCAAACAACTCAGTACCCTGAAACTTAGAACGTTCCCACTTTAAAGATTTCATGGAACTATGAGCTTGAGGTGTCTTTCGGGCCAATGAGAACAATAGTGCAATTGTATGCTCAGCAGTTGTTATAGCATTTGCAGATGGAGTATTCATTACTATGATACCTTTCTTAGATGCAGCTTTTATATCAACATTATCAACCCCAATTCCCGCTCTACCAATTAATTTAAAACCTTCCCCTAGGAGATCTATAATTTCGGCATCTATACTCGTAGCACTCCTTATTATTACAGCCTCGTAATTATTAATTATTTTTTTTAGCTCTTCTCTGTCAATCTTCTTTCTAACATCTAAATCTATATTTTTATGACTCTCAAATAATGAAAGTCCTTCTTTTGACAAGCCGTCAGTTATTAATATCTTCAATATATTCCTCCGAAGTTACAAAAGAAAAATATATTTTAGCATTCAAACAATGTCAATCAAAAGGATTAATTGTAAAAGGAAATAGCTGGGTATAAAATTTAACAATGGAGTCACAAGGGAAAATGACATTCCTGGAACATTTTGGGATTTTGCGTGCAAGCTTAATAAAAATACTTTTAGTGATGGTTATATTGTTTATACCTGCATTTTATTATAGGGAGCTTTTAATGGAGCTTGCGTTGATACCAATCACTGATTCATTACCCATAAACTCAAAGATTATATTCACTAAACCGGCGGAGGGATTATCATCAAATGTGAGAATATCTTTTTTGACTAGTTTTATATTAACTTTTCCATTAATCATTTATGAGATATGGGCATTTATTAAACCAGCACTATATAAAAATGAGAGAAAATCCTCGGCTATTGTAATAGTAATTGGAACCTTACTTTTTTTTATTGGAGCATTCCTTTGCTATAAATTTGTCGCACCTGTAACTTTTAATATTCTCATAAATGAATATTCATCTGATTCTATAACAGCCCTACCTAATGTTAGCGATACACTAGGATTTTTGTCCTCGATAATTCTTAGTTTTGGAATAATCTTCGAATATCCTTTAATAATTTATATTCTCTCCAAATTTGGTATGACTTCTAGTAAATTTTTGGCTTCAAAAAGGAAATATTCCATTCTCATTTCAACTGTAATTTCAGCGGTACTAACTCCAACAACTGATGTATTTTCAATGCTTTTCATGCTTGTACCCTTGGTATTATTTTATGAGATAGGAATATTAGTTTCCTATCTTACTTATAAAGAGCGTTGATAAAAATCTTAATAATTGTAACCTTAACTAATTATTTTGGAGGTTTTAAATGGATTTAGTTTCATCAAAATATATCGAAGAATTTATACCTGGAGAAAAACTGTATCATGGAGCAATCCAAGTTACCCCATTTAGAAACAAAGAATACATAAAAAAATTTAGTAAGAATTATGCACTAGGAATAGACTCGAAGCTGGCGGGATCACTAGGCTACATAGATCCTAATATAGAAATTAAAAAACAGAACTTTGGAATTGAATCCCCATCTATGGTCAGTCAAGGGTATCTATTTAATGTTGGCTTTGGATTAAGTGTTCATGATATATCGTTTAACGCTATTGCGAATCTTTCATATAAAAATTTAAGATATGGTGTTCCGGCATATGAAGGTGATATCTTATTTGCAACATCAGAAGTATTAGGAATTGAAGTTAAAAAAGATGGTGCTTCAAATGGTTCTGTCCAAGTTCGAACAACGATTACAAATCAAGATAACAAAGTTGTCCTTGAATACGTAAGGCAAGTCTTAGTAAGGGCAACTAAAGGAACAACTCTAGATGCACAGTCAAGCATACAAGATCAGCCTGAGAGGATTGGGCTAACGGAGTCAATGATGCCATTAAAGTTTCACAACTTACCTAATAAGTTCAACGGAAAAGAGGTTAAGTCTTTTGAAGATTTTAAAATAGATCAAGTTTATGAGGGAGATTTTGCGAAATCTATAAATCTAGTGGATTTTAGTTGGCTTCAAATTTCTACTCTCAACGATGCAAGCGTGCATCATACTCCTAAATCAAACTTTATAGGATATGGGGGCGCTATTAAATCTACGGTAGAGGGTGAGATTAGCTCCCATCTTCCATACGCATACTTTTTAGGAATGAATTCAGGCTCACATGATGCCCCAACTTATCCAAGCGACATAATTCAATCAATGTTTGATTCAACGAATGAAGACGATGAAAAAATTCTGGGTTCGTTTAAAGTAATAAATAAGGATGCAATTCAGAATAGAGAAGACTTTGGAATCCTGACAATCCAACTTTGCGGAGATAAAATTGTAACTGAAGCAGGATTAAAAGCTTATAAGAAAACGGGGTTTAAAGGTGTAGCCAATATTATGGACAATAAGATAAGGGTTTTAACTATGGAAATGATTGTTGCAGTTCCAACAAGGATGGCAATTGTTTGATGTCTAAAAAGAAATTTCCAATTAAAGATTTGAATTACCCTACTACATATAAATGGAAGAATAAATTTGATTATGATTGGAATACGAAAAGTGACCAAAGAAACTGGACTCTTCCAAAAGTTCTTATAAATCAAGCCAATACGAATCCAAATAAAGATTTTTTACAATTTAGCTATGACAAGCCTCTTACATTTTCTGAAGTTAATATTCAGGCTAACAAAATTGCGAACTCTTTAAATACATTAGGGATAAATAAAACAGATAAAGTTTCTGTTTACATGCCTAATTCTCTTGAGATATGTCTAGCTTGGTTTGGAATTTTAAAAAATGGATCAGTTATGGTTCCAATTAACACCGCATATGTGATGGATTTCCTTCAATATATAATCGAAAGCTCGGACTCTAAAATCATAATAATCGCAGAAGAGTATCTTGAGCGCTTAGCCAACATAGAAGATAGGGTTCCAAATATAGAGAAAGTGATTGTATGGACTAGAAGTGGCGAGAACAGCTTTAACAAATACGGTTATAGTAAAACCGAGTGTATATCTTGGAATGAATTTGTATCTAATGGCTCTGATAAAGAGCCTAAAGTTGAAATAACTCATATGGATCATGCCAGGCTCATGTATACCTCTGGTACTACGGGGAAATCTAAAGGTGTTGTTAGACCGTGCGCAGCAGATTATTCATCTGCGCAAAACTACTCTTCCATTATGGATCTTGTAGAAAGTGATACGGTTTTCACTTGTTTGCCTCTTTTTCATTCTAATGCAATGGTAATGGGTGTGTATCCAGCAATGATCAGCGGCTGTAAAGTTGTAGTTGAGGAAAAATATTCTGCTAGTAAATTTTGGAAATGGATGAAAGATTTTGGAATTACAAAATTTAATCTTGTTGGAGTAATGTCTTATTTTATGTGGAACGCCCCCATAGTTCCTGAAGAGAAAGACCATAATGTTGAATTAGTTTTAGGTAGCCCAGCGCCTCATGATATTATTGAAGAATTTATGGAAAGATTTAACATACTTTTTACCGAAGGATACGGTCTAACAGAAGTAGGGCAATGTACTTTTACAAGGCCAAATGAACCTTTTAGGGTTGGTTCTTGTGGAAAAGAATCCCCAGGCTACGAAATAAAGATTGTTGACCCTGACACTGATGAAGAACTTGAAAGAGATACTCCTGGGGAGCTTGTTCTAAGACCTAGGATTCCAAATATTTGTTTACACTATTATTACAAAATGCCCGAAAAGACTGTTTCAGATTTTAGAAATCTATGGTTCCACACTGGAGACTTATGTAGGATGGACAAGGATGGTTACATCTTCTTTATGGATAGGGTTAAAGACTATATAAGAAGACGGGGTGAAAACATTAGCTCCTTTGAAGTAGAAAATCTAATATCTTCCCATCCAAGCATCGAAGAGTCTGCAGCTATAGCAGTTAAGCTAGACGAACAAGGGCGTCACTCTGAAGATGAACTGATGATAGTTATCGTTTTAAAAGAACATATGCAGCTTGATCCCACCGAACTAATAGAATTTTTAAAGCCTATAATGCCAAAATTTATGATTCCAAGATTTGTAAGATTCCGAGATTCTTTACCAAAGACGCCTACTAATAGGGTTCAAAAGGTTAAACTAAGAGAAGAAGGAATCACCAAAGATACTTGGGATTCCCTCAAAAAATAAACTTTATTTATCCCAAGGATGCTTCTTCTCGGGTTTTTGACTATATGGATTCTCTTTATCTGGATGGAAATACTTAAAAGTATTAACATGTTGATCAGTATAAGAACCTGGAGGATAATATTTATCATAAAAATCCAAATCCATATTCTGAGCCTGGAAAACTAACCTCATATACATTGGGTCGACATAAGCTGGAAAAGATCCATAAGTGTCATGAATATAGTCAGCAACAGACTTAACAATCTCATTTGTTGTATCAGTAGGCCTTGGTGCTTTAACTAAGTGTTTGTCTGGCTCTTCATATGGAAAAGGTTTCTTGGAGTCCCAAGCGGCCCATTTATGTTCATCCATTTTATCATATGCATCAGACATTGTTTTATAATATGGAGGGCAGTAGCCTTCAAAAATTCCATCTTTACCAACAGGTCTAGTCGGACCAGACTTTGGTTGTTCAAACCTAAAACCTAATCCTTTAAAAAGTTCAGGATTTGATCCTAGCGTGAACCTAGGTATGAGACCAGTAAATGTCCAACCACCTAACCCAAGAGCTTGAAGAGCTAGAGACATGTTCTGGCAAATAAATGCTTGTTCAACATTAAGACCAGTCAGTATTCTAACTTCAAGATCATATAATGACATTTTGACTTCTTCTTTTATTCTTCCAGAAGCAATCCATTTGTCTTGACCACATGAGCGATTATTTTTTTCATCCCAAATATTAAATGCATAAGTACTACTGCAATAAAGTGTCAATAAATTTAAATACTCCTCAGTTATATCAGTAACAGGGATAAACGTTGTAGTACCAGCCTTGTTTGTATTCCATTGGTTAAAGTCAAAAAGACCAGGCATCTTGTCTGGCAAGTTGGCCCTACCGTCCTCAAGCTTAACAAGCCCTTCTCGATACAATTCTAACAACCTGTCAATTTTATCATTTACATTAAGTCTAAAAAAGACATCAAGTTCTTTATCTTTAGGTAACATGTTTTTAACATCTACATAATAAAGACCGGAGTCATTAGTGAAAAAAAGCTCTGTACCGTGGTTATTACATGCAGAAGGCCATGTTCTGCCTGTCCATTGACATAATAAATCAATTCCATTCTCAGGTGGTAAATCTGCAAGGCATAGTCCGGTTAAACCGGTACCTGCCCAAACCAACATAGCTTCTTGAAATTCAGTTAAAGGAACAGGGTCTATTTTTGACTTATACCCCAGAGAGCTATCTGAAGGGAGCTCCATTCCTAGACCAAACCTACGAGACCTTCTATTAAAAATAGCTTCAAACAAAGGGTACTTTAAAGCAGCTTCGTAATTAACCTTTCCATTTCCCTTTCCATTTCCATTTTCATTTTTTTTTGTCATAGTTTTACCTCACTTTTGCAACTAAGTTTAGTATAAATTATATATATGAATTACAAAAAAGTAATTAGGTTAGAGCTTGTTTTTTAATTTCTTCTTTCTCAAGTTCTTTTATAGCTAACTTTACAGTAGATATACCCAAAGTAGAGCATTTTGGCCTGGAAAGTGCTAGTTCCTCACCAATAATATCAGTAATAATCTCAGGTCCCATAGATAAAATCTCTTCTTTTGATTTCCCTATTACAACTTCGGAAATAATTGATGTTCCAGCTTGACTAACAATACAACCTTCACCTTCAAATTTAAAATCTGTAATCACATTATCTTCAAACTGAAGACAAACAGTCACTATATCGCCACAACCTGGGTTTCCACCATTTTGTTTAATATCACAACGATGCTTACTTTTATCTTCATCACTAAGAGAACCCGAGTTTCTCGGATTCTCATAATGATCTAAAATA
Organism: Thermodesulfobacteriota bacterium; assembly: GCA_029246845.1. Classification (GTDB taxonomy): domain Bacteria; phylum Desulfobacterota_D; class UBA1144; order UBA1144; family UBA1144; genus TMED58. Next base: position 55,169 of record JAQWMJ010000006.1, read on the forward strand.
AAGTCCATTAGTTCTTGTTTATCTTTTGTCAAACCAAACCTCTCTATTTCTCAATAGGCGCTTGAACAAGATTTCCCCATTCAGTCCAGGATCCATCATAGTTTTTAACACTATTGTATCCAAGGAGATAAGTAAGAACAAACCAAGTGTGAGAAGACCTCTCACCTATTCTGCAATAAGCAATAACATCGTCTTCTGGCTTTAAACCAGCACCGTTTTGATATATTTCAAGCAACTCGTCTGCAGATTTAAATGTTCCATCTTCATTTGCTGCAGTTGCCCAAGGGACACTTTTAGCGTTAGGAATATGTCCACCTCTAAGTGCACCTTCTTGAGGATATGCTTCCATGTGAAGCATCTCACCGCTAAATTCTTTAGGTGATCGAACGTCAATCAAGGCCCCCAAAGAAGCGCTATGTTCTTTAACCTCTTCCCTAAATGCTCTAATGCCAAGATTAACATCAGCAACTTTATAATTTGTATTTTCTAAAGAAGGGACATCTTTGGAAAGCGGCTTCTTCTCTTCAATCCACTTTTGTCTTCCCCCGTTCATTATAATACATTTCTCATGGCCATAAATTTTGAATGTCCAAAATGCGTAGCATGCCCACCAGTTGCTCTTATCTCCATAAAAAACAATCGTATCTTCGGGTGAAATTCCCTTTGAAGAAAGCAGTTTTTCAAAATTATCTTTGTCTATGTAGTCTCTTATAAGATTATCTTGAAGCTCTGTCTCCCAGTCTATTTTTATTGCTCCTTCAATATGACCTATGTCATATAAAAGAATATCTTCGTTAGATTCAAGTATCTTAATTCCTGGTTTATCCTTATTCTCTAAGACCCAGTCAGTTGAAACTAACAATTCCGGATTTTTATATTCTGCCATTTTACTCCTCCATCTGGCCTTATTAATAAAGCCAGAATTAAATTAAATTTTAAATTTATAACTAACCAATACTACTTGTAGTTACAACAACATAAGTTTGAAAAGTTACAACAACATGTATCTACTTCACTAACAAGCGATACAAACAATGTTTTAACCATAACAAACTCCTAAACTTTTTGTAACTCAAAGAGGAAAGATACCGAACGGTATCTTCACCCTATTTAGCAATTATTTAATGTCGCTGCAATTAGAGTTAAATGACGACATATAGATTATAGCACTGAAATAAAATAAAAATCAATATTATATTTAAATAAGTAATTCATTAGGTTATTATTTTTACATGAGTGAAGTTGAAGAAAAAACAGTCGATCCTGAATCTAAGGATATTTCGGCGTCTAAAGAAGAGGCTGATGTTCAAGCGACTCCAGAAGAACTAGAGGAAGAAGTGCACGTAGTTCCACCTTACCCTGAAAGAGTTCCTAACGCTGAGAAAGGTGCCGATCACGCACACGCTTATGTGATGTTAAAAATATTGTTTCTCTTGGTAGTTTTTTCTTTAGTAATAGCAAAATTCACCTCACCTTTTTAGTTGACTAATATGCTTTTTTAAAAATTTTGCTGTTTCTGACTTTTTTGCAAAAGGAAAGTCTTTCTTCAAACCTTGAAAAGAAAGATGTCCTCCTGCTGAGCCACCATCGGGTCCAAGATCAATTATGTAATCAGAACCATTAATCACTTCCATATTATGCTCAATAATTACTATAGTACTCCCCGAATCTCTAAGCTGATAGATAACCCCAAGAAGTTTATCAATATCTTCATAATGAAGACCTATGGTAGGTTCGTCTAAAATATAAAAGGTTTTTCCGGTATTTTTTTTAATTAACTCCTTCGAAAGCTTAATTCTTTGAGCTTCACCACCTGACAGAGTGGTTGCATCTTGCCCTAGCTTTAAATAACCAAGACCTACGGAATTAATTATATTAATTTTATTTTGTAAAATAGGAAATCCTATAAAGAAGTCGTTTGCCTCAGAAAAAGTCATATTTAAAACATCAGTAATATTTTTTCCTCTATAGAAGATACTAAGTGTTTCCAGATCAAATCTTTTACCCTCACATGAGTCACATAAAACATTAACATCAGGCAGAAAACTCATTTCAATTCTTATACTTCCAGCACCTGAACACTCCGAGCAACTTCCTTCCTTTACATTAAAACTAAATCTCCCTGGTGAAAATCCTTTAATTTTAGAATCTGGTAATGAAGCAAAAACCTCTCTAATGGTCCCAAAGATTCCAGTATAAGTAGCAGGGTTAGACCTTGATGTCCTTCCTATGGGCGACTGATTAATATTAATAATTTTATCAAAATTATCCTCACCACTGACACTAGTAAGGAAATCAGGTTTAGTTTTATTTTTAGAATTAATTAGTGATGAAATCACTTCATATATCGTTTGAACAACCAGTGTACTTTTTCCAGAACCCGAAACTCCAGTGACACAAGTAATCTTACCAACAGGAATATCAACATCAATTGATTTTAAATTATTTAAGACTGCACCTTTTATTGATAAATAATTTTTTATTTTGGATTTACTTTCAATGATTTTAACTTTCTTATTTCTAGAAAGGTACTGCCCTGTAAGTGAGGCTTTGTTCTTCGCTATAGACATTGGAGATCCATCAGCAACAACCAAGCCGCCATTAAATCCGGCACCTGGACCTATATCAATTATATAATCAGCACTTTTTATAGTTTCCTCATCATGTTCAACTACTACCAAAGTATTTCCTCTATCCTTTAATAATTTTAAAGTATTTAATAGCATTTTATTGTCTCTAGGATGCAATCCAATCGTGGGTTCATCTAAAACATAAGTTATACCAGTAAGGTTAGCACCTAACTGAGAAGCAAGCCTTATTCTCTGGGCTTCACCACCCGAAAGAGTTGGCGCGGTTCTATCAAGGGTTAAATACCCGAGGCTCACGCTTAGAAGAAAGTCCAATCGAGAAATGATTTCATCTTTAATCTTAGCCCAAATTAATTTTGATGTACCATTAAATTTAATTTTTTTGAAGAATTTATAACACTCTAAGATAGTTAGATTGCATACCTGTGAGATGTTTTTTTTATTTATAAAAACACTAAGTGCCTCCTCCCTCAATCTCAAGCCATTACAATTTAGACACTTTTCAATTTTTCTATACTTTGAAAGATTAGTTCTAATTTCTTCCGCACGTGAAGAACTAAACCACTTTTCTAAGATTTGGACTACGCCCTCAAAAGTTTCATTGTCGCCATAAAAAATTAGTGATTGGGTATCTGGACCGAGGTCATCAAATGGGGTATTAGGATTAATATCATTTTGATTTAAAAAACTATTTATAATTTTTTTATAAAAAGCTGAATCTTTAAATGGTGCTAAGGCTCCTTTTTTTATTGACTTTGAAGGATCAGGAACTATTGATTTCAAATCAAACATTTCAAAGTACCCCAACCCTTCGCATTCTAAGCACTGGCCATAAGGGCTATTGTAAGAAAAAAACCTGGGGGATATTTCCGGAAATGTAGCACTACAATTCGAACATGCCATATTTCGATTAAAGATTTTTTTTATTTTCTCTGACTCTATAACAACCAAGCCTTCACCGTACTGAAGTGCTGTCTTAATTGATTCAAAAATTCTCAATGAGTTCCTTTTATTTACTTTGAGACTATCAATATAAACTTCTATAGTATGTTTTTTTTGTTTTTCCAAGGTAATTTTTTCATTTAATGAAAATAAGTCACCATCTATTCGAATCTTAGAAAATAATTTTGATGCATCAGAGATTTCTTTTTTAAACTCACCTTTTTTACCTAGCGCTATTGGATAATAAATTTCTATATTTTTGGTTGCAAAATCACGATTTACTATAGAAACGATAGAATCTAAAGAAGTTGCATCTATCAAAGATTCACATTCATAACATTTAACTTCTCCAACTCTTGCATATAGCAATCTTAGAAAATCATATATCTCTGTTATTGTTGCCACAGTAGATCTGGGATTTCTCATGAATGTTTTTTGGTCAACTGAAATTGTTGGTGACAATCCAGAAATGAAATCTAAGTCTGGTTTTTCAAACTTATCTATAAACTGTCTAGCATAATTTGAAAGTGATTCTAAATATTTTCTTTGGCCTTCTGCAAAAATTGTGTCAAAGGCTAAAGTGGATTTTCCAGATCCGCTCACACCTGTAAGCACTGTTATTGAACCACGTGGGATCTGTACATCTATATTTTTTAAATTATTCTGCCTAATACCTTTAATAGTTATATTCTTCACTTGTATAGCTTAACCAAAAGTATCCTTATTTGTTTTCCGACGTTAGCCATTTAAAGAAATTTAATTCAATATCTTTATTCGAAAGCTCTGGGTGCCACTGTAATCCTAGAATTCTTTTACTTTTGCTTTCAAATGCCTCTATAATTTTATCTTTTGATTGTGCCACAACAATGAGTGATTTCCCTAAAGTGTCAATTGATTGATGGTGATAGCTATTTACCATGGCTGTTTTATTCTTAAAAGTCTTATAAAGAATCGAGTCTAAATTGATAAAAATCTTATGCATTATTCCATTGGAGTGGTTGATGGACTGTGGAACACAAGTTTTTATATCCTGGTGTAGGCTTCCACCTAAGGCAACATTAATTAATTGCATTCCTCCACATATACCTAAAATTTTCTTTTTTAACTTTATTGCACATTCAAGATATAAGATTTCACTTAGGGTTCTTCTCTTATCTAAGGGATTTATAAGTTTGGATTTTCTTTGACCATAAAAAGACGGGTCTATGTCTCTGCTCCCAGTAATAATCAAAGAATCTATACATGCTATAATTTTTATAATATTTTTTCTATCTGTTTCCATTGGAAGATAAAAGGGGACTCCACCAGATTCTATCACTTTTTTGGAATATGCAATTTCAGATTCATAAAATTTACCTTGCACATCGCATGTTATACCGACTATCTTTTTGGTCATAAATACTATTATCTAGTATTTTTAATAGTTTTAAAATTCTTTTATTTTTACTATTTTAATATAAGATTTAAAAATCATGAATTTAAATGAATTTGATGTAATTGTTGTTGGAGGAGGTCATGCTGGCTGTGAAGCTGCATTATCTTCGGCTAGACTTAAAACTAAAACTCTTCTTCTTACCGCTAACCTTGACACAATAGGCATTATGTCTTGTAATCCATCAATAGGTGGAGTCGGAAAAGGTCATCTAGTTAGAGAAATAGATGCTCTTGGTGGTGAAATGGGCAAAGCTGCAGACTTCTCATCAATACAGTATAGAAGACTAAATACTAAGAAAGGTCCTGCTGTTCAGGCAACAAGAGTTCAAGCAGATAGGAATCTATATAGGGTTCACATGAAGCAGGCCATTGAAAACCAAGCAAATTTATTTGTTAAACAAAGACTTATACATTCTCTATTAGAGAAGAATGGTGAAATTATTGGGGTGCAAACTTCTTATGGAGAAATATATAGTTGCAAATGTTTAGTTATTACTCCAGGTACTTTTCCAAATGGATTAATTCATGTTGGAACCGAACAAACAAGTGCTGGGAGAGCTGGGGAAGCCCCAACAACTGAAATTTCCGACTCATTTAAAGAACTTGGTTTAAACGTAGCGAGGCTTAAAACTGGGACACCTCCAAGATTAGACGGGAAAACAATTGATTGGTCGAGAACTATCGAACAGCCTGCGGACGAGAATCCTTTGCTTTTTTCTTTTGAAAATTTAGATGTAAGAAACCCACAACTTCCGTGCCACATAACATATACTAACGCCAAGACACACAAGATAATAAAGGATAATCTTCATAGGTCACCAATGTATTCAGGCCAAATTGAGGGCGTAGGTCCGAGATATTGTCCTTCTATCGAGGACAAAATTGTTAAATTTGCTGACAGAGAAAGACATCAGGTTTTCTTAGAACCGGAAGGGTTAAACACTAAAGAAATATATCCAAATGGAATATCTACAAGTCTACCCATAGATGTGCAGATAAAAATTATTAATAGTATAGAAGGCTTAGAGAGTACAGATATAATGAGACCAGGATATGCTGTAGAATATGACTATTGTGACCCTCGAGATTTAAGAGCCTCCCTAGAATCCAAAAAAATTAAAAATTTATACATGGCAGGTCAAATAAACGGAACAACAGGCTATGAAGAAGCTGCCGCCCAAGGACTTATTGCCGGAATCAATAGCTCCCTCAGAGTTCGTGGAACTGACCCTCTAATTCTGAAAAGATCAGAATCTTATATAGGAATTTTAATAGATGACTTGGTAACACTTGGCGTTGATGAACCTTATAGAATGTTTACCTCGAGAGCAGAACATAGGCTTTTGCTTAGAGATGACAATGCTGACTTTAGGTTAACTCCTATAGGTTATGAGATTGGATTAATAAAACAGAAAAGGTTTGACTTATTCAATGAAAAGAGGAATTCATTCAATGAGATAATGAAAGAACTGAATAACTCAAAGATTGTCCCTAACGAAAAGAATAATACTTTTCTTTCAAAGCTAGGGACTCCTTTATTGAAAAAACCTACCTCTTTTAAAGAAATACTCAGAAGGCCTGAAGTTTTTTATGATAGCTTGATTGAGCTGAATACAGGATTAAATAAAATTGATGACAAAATAGTTCAATCATTAATAGAAAATGAAATTAAATATGAAGGTTATATTGCTAGACAAAATGCTGGAATTGAGCAGATATCAAAACACCAGGGCATTAAAATTCCATCAAGTTTGAATATTAATGTTATACCGGGCCTATCGAATGAGCTAAAGTCAAAATTGAATAGAATTCAACCAGAAACTATCGGTCAAGCATCTAGAATCTCAGGGATTACTCCTGCGGCCATCAACATTCTTATGATATATATTAAGAAAGACCAATCTATAAACGAAGTAAAAATCTAAGCTATTCTAATATTTTCATCACTTCAGACAAAGTTGAAACCGGCAAATTGCAGCTATAATCCTTACATATATATATTTCAAATTTATCAGAAATATCTGGCAGAAAACTATCACAATTATTTATAATCTTTTTATAATTATCTAAATCATTTGAAGTTGAAACATAATAAATTAATTTGTTGTAATGATTAAAATCTCTTAAATAATTTACTGTCTCATTGCTGTAGTCTAACTCCCTACCCGGATTAACAACAACGATTTGAAGACTATCACTTAAGAGAGTTAAATGGTTTGCTAAGAATTGAGCCAAGTTGATTGGGAACTTTTTAGCCATTTCACCCAATTGAAGCGATAGCTTGTTAGCCTTCTCTAATATAATAGGATTGTTACAGTACCCTCCAATTTTAATGAGTCCAAATAAAGCTACCGAATTTCCCGCCGGTATGGCCCCATCTAAAAGATTCTTTTGCCTGACAATTACATCTTTAGAACTTTCAGGAGTTGCATAAAATGAACCCTTATCATTATCCCAAAAAAGTTCGATCATTTTTTCACAAATATTTCGTCCTGTATCTAACATGGTTGGATCAAGAGTAGCTTCGTATAAATCAACACATGCTTTGGTTAAAAAAGCATAATCATCAATCATTCCATCAATAGAAGCATGATCACCTCTGAGACAATGAAAAAGAGTAAAGTCTTTTCTTATCATATTGTTCTTTATAAATTCATAACTATTTATAGCCGAGGACAAATAGTTATCCTGCCTAAAAACAACTGATGATTTTGATAGAGCTGAAATCATCATACTGTTCCAGTCAGTTAATATTTTATCATCTAGACTAGGCCTAACTCTTTTATCTCTTGCGCTTTTTAATTTATGCTTAATTCTGTTCGATTCTTCTTTTATTGACTGGTGATCAATTGAAAAAATGGACGAAAAAGTTTCAAGCTCATCTTTTAAGTAAATTATATTTTTTCCATTTCTGCTTTTAGAAACCTCCTCATTAAAATTTCCATCTTGTTCAATGCTATATAAATGTTCGAAAAAAGCAGATTCATCTTTCGTCAAAATGCTTCTAATTTCTTCAAGATCCCAAGTATAAAAAGCTCCCTCCTCTCCTTCACTATCTGCATCCTCTGCTGAAAAAAAGGCTCCTTCTTTAGACCTTAAAACTTCATTAACATATGTATAAATTTCTTCAGCGGTTTCTCTAAACAAATCCTTGGATGATAGGCTATAAGCTTCTGCAAAAGACTCAAGAATCATGGCCTGATCATAAAGCATCTTTTCAAAATGTGGCACTTGCCATTTAATATCAGTAGAATATCTATGAAAACCAAAGCCAACATGGTCGAATATTCCACCTAAACGCATGCTAGTCAATGTTTGCTCAACCATTCTCATTGCATCTTTTTGATCAAATAATTTATAAAATTTTGACAAGAAAATCATATTTTGTGGACTTGGAAACTTGGGTGCCTCACCAAAACCCCCATGCTTTTCATCATAAAAGTCCTTTATGCTCTCAAATATTTCTTTTAAATCTTCTTTTTTAACAAAGCTGTCTGGAACATTAGGATTAGAAACTTCTTTTAGGGAATTATATATAGAATCACATGAAGTCAGCACATCTTTTCTTTTCTCATCCCAAACCTCTTTAACTTTAGGAAGAAATTCACACAATCCAACTGAGCCTTTAGTGGAGTTCTTGGGGAAATATGTTCCCGCAAAAAAGGGGATTTTATCGGGTGTCAAAATTACTGTAAGAGGCCACCCTCCACGCTTTGTCATCATTTGACATACAGACATATAAATACTATCCAAATCTGGTCTTTGTTCCCTATCTACTTTAATTGAAATAAAGTTCTTATTTAGGATTAGAGCAACTTCTTCATCCTCAAAAGACTCTTTTTCCATCACGTGGCACCAATGGCAAGTTGAATATCCAATAGACAAAAAAACTGGCAAATCTTTTTCTTTGGCAAGTCTAAAAGCTTCTTCACCCCAAGGGAGCCAGTTAACTGGGTTAGATGAATGTTGAAGTAAATATGGGCTATTTTCATTACTTAGTTTATTTTTCATCTAAAACCTCTTTGTTCACCTTTTTAATATCTTCCCAAACCAATCTTTTCTTAGACTGATCATTAACAATTGAATTTAAATCTAATGTACAAATTAATTTTGAGTTAAATAAATCAAAAAAATTATTTCTCAGACTAAGAATAGAGTTATTGGAGTTCAAAGCAAGTTGAGAAATTGTTTCACCAAAACATACAATAATTATTGGGCTACAAAGTTTTATTTTCTCAATTATTAATTTATTAAGAAGTTTAACTCCATCAATTTGATTATCAGTGAAATCAAAGTTAGATGTATCTAAAGTTGCAAACTGTTGGTGCGTGATATTCATTCCTTTTTTAATTATGTTCCCAAATAAAACCCCTTCTTCTGAATCTTTGGAGCTTAAGTGGTCACCAACAAAAAGTACCTTTACCGGAACCACTGAACTCTTGGGATTCATATTGTTCTTTAATTTAGAAAGAGTGGCCTTTTGTTCGTTAGTAACCAGTAACCCTTTAAGCCCTAAAGATTTTAGCATTCTAGTTCGTCTTTCAATCTTAACTTTATCTAAATTTTTAACTTGAAGATTCATGTTATATATATAAAACTAAACTATAAATTATTTTTGGCAAAAAAAGATATGGAATATAATTTTTTAGATATCGAGAATAAATGGCAAAAAAACTGGGAAGATAGCTCTATTTTCTGTCCCGATAAAAATAGCAAAAAACCAAAATATTATATTTTAGAGATGTTTCCTTATCCATCAGGCAAGATTCATATGGGACATGTAAGAAATTATGCAATCGGGGATGTTTCAGCAAGATTTAAAAGATCTCAAGGGTTCAATGTTCTTCATCCAATGGGTTGGGATGCTTTCGGCATGCCTGCAGAAAATGCAGCTATAAAGAACAATGTGCATCCTAAAGAATGGACTTATGAAAATATTGAGGCCATGAAAGTCCAGCTTAAGCAAATGGGTCTTTCGTATGACTGGAGCAGAGAAATAAGAACATGTGATAAAGAATATTTCGTCCATGAACAAAAATTTTTCTTGGAGCTCTATAATGCAGGATTGGCATACAAAAAAGAGTCCTTTGTAAACTGGGACCCTGTTGATCAAACAGTCCTCGCAAACGAACAAGTTGTAGATGGAAAAGGATGGAGGTCTGGGGCACTTGTAGAACAAAAGAAATTATCTCAATGGTTCTTAAAAATAACCGATTTTGCAGAAGATCTTTTAAAGGGGCTAGGAGATTTAAGTTTATGGCCGAAAAAAGTCTTATCGATGCAAGAAAACTGGATAGGTAAATCCATTGGGGCTACTATTAAGTTTAAAATTATTGGTTCAAGTGAATTAATAGAAGTTTTTACCACAAGGCCTGACACCATATATGGTGCTTCTTTCATAGGTTTATCGGCAGACCATATTATTAGCATTAAACTTGCAAAAAATAATAAGAAAATCTCTGATTTCATTAAAATTTGCAAACAAGCTGGAACAACGAATGTGGATTTAGAAAAAGCAGAAAAGATAGGAATCAATACTAACATCTTAGTTGAACATCCGTTTACAAAAGAACAAATACCCGTATATATTGCAAACTTTATTCTAATAAACTATGGGACTGGAGCAATATTTGGCTGTCCAGCACATGACCAGAGAGATTTTGATTTTGCTAAAAAATATAATCTTAGAATAAAACAAGTAGTTAGCCCAAACAATAAAGAACAAGAGCTTGTAGAGGCATTTGTTGATAAAGGAACAATGATTAACTCAGAATTCTTGGATGGGTTAACCATCGAAGATGCAAAATTGAGAGTCATAAAAAAACTTAAAGATAAAAATCTTGCAGAATCATCTATAAAATATAAATTAAGAGACTGGGGAGTGTCACGACAAAGATACTGGGGAACGCCGATTCCAATATACTATTCAAACGATGGTGATCCTATTCCCGTAGAAGATAATGAGCTACCTGTGGAGCTTCCAAAAAAAATAGATTTTAATAAAAATGGAAATCCTTTAGATTCACATCCAACCTGGAAGCATGTAAAAAGTAAAGATGGAAAAATAATTGGAACAAGGGAGACGGATACTTTTGATACATTTTTCGAATCATCTTGGTATTTTGCTAGATTTTGCTCACCTCAATCAGAAAAGATGTTTGATAAACAATACAAAGACTGGATGCCTGTAGATCTTTATATAGGCGGTGTTGAGCATGCAATACTTCATCTATTGTACTCTAGGTTCTTCACGCATGCCCTAAAGAGACTAGGAAAAAGTCATATCACAGAACCTTTTAAGAAACTTGTAACACAAGGAATGGTCCTAAAAGATGGGGCAAAAATGTCTAAGTCTCTAGGCAACACAGTCGATCCTCAAGAGATAATAAGAAAATACGGTGCAGATTCTGTCAGAGTTTTTATTTTGTTTTCAGCTCCAGTTGAAAAAGACTTAGAGTGGAACGATAAAGGTATTGAAGGTGCCAGTAGATTTATAAAAAGAATGTGGAAAATAATATATGAGAATATTGAATCAATAAATTCTTCTTTTAATAAAGATATCAATACAGTTAAAGATGACGAAAAAGCTTTTTTAATTAAAATTCATAAAACAACAGAAAAAATAACTAGGGATATTGAAAACCTTCAATTTAATACCTGTATAGCTGCACTAATGGAGCTCTTAAATTTTGCTTATAAGTTTAAAGAAAAAAATAATAATGAAAAGCTTTTTGGTTTTTTTATTTACCAGTTCTTGCAGCTAGCTAATCCATTTATTCCGCATGTGACAAATGAGCTTTGGGAATTAGCAAAATTTAATAAGAAAAATATTAACTTAATATGGCCAGAGTATGATCAATCAATAATTGAAAAAGATGAGGTTATTATTGCTGTACAGATTAATGGAAAAACTCGTGGGTCAACGCCCCTATTGTTTGAAGACGAAAGTGATGAAGATATATCTCTGAGAGTTTCTAAGTCCAAGGATTTTGCAAAATTTTTAGAAGGAAAAGAAATCATAAAGAAAATCTATGTAAAAAATAGGTTGATTAATATAATAATTAAATAGTTATTTTTTTAATTCTTTCCACTGCTTCTTCTAATCTTTTATCATTTAAAGTAACGGATGCTCTAGTATAACCTTCGCCATACTCACCAAAACCTGTTCCAGGCGTCATAACTATTCCAGCGTCCTCTAAAAGACTATTGGCAAAATCTTTTGATAAGATGCCATTTGGGTTTTTAAACCAAACATAAAAAGTTCCCATAGGTTTATAAACCTCAATTCCTATTGATTCGAGGCCAGAAGATAAAAGTTCAGATCTTTTTTTATAAATATCTATTCTATCTTGAAGCTCGTCCTGGTAGTTTCTAAGGGCCTCAATACCCGCTTCTTGAACTGCTTGAAAGGCTCCTGAATCAATATTTGTTTTAATCTTTCCGATTGCAGCTACCGCGCTTTCGTTTCCAGCTACGTGTCCCAATCTCCAGCCTGTCATGCTAAAGGTCTTAGATAGGCTATGAAACTCAATTCCAACATCTAGGGCTCCGTCATATTCCAAGAAACTCTTCGGCTTTTCCTGAAAATAGACCTCCGTATAAGCTGCGTCATGGCAAATTAAAATATTATTTTTAAAAGCAAAATCAATAGCTTTTTTAAAAAACTCATCATTTGCAAAAGCAGATGTTGGGTTGTTTGGATAATTAAGAAACATGATTTTTGTTTTTTTCAAAATATCCTCTGGAATTATATCTAAGTCAGGCATGAAGCCATTAGACTCGAGCAGGGGCATAACATACGGTGTCCCACCCGCAAATTCTGTAGCCACACTGTAAACAGGGTATCCAGGGTCCGGAACAAGAGCTATATCTCCTGGGTTAATAAAAGCCAAAGGAGCGTGTGCCACCCCCTCCTTGGATCCTATTAAGGCAATTACATTTTTATTTCCTTTAATCTCAACATTAAAACGTCTTTTGTACCAAGTTGCGACTTCGTCTCTGAAAGACATCATTCCTGCATATGAAGGATATCTGTGGTTCTCAGGATTTAACGACGAACTATGAAGGGCATCTATTATTCTTTTTGGTGTTGGTATGTCGGGATCTCCAACCCCAAGATCTATAACATCTATACCTTTATCTATTAAGGCATCCTTTTTAGCGTCAATTTCAGCAAACAAGTAAGGCGGAAGGTTTTTAATTCTATCTGACCAATCTATTTTCATAATAGGCTTAACTCTAACGTAAAAAAAAAATTACTTCAAATTAGTTTTTATCTAGCTTAAAAAGAATAAATTTAAACTTTTCACCAAAGTCGATGGGAGAGATTAATTTTTTAAAATCTCTCAAATACAGGTTGTTATCTTCTGCGTTTTCAGTTGGTATAAAATCTAAAATATTATTTGAGAGCAAAAAATTCAATTGGGAGTAAAATCCTATCTCTTTAAACCCATATTTTTTGGCAATAAGACTTAAGAGCTTAAAATTCACATCATAAGTTATATCTTGATTCGCTATATTGTTATAAAAATCTCTTGAGACATCATGCTTATAGAAGCATCTACAAGTCCCATGGGGGTCAGATGAAGAATGAAAAAAATCAGACCTTTCTCCATAGTCATTGACTAAAATATTAAGATTTATAAACTTTTTACTGAGCTCATCAAAGTATTTCTCATACTCTATTATAGGAAGTTCAAAATAAAAATTGTCTACTATTTGTAGGTCATACTGTTCCATTTTCGTGACAAGAGAATCTCCTGCCCTAACTAAGACCTCTGAAATTTTGTTATTTTCTTTTTTAATATTAACAAGAAATAAAACATTCTCTTTCATTACACATCTTTCAAAAGTTAGGGCATCAAAAAATTCATTACAAAACAAGAACGACTCATTGGCTTTTTTTTCTATATTTGCAATTGTTGTAAAAATGCTTAGCTTTTTTTTATGAACATCAAGTAGATCTGCAATTTTATTGTGAATATTAACGTTTTGTTCAATTAATATAATTTCTAATTTTTCATATATCTTAGGTGCAGAATTTTTTATGTAATCTGCCACTGAGCACATCAAACTTCCATCATTAGGTCCCAGTTCTATTAAAGAAATTTTATCCGACTTATGATTATGAATAACTTTTGTAAGGAAAAAATTAGCTATTGTTTCTCCATAAGTTTTTGATAAAATCGGTGAAGTTAAAAAATCACCCTTTTTACCAACATGTGAGTCTTTCTTGTAGTAGCCTTTTGGACCATATAATGCATAAGTTATAAACTCTGAGAAAGGAACTTCCTTTTTGTTCTTAAATAAATCCTCTAGCACAAAATAAGAATAACAAATTTACTTAAAATTGTTTACATGTTAGGTATGGGTTAAAATAGAATATGGTTAAAAAAATGCGTATATCTAAGGTTTATACAAAATTTGGCGACAAAGGCAACACAATGCTAGTCAGTGGTGAAGTTATTTCGAAAAGCTCGGATAGGGTTGAATCATATGGCGAAGTAGATGAGTTAAACTCTGCATTAGGTGTTGCTTGTTCGGGCAATATGTTAGAAGAAATTAAAGAAATTATTAATTTGGTTCAAAATGACTTATTTATAGTAGGGGCAGATCTGGCTTCCACTAAATCAACAAAAGTTCCTAGAATAGGAAAGATTAAAATAAATAAGTTGGAAAAAACAATTGATCATTACAATAAGAAAGTTGGCCCTCTTAAAGAATTTATTTTGCCTTCTGGGTCTTCGGTAGGAAGCTATCTGCATCTAGCAAGAACTATATGTAGAAGAGCTGAAAGACGTATTGTTTTATTAGGCAAAACAGAATGGGTAAACCCAAATGTTTTAATCTATATTAATAGACTTTCTGACTTGCTATTCGTTTTAGCCAGACACCAAAATAAAGAAAGCGACGAAGGTGAGGTTTTTGTTAACTTTAAAAAATGACAAATTCTACTTTTGCCGAGAAATTTCAAAATATTTATAAAGAAATAAAAAATTTTCATTTGTTAAAGAAAAATTCCGGAATTCAAATTGCCAACAAATACTCAAATCAGATAGACAAACTCATTTCTTCTGAAGTAAGCTTAAGTTATAAAAATAAGGGAATAGCACTTTTAGCTCTTGGAGGATATGGTCGAAGAGAGCTTTGTATTCAGTCAGATATAGACATATTAATCCTTTACGAAAAAACCAGAAAAAGCGAAGCAGAAGATATAGCCGAGAAAATACTTTACAAGCTCTGGGATACGGGTTTAGAAGTAGGGAATTCTTTGAGAACAGTTGATGACTGTCTTGAGCTCGCAAGCTCCCAAAACTCAACCGTTTTAAGCTCTTTATTAGACTTAAGAGCCATTGCTGGAGATTCACTCATACAAAAAAAACTACAAAACGATATAAACAAAAAGCTTTTACCAAATATTTCGCAAAACTTTATAAACGAAAAAATCATTGAAAGAAAGAAAAGGCATATAAAATATGGTTCTGCAACATACTTGACTGAACCAAACATAAAGGAGGGTGCAGGATGCCTTAGAGACATTCATTCAATTTTTTGGATTCTTAAAGCATTTCATTCACAAATTGAAATTAATAAATTTTTAGGAGCGGGGTTTTTAAATAAAAATGAACTAAAAATTATAAATGAATCCTTGAATTTTCTTCTAACAATAAGGAACCACTTACATATAAATAAAAAACATGATATCGACATTATTGATTTTGATTCTCAAATTAAAGCAGCTGATTTTTTTAATATAGAAGATGAAAACTTTTTAACAAAACAAACCCTTTTTATGAAGAAGTTGTATGGGACTATAAATAAACTTGGGGAGCTGACAGACAAGATAATTCAGAAGACTATAAGTAAAAAAATATTCACCTCCAAGAGAATACAGAACCTAGATGATTTTTTTATTATTCACAGAGGAATGCTCAGAGCTATAAACCCTGGAGAATTGTTTCGCAATCCACGAAATATTTTAAAAGTATTTGAGTACTCTGTAATTCACGATTGCGATATTTCTGATGATCTGTTAAGGGAAATAAGAAAAGTTAGGACGTTTCGATTCTCAGCCAGCGAAGAAAAAGTAATAAGCAAACACTTTATTGAAATACTTAAGAAAGGAAGAAATATCTTTAAGATTCTTTCTAGTCTTAACAAAAACAATATTTTATCTTTTTTAATTCATCAATTTGAAGTCATAAAAAACCTACCTCTGGCCGATCCATCTCATATTTACACAGTTGATGTTCACTCTATATTGCTGATTGACGAATATGAAAAACTTATCAATGGTGAGTATAAAAAGGAATTTCCTTTTGAATCAAATATTGCTTCTAAATTAAAAAAGAAAGAAGCTTTTTACTTAACTTGTCTGTTGCACGACATAGGAAAAGGCTATGGAAACAATCATGCCGAAAGAGGAAGTAAAATTACAAAAGATATTTGTCAGAATTTGTTTTGTGATGATGAGTTAACTCATACGGTTGAATTCTTAGTTAAAGAACACTTAATAATGTCTAGCTATTCACAAAAGAGGGATTTGGATGATAGCCAATTAATTGAAGAGTTTAAAAATAGAGTCCAGTCAAAAGAAAATCTTCAGTATTTGTTTATACTTACTTTCTGTGACCTAAGAAGCGTTGCGCCCGATGTTTGGTCAAATTGGAAAGGGAACTTGCTTTCACTCCTTTTTAAAAAAGCTAATGAACTATTTATTAATTCCAAATCGAAACAAAAAACTCTAATGGTAAAAATAACTAAAAAAGACCAAATATTTAAAAGTATAGATGAGGCAAAATTTAAAGAAATTGCTGGTCGTCATTTCTCCACTTATTTTAATACTTACACACTAGAAGAATTAAAATACCAGATAGAAATTCTGATGAATCAAACTAAAGATATCTCTCTTAAAGTCAAATACAGCCAAAAAAATAATGTTGACCAAGTAACAATATGGTCGAAGAAACAGACTGTAGGTTTTGCAGAGATTTGCGGAAAACTTTCCTCTGCAAGCATCAATATTTATTCTGGAAGAACAACTGTACTTAAGAAAAACCTTGCGCTCTATACATTCGAGGTTAATAGATTTGGAAAATCAACTTTTAGTGATAGGGGCATATGGGGTTCGATTCAAAGTGAGCTTGAGCAAAAAGAAGTTGTTATCGAAGAAAGCAAAATTGGAAAAAATATATCATCAATACTAAATCGTGTTAAAATTGAAACAAAGATAAAAGTTGACAATAACTCTTCTAATAACTATACGATAATAGAACTTTCATCAGCAGATAAACCAGGCCTACTATATGAAATTTCCAAAAATTTAAAAAATTTGGGGCTGTCGCTGGGGTTGGTTAAAATTTCTACTAGAAGAGGTTCTGTTGATGATTCTTTTTATGTAAAGAAAATAAGTGGGGGGAAGCTTGTCGAAGAAAATGACATCGAACTTATAAAGAGGAGCTTGAAAAATATATTAATATGAACAAAAAATATATATCGGAAATAAAAACCGATTTTTTGATTATAGGTTCAGGATTGTCGGGGCTTTATTCTGCAATCTATGCATCTAAATTTGGCAAAGTAACTTTAATAACAAAATCCTCAATTCAGGAAAGTAATTCTTATTGGGCTCAAGGTGGAATTGCGGCAGCTATAAATAATGACGATTCAATTGAAATACACAAGAAAGATACCCTTTCTGTAGGTTGTGGGCTTAACAACGAAGGAGCTGTGAACACTATGGTTTCAGAGGGAACAGAGCGCGTACAAGGATTAATAGATCAGGGGATGAATTTTGATAGAGCAAAATCAGGTTTTGATTTTGGAATTGAGGGTGGCCATAGCAGAAGAAGGATTCTACATGCATTGGGAAATGAAACGGGAAAAGCTGTAGTTGATTTTTTATGTAAAGAAGTTGAAAAAAATAATAAAATTACAATTTATGAAAACTCTTTTGTAATTGATCTGTTCTCTGACTCTAAATCATGCTTTGGTTGTTTAGTCTTTTCTGATAAAGAAAAAAATAAAATTAGTATCCACTCAAAGGCTACAATTCTTGCTACAGGTGGGGGGTGTGGGCTATATTCCCAATCATCGAATCCATCCAGCACATCAGGTGACGGAATAGCGCTTGGACTTAACGCAGGTGCTGTGGTTAAAGATATGGAATTCATACAATTCCATCCAACGGTCTTTTCTAAAGAAGGTGCTCAGAATTTTCTTATCTCAGAAGCAATAAGAGGTGAAGGTGGTCAGCTTATTAACCATTCAAGAAGCAGATTTATGGAAAACTATTCGAAACAACTAGAGCTTGCTCCAAGAGACATAGTAGCAAGAGCAATATTTAATGAGATGAGAACTAATGGTGAAAAAAATGTTTTTCTATCATTGAAGCATTTAAAACCCAGTCTAATAAAAAACAGATTTAAAAATACTTTTGAGCTCTGCCTGCGAGAAGGTCTAGATATTACAAAAGATGATATTCCGGTATCCCCTGCTGCGCACTATATGATTGGGGGTATCAAAACAAATATTTCCTCACAAACCAACATCAAGAATCTGTATGCTTGCGGAGAAGTTGCTTGCGTCGGTGCTCATGGTGCAAACAGGCTAGCGAGCAACTCTCTTTTAGAGTGTTTAGTTTTTGCAAAAAGAGCTATAGATTCGGCTGTAAAATTATCAAAAAAAGAAATGAAAATTCCTAAAGATTTAATAGAAAGGGCTAAAAAATGCTCTCTAATATCATCGGATAAGAAAGTTGAGTCATATTTAAACTATAGGATACTGCTTTCACAAACTATAAATAATTATGTTGGAATTTTAAGAAATAAAAAAGATTTACTACTTGCTCTTAACGAAATTTCATCTATTAAAAGAACAAATTTAGATGAATTTGACCTTATAGACAAAAGGCTTATGAACCTAAAAAGTTTAACTTACCTAATTACAAAGTCTGCTCTATTAAGAGAAGAGTCACGAGGTGCCCACATCCGAGAAGATTTTTCAAGTGAATCATCGAAGTGGCAAAAGCATATAAATTGGAAGCTAAACAATGGAACCTTGCGGTTTTCATACTCAAAGCAATGATTTATGTTGATTCACATTGTATTAAATAAAAAAAATGCTATAATTTTTTGCGGTGCGTTGCAGTTCGGTATTTACTGAAAGTACTCCATAAATTAAGTATATTTTAACTAAAAGGTGAAGTTTAATGGCTGTTGAAAAACAATTAGAAGAACTAGAAATGGTTACGGTAAAATTTGCTGGTGACTCTGGGGACGGAATTCAAATTACTGGTGATCAATTCGGTAATACGACCGCTATAGCCGGTAACGATTTTTCTACATTTCCCGATTTTCCATCTGAAATTCGTGCGCCTCTTGGAACAACTTATGGAGTTTCTTCTTATCAAATACAATTTGCAGCCAAAGATATTTACACGCCAGGTGACACACCAGATGTTCTTGTTTGCTTTAACCCGGCTGCATTAAAAGTAAATATGAGCACCGTTAACAAGGGTGGAATAATCGTCGTTAATGAAGACGAGTTTATTCCTAAGAATCTGAAAAAAGCAGGTTTTGAATCTGATCCACTTGATCCAGAGGACACTTCTCTTCAAGACTTTAGAGTTCACAAGATTCCTATAACAACACTTACCTTAAAAGCTTTGGAAGACATGGAAGACATGGGTCACGCAGATAAGCTAAGATGCAAAAACTTTTTAGCATTAGGGGTTGTTTCTTGGCTATTCCAAAGACCTTTAGAGCCAATTGAAAATTTCTTAACAAAAAAATTTGGCAAAAAGCCTTTAATTTTAGAAGCTAATACAAAAGTTCTTCATGCAGGATACAACATGTGCGATACAATGGAGATTTTTCCGATAATGTACAAAATACCTGCAGCTAAGCTTGAACCAGGAACTTATCGAAATATTAATGGAGCATTAGCGACCTCTTACGGTCTACTTGCTGCCGCAGAAAAAATAGAACTTCCAATTGTTTATGCGGGATATCCAATTACACCAGCAAGTGAAATTCTTCATACTCTTGCAGCATTAAAACAATTTGATGTTGCCGCCATACAGACCGAGGATGAAATAGCCGCTGTAACTATGGCCCTTGGAGCCGCCTATGGTGGTTCACTTGGAATAACTGGAAGCTCAGGCCCCGGACTAGCACTTAAAATCGAAGCGATCAACTTGGCAGTAATGACAGAATTGCCATTAATAATTTTTAATTTTATGAGATCAGGAATTTCAACAGGAATGCCTACAAAAACCGAACAGGGTGATTTGGCTATGGCTCTTTTTGGTAGACCTTCTGATTCTCACCTAATTGTTCTGGCTCCAGAGTCAGCATCTGATTGTTTTTGGATTTCAATTGAAGCAGTAAGGCTGGCAACAAAATATATGACGCCTGTAATAGTTTTATCTGAAGGATTCTTAGTAAATGCTTCTGAGCCATGGAAACTTCCTGATTTAAGCAAAATACCTGAAATGGAACCGCCTTTTAGAACTGATCCTGAAAACTACCTTCCCTACATAAGAAACAAAGAAACTTTAGCTAGGGACTGGGTAAGGATAGGCACAAAAGGCTTAGAACATACAATTGGTGGCTTAGAGAAGATTAATGAAACCGGTGCAATTTCACAAGATCCAGAAAACCATGATTTGATGACAAGGTTAAGAGCAGAAAAAGTACAAAAAGTGCAAAATGATATTCCAGATGTTGAAGTTCTGGGAGATAAAGATGCAGACCTTGTTCTTTTAGGATGGGGTAGCGCGATAGGAAGCATGAGAGCTTCTGCTGAAGTAATTGCAAAAAGCGGCAAAAAAGTTGCAATAGTTAATTTAAGGTATATAAATCCTTTTCCTAAAAACTTAGAGGCAGTTTTAAAAAGCTTCAAAAAAGTTGCAGTCGTAGAGTTAAACTTAGGACAGTTGAATATGATAATCAGATCAAAATTTATGATTGATACTTCTTTTTTAGGAAGAGTAACGGGCCAACCAATTTCGGTTGTTGAAATGGTGGAATTTATAAATAATGAGTTAAACTTATTAAAAGAGCATTAATTAATATTTAGGGAGTTTTTATGAGTACTACTACAGAGGCAGTTAAATACAAAGCTAACGATTTTAAATCATCGGCTGAACCTAGGTGGTGTCCTGGTTGCGAAGATTATGCAATTTTAAAGGCTGTTCAAACAGCTATGGCACAAATAGGTAGACCTAAAAACGAACATGCAGTAGTATCTGGCATTGGTTGCTCGTCCAGATTTCCTTACTATATGGGCACATACGGATTTCATACAATACATGGAAGACCTCTTCCTATTGCAACAGGGCTAAAGATTTCTAATCCAGAATTAGCTGTTTGGGTTGTTACTGGAGACGGTGACGGAATTTCTATTGGTGGAAATCATTTGATGCATGCATTAAGAAGAAATACTGATATGAATATTCTTCTGTTTGATAACAGGATATATGGCCTAACAAAAGGTCAATACTCTCCTACTAGTGAAAAAGGTAAAATTAACAAAACAGCCCCATACGGAACAATCGAAGAACCTGCAGATCCTGCATCTTTAGCTGTTGAGTGCGGAGCATCTTTTGTTGCACAAATTTCTGCAACTTATGTAAAAGAACTTGTAGCCGTTTTAGTCGAAGCTTATAATCATAAAGGAACATCTTTTGTTCATATATATCAGAATTGCTACATATACAACAATGGAGCCTTTGATGGATTTACCGAAAGAAGCATTAGAGATGATAATAATATCAAAGTAGAACATGGCAAACCTTTAATCTTCGGTGAAAAAAGCAATAAAGGTCTCGTTATGGGCTATGGTAAATTTGATATTGTCGAATTTGAACCAGAGAATGTACCAGACAATGTAGTAATATACGATGAAACTGATTCAATATTAGTAAGAATGATTGTTGATATGAAGTTTCCTGAATTTCCCGTTCCGATGGGAGTGATAAAAAGGGTTAAACAGCCAACTTTTGATGACCGTATACATGAACAAATTGAATCCGCTAAGACAAAATTTAAACCTGATTTAAGTAGGCTTATTTCGTCTGGGGATACTTGGGAAGTTAAATAGACTTATATGAACAGTGCTTTAAAGAAAAGTATTAGCACAATTCTAAATTCTTCTTTAAAAGAAGATAAAGTATTTACCGACATAACCACACAAACCTTAATTGAAGATTCAAATTTGACTTGTGAGCTTATATTTAAAGAAAGTGGAATTTTGTGTGGTACAAAAATAGTTACCTATTTGATTAAAAAATTTAACGACAAAATAAACATTGTGTGGAAATTCAAAGAAGGGTCCTTTATTAAAAAAAATACTAGAATTGCTTCAATAGATGGACCAGGAAACAAGGTTCTTGCAATTGAAAGGGTTCTTCTAAATTTCTTGCAAAAGACATCAGGTATAGCAACTATAACTTATAATTTCTGTAAACTTATAAAAAACAAAAATATTAATCTTTTAGATACAAGAAAGACCACCCCGGGGTGGAGATTAATAGAAAAATACTGTGTTAAGGTTGGGGGTGGACAAAATCATAGGATGGACTTGTCTGAACTTATATTAATTAAAGATAATCATATAAAGGCTCTTGGTGGAGTAGAGCATACTCTTGCAAAACTATTCAAAAAGAAAAACCGGATTCCTGTTGAGATTGAAGTTAAATCTCTTTCTGAACTCGATAGTGCATTGAAATTTAAAATTAAAAGAGTTATGTTGGACAACTTTAGCGTGCCCAACATAAGAAAAGGGATCAAAAGAATAAGGGAATTCCCTGGCATAGAGATAGAAATATCAGGTGGAATTAATATGTCTAAAATAAAAAAAATCTCCTCTTTAGATGTTGACTATATTTCTGTAGGAACAATTACGCACTCATCGCCATCCATAGATATTTCTATGAATGTGTTAAAATAAACCATGAACCTAAATATTTTGAAGCAAATATCTGATCTTAAAAAAAAGAAAAATGCTGTAATTCTTGCACACAACTATCAAATACCCGAAGTTCAAGATATAGCGGATTTCATAGGAGACTCTTTAGGTCTTGCAAAAAAAGCATTAGAAGTTGAAGCAGAAATGATAATTTTTTGTGGCGTCCATTTTATGGCAGAAACTGCATCAATACTTTGTCCTAATAAGAAAATTTTATTACCAGACCTAGAAGCAGGGTGTTCTTTAGCTGACTCTATAAACTTACAACAACTTCAGGATTGGAAAAAAAAGAATCCTGAAGCTGTAGTTGTCTCTTATGTTAATACAAGTGCGGAAATAAAAGCAGAGAGTGACTACTGTTTTACTTCTTCAAATGCTGTAAAAATTGTTGAGTCAATCGATAAAGATAAAAAAATACTTTTTCTGCCAGATATGTTTTTAGGTGCATATGTCCAAAGGAAAACAAAAAGAAAAATCGATATTTGGCCCGGCGAATGTCATGTTCATGCCGCTATGACTTATGAAGAAATAAAAAACCTTAGAGAAGAGTATGTTGAAACTGAGGTTTTAATTCATCCTGAGTGTGCCTGTGGTTCAGAAGCTATGTATTATTCAGAAAAAAATAATGATAAAAATGTTCACTTTTTATCAACAGAGGCAATGATTAATAAAGCCAAAAGTTCGAGCGCTAAAAATATAATAGTGGCTACAGAAACTGGAGTTATTCACAAACTACAAAAAACATCCCCTGAAAAAAACTTCATACCAATAAACAGAACAGCAACTTGCAAATATATGAAAATGATTACTGTTGAAAAAGTTCTTGGAGCATTAAAATCTGAGGGACCAGAGGTAAAAGTAGCGAGCGAAATAGCAATTAAAGCTAAAACTGCAATTGATAGGATGGTGGGTATTGGATAATGGCCGTGGGAAGATTCGAACTTCCGACATACGCCTTATGAGAGCGTCGCTCTACCCCTGAGCTACACGGCCGATGGATTTTGAGTTTATCATGTCCAAAGAGAGTTTCAAGGAAAGCTGGCTTAAAAAAAAATTATGAATAAGAGTCTAGAAATCAAATATACAAACAGAAGAAGAGCTGTCCTCCTTGTACTTTCAGCTATTTTCATATCATCAATGACAATGCTTAATCTTCTAGGAACATCACGATTCCTAGATTTAAGCTTTAATCTTTTGGGTTTACAAATCCCCGTGGTTTTAGCTGTTGGAGTTTTGCCCTATCCCATAACTTTTTTATGTACAGACCTAATATCCGAAATTTATGGTGAAGAGATGGCTTCTGAGCTTGTATGGACAGGGTTAATTGTAAACATTTGGCTTGCAATAATACTTTGGATAGGTGGGCTGATACCTGCCTTTACAACGAACAATCTCAGTGTGGACGCCGATAATGCATTCATGATTATAAGGTCCTTGTCCCTGAGCACTATAACGGCCTCGATGATTGCTTATTTTCTAGCACAATATTCTGATGTAAAAATATTTCATTTTTTAAAAAAACTCACAAAAGGCAAGCATTTATGGCTAAGAAACAATGGGTCTACTATGATTAGCTCTTTAATAGACACTATCTGTGTTATCTCAATCACACATTATTTATCAAGATCAATACCGCTTCCTGAATCAGAGTCAGAATTAGAAGGATTGTTCTTGCTTGTATCATATGCATATATTTTTAAATTTATAATTGCTCTTCTTGATACGCCTTTATTGTATATTGGCGTAAAACATTTAAAAAAATACCTTGGGATCAATGATCGAGATTTCTAACTTGATAGAACTGTTGTTATAATAACTTTATGGCAATGAATGTTAAAAAGCTACCGCAAAACAATGAAGCAGAACAAGCGGTGCTTGGTTCTATTTTAATAGACCAAGAAGCTATGAATTTAGCACTTGAAGAAATTGGTGAAAACGATTTTTATGACGAAAACCATAAAAAAATATTCTCTGCTATGGTTGACTTAGACAAGGAAAGTAAGCCAATTGATATATTAACACTATATGACAAGTTGAAGTCAAAAAAATCTTTATTAAAAGAAGTTGGTGGTAGTTCATATCTTAGCCAATTAATAGAAATTGTTCCTAGCTCGTCAAATGTAGTTTTCTATGCAAAATCCGTAAGAGAGAAGTCAATATTAAGGAGCATGATTAAGACAGCATCTGAGATTATAGATGAAGGGCAAACAGACCAAGTTGAAGTTGATGAGTTTGTTGATCAGGCCGAGAAGAAATTGTTTGAAATTAGTCAAAACAAAAAGAGGTCTGGCTTTGTTTCAACTGCTGAACTTGCAACAGAAACTATAAAAATAATTGAAACTTTAACAACAAGAAAAATGGCTATTACTGGGATTGCCAGTGGCTTTAAAAAGTTGGACAAAATGACTGCTGGTTTCCAAAATTCTGATTTAATCATAATTGCAGCAAGGCCCGGTATGGGTAAAACCTCCTTTAGTTTAAATATTGTTATGCATGCAGGCTTAGTTCATGGACTTAAGGTAGGTTTTTTCTCTCTAGAGATGGCGAAAGAACAGCTAATGATGAGAATGCTTTCTGCAAAATCTAAGCTAAATTTTGGCAAAATTAGAACAGGGTTTCTATCAGATTCCGAGTTTCAAAAAACTGTTGCTGCTGCAGAATCTTTACAAAGAGCGAATATATTTATAGATGATACACCTGCTCTTACCTCTCTGGACCTAAGGTCCAGAACAAGGCGTCTAAAGAGCGACAAAGGTATAGATATTTTAGTTGTTGATTATCTTCAATTAATGCGGGGCTCTTCCAGAACAGATAATCGCGAAAGAGAAATTGCTGAGATTTCTTTGTCTCTTAAAGCCCTTGCTAAGGAACTACAAATCCCTATTATTGCCATTTCTCAGCTTAGCAGACAAACTGAAGCCAGGACAGATAAGAAACCACAGCTTTCAGATCTAAGAGAAAGTGGTGCGCTAGAACAAGATGCTGATATGGTAATTTTTCTTCATCGTGCCGACGCCTATAAAAGAATCGCTGACGAAAGAGACGGTTTAGCCGAGGTTATTATTGGTAAACAACGTAACGGTCCGACTGGAACAGTTTCTTTGGCCTTCCTAGATACACAAGGAGTTCCTAGCTTTGAGAATCTTGCGGATGAATACACAGAGGAACCTAGGGACTAGATCTAAAGTGATATAGATACAGGGCAATGGTCAGAGCCAAACACATCGTTGTGAATTTGAGCATCCTTAATCTTGTCAATTTGTGAAACCCAAAAATAATCAATTCTCCAACCCGCATTGTTTTGCCTAGCATTCCTCATATATGTCCACCATGAATATTTGACCTCATCTGGATAAAAATATCTAAAAGTGTCAACAAATCCTTTTTTTTGAAATTTATCCAACCAATCTCTTTCTATCCGAAGGAAGCCAGAAGTATTTTCGTTAGGCTTAGGGTGCCTTAGGTCAATCTCGTTGTGTGCAATATTATAGTCTCCACATATTATGATATTTTTCTTCTTTCTTTTTAACTTTAAAAACATGTCGTAGGCTGCGTCATGAAACCTAAACTTATAATCAAGCCTAATATCATTCATTTGACCATTAGGAAAATAAAAATTAAGCAAAATAAACTTGTCATATTCGGCTATTAGGGTTCTTCCTTCATCATCCAAGTCCTGATCAGAATCAAGGGTTGTTGAAACATTACGAGGCTCCTCCTTGGTGTATATGGCAACACCTGAGTATCCCTTTTTGTATTTAGGAGAATCAAAAATAGATAAATATCCAGGTATTTTAAGCAAATCGTCTCCTAATTGCTCAACGTGTGCCTTAGTTTCTTGAAGACATAATATGTCTGGAGAATAATCTGAAATGAAATTTAAGAATCCCTTCTTCTTTACAGCTCTAATTCCGTTTACATTCCAAGAAAATATATTCATAAAATTAGTTTATAATAATTCTTCCCATCATGTTAGTGGAAATTATATATGAAATTTATTATTGTACCTTTTAAAAACTTTAAATCAGCTAAAACACGCATGAGAAAAGACTTGTCCGGTCAGGAAACTGAAAAAATTGTTGAAAAAATGCTCATTCATGTTTTACAAGAAGTTTCAAAGTCACAAATGTCAGACGAAAACTTTATCATTACAAATGACAAAAAAGCTATAAGCATTGCAGCTAAAATTGGAATCAAAATAATTGAGGAAGAAAAGCAGCTTAGTGAAAGTGTTTCAATTGATTTTGCGTCAAAAATTCTAAAAGAAAAAGGTGCGACGAGCGTCTTAAGAATTCCGGGTGATTTGCCACTTTTAAGCTTCAAAGATATTGATTATATTTTTAAGAAAGCCATGGAACACAACTCCTGTATAGTAGTCCCCTCCAAAAGTGGTAGTGGCACCAACGCAATGCTTAGAACACCACCGGATATTATTCAATCATTTTTTGGAGAAAACAGTTTGCAAAAACATATTAAAGAGTTTGAAGATAAAAAAGTCCAATATAAGATTTTAGAAAATGAAAATATTGGACTTGATATAGACTGTCTGAATGACCTTAAACACTTTCGCGAAAGTCACTCCAACAATAGTAAACATAGTCCTATTGGCTGATTACTGCTAAAATGTCTCTTTCTTCGAGGACCATAAGGTCTTTGTTCTCAATATTAACCTCTGCTCCACCAAACTTACTAAAAAGAACTTTGTCGCCTTTTTTAACTGTTAGCGGAGTAACATTTCCTTTCTGATCAGCTCTTCCAGACCCAACAGCAACAACTGTTGCCTCAAGTGGCTTTTCTTGAGAACTATCAGGAATGATAATACCGCCCTGTGTTGTACTTTCAGCCTCGTTTCTTTCAACTAAAACAAACGCTCCCAAAGGTCTTACAGTTTTTTTCTTAGATTTACCCATTATAAACTCCCCTTAAACTTTAACTTACTTATAAAGTAATCATGTTTATTGAACATTCAAGTCAATTAAATAAATTTAATTGAAAATTCATGTTTATGCTTCTTGTTCATATTTATTATCAATGGAGTAATAGCCTCTATCATTGAAGAAATTTCGAGTGGTCCAGCATCTATAGCTTTAAGACTTGGCATTTCTTCAGTTAACTTTGAAACTATTGCTTTGGCTTCATCATCATTACCACAAATAACAACATCATAGTCTAGGGGTTTTTGAAAATTAGCCAAACCTTTTGCAGGAATATTGTGATAAGCACTTACGACTCTTACTGAATCTGGTAACACGTTTTGAATATCAATAGCTGCGGATCCAGAATCTGGTGGATCATAAGAAACAACTTTTCCAAACTTCATAGGGACAACTGGCGAGATCACAATTTGATTTGTGAAAGAGCTGGAAATACCTTCCAAGGTTGATTTTGTGTATTCAGGAGGCAAACATACAACGACTACTTCGCTTGCTTTTGCAGCCTCTCCGTTTTCCATACCGAGTATACTTTTATCAACACCTTGCTCTTTTGCTTTCTCATTTATCTCCGCTGCAGCAGTGTCTGCTTTTTCTTGGGTTCTAGAACCTATTAAAACTTCGTGGCCTGCTTTGGCCCACCTTATTACAAGACCTTCAGCAAAAGACCCTGTTCCACCTAATAAACTGATTTTCATTTAATTCTCCTTTAATCAAATTATGATTGGAAATATTATAACAGTTTTTTTAAAACTAGGTTAAGTTTGTTAGAAGAGCAGTCTAGCTCTAGGGTTTTAACCTTTGATTTAAGGCCACCAACAATAGTTATTTTAGACTTTGGTATTCCTATGAATTCCGAAAGTATCTTAATCAATTCGAGGTTGGACTCACCCTTATGTGGAATTGCTGCTACTTTTACTGATAAAACACCTAGTTCAAAACTCAAAACCTCTGACTTTTTTGACCTTGGTTTAACTGATACTAAAATTCTCAAATTTAGAAGGTATAGGCAAGCTGAACCAACGATTTAACCAAAAAGCTTTTTAAAAATTCTACTGCTAATAAAACAACAATAGGTGAAATATCTATTCCACCGAGATTTGGCATAGCATTTCGTACTATTGACAAAACCGGCTCCGTTATTCTATATAGAAATTGAAACAAAGTATTGTAAGGATCAGGGTTAAACCATGAAATTAATGCTCGAATAATTATTAGCCATACAAAAAGAGAAAGAATTAAGTTTAAAACGTTGGCAATAGCTAAAATTAAATTTGTAATAATCATATCAATTTTTATTCATAATTAGCTTATCACTAATTTTTGCCGATTTCTTAGATGCAGAATCTAGACATTGAACAATGATATTGGTAAATCTTTTATTTTTCAATAACTTAATACCAGCTTCAGTGGTCCCGCCTGGGGAAGAAACCAACTTAACAAATTTCTGTGGGGACACTTTGGTTGTATTCAAATATGTCACTGCACCAAGAATGGTTTCAAAAATTATCTCTCTTACCATCACTTCACCTAAATTTTTAGATTTACCGTAAGCGAGTTGGGCTGCAATGTATTCTGCTAAAAATGCAGGCCCAGAACCGCTTATAGCCGTGATATAGTCAAAATCTTTTTCTGCTTTTAGCTCAAATGCTTTTCCGGTTGTCTCTATTAAACTTAAAAAAGCTTTGCGATCCTTATTGGTGCAATGCCTGTTAGCCTTGAAACCAATAACGCCCCTTAATATAAGGCAGGATAAATTCGGCATTGTTCTTATAACTTTTTTCTTTGGTCCTATTAGTTTTTGAATAAAAGATGTTTTTACACCAGCTGCTATTGAAACAAGAATCTTTCTGGAATTTAACTTCTTCTTTGTTTCTTTTAATACTTCTGAAATCGCATCAGGTTTAACGCAAAGAAAAATAATTTCAGAATTTTCTACAACACTAATATTTTCAGTTGTTGTTCTAACGTTTTTAAGAGCCCTTAGCGGTTTTAATCTTTTAGTGTCTACATCAGAACAAATAACCTTGTGTATGCCCTGAGCTAAAAAGCCCCTAATCAAAGATGTTGCCATATTGCCTGTACCTATTATTCCAATATTCATTTAATGCGTTCTCCAAAAATCTTTGTTCCTACCCTAATTATAGTCGAACCTTCTTCTAAGGCTACCCTATAATCATTGCTCATACCCATTGATAGCTCGAGGCTGGCTCCTAAATTCTTTTCAATATCTAATGACAAATTCTTCATTTTTCTGTAATCCATCCTGCTATATTCTGGGTCTTGTGAATATTCAGTAATTGTCATAAGTCCTTTTATCTTTAGCCTTTCCAGGATAGAAATACTCGAAGATAATTCTTGAACCTCCTCAATCCTTGCTCCACCTTTGTTTGGGTCTTCTGAAACATTAACTTGCAAAAGGATGTCTTGAAAAAGGTCTTTTTTTAAACAGAAGTCGTTAATCATTAAAGCCTTTTTAAAGGTGTCTACTGTATGAACCAAAGTGGCCTTGCCAGCGAAATATTTTATTTTATTTTGTTGGATTTGCCCTATATAGTGCCACCTTATATCTTCTTTGTTTACCATAGTTGCATTAATTTTATCACGCAACTCTTGTGCATAGTTTTCGCCAAAATCTCTTTGCCCAAGAGAATAAAGATCAAGGATATCTTCAAGCGGTTTTGTTTTAGACACCGCAACAAGGAGGGTTTTTTGGTTAAGCCTCTTTAGGTGATCATTTAGTTCCTTAACAAAATTTTGATAATTAAGCTGTGTACTCATAATAATTAAAGATTATTATAATATATAATCAAACAAATGGGACTTACAACACAGGCAGCTTTAAAATTTGGTGAATTGGCTCTAAAAAAAGCAAATATAGTAAATTATAAAAATGAAGCTCGAGAAATACTTGAAAATCTCTTAAAAAAAACACCGGAGGAACTTTTTTTAATAAAAGAGAAGAATATAAGCGAAGCAAACAACGTGGCTTTCATAAAAAGAATTAAAAAGCGAACTAATGGAGTACCTCTGCAATATATAACAAAGGTGGGCCACTTTTACTCCAGAGCTTTTTATGTCTCAAAAGGAGTGTTAATACCAAGACAGGAAACTGAAATACTTGTGGAAACTGTATTAAAGACTTTTGAGGCAAGAAGTAATGTTTCATGCTTAGATATGTGCTCCGGAAGTGGTTGCATTGGCATTAGCTTAGCTTTAGAAAACAAAAATTTTAAAAGAATAATGTTGGCTGACACAAGCAAAAGAGCCCTTCTATGTTCAATGAAAAACATTAAAGCTTTTAAGGTAAAAAGAAGATGTACTGCAGTTTTATCGAAGTTTTTCTCTAACATACCAAATACAAGATTTGATATTATTTGCTCTAACCCTCCCTACATTAGTGAAAAGGAATATCCTTTGATAGAGAAACAAGTCAAGGACTACGAACCAAGGCTTGCTTTGGTTAGCAAAGACAAGGGCCTTTTGCACATTAGAAAAATTGCACAAGGTGCCGTAGGCTTTTTAAAACAGGGTGGGCTCCTTTTTTTTGAAGTTGGACAAAATCAGTCCGAAAAAGTAAAAGAAATTTTATTGGATATTGGATACTGCGACTTGCTAACTTATAATGATTTAAATCAAATAAAAAGGATAGTTGTAGGAAAATGGAAAAAATAGTAATAGAGGGTGGGCTTCCCCTTAAAGGCAAAGTAAGTATTTCGGGTTCAAAGAATTCTGCGCTACCTATTCTTGCTGCTACCGCTGTTTTTCCTGGTTCGTACAAGTTCACGAATGTACCTGACATTCAAGACGTCAGAACAATGCTGGAGTTATTAAAAATTCTAGGTTCAAGATATACTTTTAAGAACAACAAGGTAGAGATTACTTCAACAAAATTAAGTAAACACGAAGCGCCCTATGATCTTGTTAAGACTATGCGAGCCTCTGTATTAATATGGGGGGCTCTTTTGACAAGGTTCAATAAAGCCAAAATTTCTTTCCCTGGTGGTTGCGCAATTGGAGATAGGCCTGTTGACCAACACCTAGAAGGATTTGAATCAATTGGATACGAAACAAACATAAATTCAGGCTATCTTGAATCGGTATCGGCAGGAGAAATAGGGGGGGAATTTAATTTTAAAATTAAAAGTGTAACTGGAACAGAAAACCTAATTTTGGCATCTATAATGGGAGACAAAGAAACAACTTTAACAAATTGTTCACTTGAACCCGAGGTTGATGATTTAATTAAATTCCTAAACTCACTAGGAGCCACCATAAAACGTGTGAAGGAGAAGGTTACAATCACTCCTGTTCTTAGGTTAAAAAAACAAACAAAAGCCCATAAAATTATTCCTGACAGAATTGAAGCTGGCACATTTATGTACTTAGCGTGCCTACCGAAGAACGAATTAACTATAACCAACGTTGATGCTTCGACATTAATAGATGTTATAAAAACAGTCAAGCAGCTAGGTGCAAAGGTTAAACAAACAAAAGAGTCTATTAAAATTACTGCACCAAACAAGATTAGGCCTCTAACGGTTGAAACTAACCCCTATCCGTATTTTCCTACTGATCTTCAAGCTCAGCTAATGGCAGTACTAATACTAGGAGAAGGTTCCTCCAGAATTAGGGAGAATGTTTTTCCTAATAGGTTTATACATGTTGCAGAGCTGCGAAAACTGGGGGCCAAAATTAAATTGAGCAATAATTTAGCAAAAATACAAGGAACAAAGGGTCTAGCGGGGGCCAAGATGCAAGCAAGTGATCTAAGAGCCAGTGCGGGACTAGTCCTTGCAGCACTAAGTGCGGTTGGACAAAGTGAAATTTTTAGAATATATCATCTTGATAGAGGGTACGAAGGATTAGATAATAAATTAAGAGAAGTTGGAGCGAAAATTTGCAGAGTAAGAGAGTAAGAGTAGCAATTTCAAAAGGCAGAATTCTTAAAGAAGTTTGCGCATACCTTGCAAAAGTAGGGTACCCAAACGATATTGGAAAAAAGAATTCACGTGAGTTAATTTTTAATGTTAAAAATCTTCAAATTTTAGCGTGCAAACCTTCAGATGTCCCCAAATATGTTGAACTAGGTGCAGCAGATTGTGGAATTGTTGGGTCAGATTGTGTATCGGAAGCTGAATGTGACATTTACGAGCCTATTAGTTTGCCTATTGGAAAATGTAGGATGGTTTTAGCTTGTCCAAAAAATAAAAGAATAGAACTAAAAGCTGGAATGAATATAAAAATTGGCACCAAATATCCCAGGATAGCGCAGAAATTCTTTTTAAAAAAAAATATAACACCGGAAATTGTTTTTCTAAATGGGTCGGTTGAGCTAGCTCCACTAACAGGGCTTGCTGACGCAATTGTGGATATAACAGAAACTGGTTCAACAATAAGAGAAAACAATTTAAAAATTGTTGAAACTATAATGGAAATTAGTGCAAAAGTGATCGTAAACAAAACCAGCTTTAGGACGCTAAACAAAGAAATTGAAACCATCACAACGGCCCTAGTAGAAAAAATAAAAATTTAAGTTTCCACAACCATTGAAAAAAAATTCAATATTACTTTTTTAATGGACGCAGTGTTAATTATTTGTTAATATTAAAAAGTGTTAATTCTTTTTTGGTCCTTATAAGTTGCCTAAATTGTTAACATTTTTATCCACATTTATCCACATTTTGTGGATAAATATAGAGTGTGGGTCATATTGACGAAACCACAGGGATACGGAATTGCAAGATAAGCACGTGGAAAATATAAACGAACATTTAGACTCAGACCTAGTGGACAAAAACGTCCTTGGTGCTATGGTTTTGGACAACATATCTCAAAACTACCCTGGAATAAAACAGTTTTTTTCAACTATTAAACTGATAGAAGTAAATGATAAACAAGCCACTTTTATTGTCTCTGACGTTATGACTTCCGAGTGGATCAACAATCACTACATGCACATTTTGGAAAAAGTTTTTTGGGAAGAGTCAGAGGAAGAGCTTGGATTTAAAAAAGTAGTTGTGAACTCTCAAGATGCTTATAAATCCAGAAACTTAAAACCAAAAAAGAAAACATCTAACAGTAGGGGGCTTACACGTGTCCACGAGGGAACCTTAAACGGCAGGCAAAGCTTTAATACTTTTGTAAAGGGTGCATCAAACACTCTTGCTGCCATTGCTGCCGAGAGGGTTGCCGACAAACCGGGAAAATCATACAACCCGCTCTTTATTTATGGTAGAACTGGTTTGGGGAAAACTCATTTATTAAACGCGGTTGGAAACACAATTTATGATGAAAACAAAGACTTTAAAATTTGTTCTATTTCTGCGGAGCACTTTACAAACAAAGTTATCAGCTCAATAAGGTCCGGGAAAACAAAAGAGCTTCGGGATTCTTTCAGGTTCGATTGCGATGTTCTTTTGATAGACGACATACAGTTTATAGCTGGAAAAGAGGGCACACAGCAGGAATTTTTTTATACTTTTAACGCTCTTTATGACGCGAACAAGCAGATAATTTTAACGAGCGACAGACCTCCCCATCAACTTTCTGGAATTCAAGAGCGCCTTGTAAGCAGGTTTGAGTGGGGCTTTTCTGTTGAGGTTTTACCCCCCGACGTAGAACACAGAGTAGCAATCCTACAAACAAAAGCCAAAGATATGGGCATAACAATTGACGAAGAGGTTTTATTTGTTGTGGCAGAAAAATCTGGGGGCTCTATTCGAGAGCTCGAAGGATTTTTTAACAACGTTGTTGGACAGGCCTCGATGTTAAGCGTTCCTCTTGATAAATCACTTGTGAACGACGTTTCTTCAAGGCTTTTATCAACAAAAAGTGTTGACTTGATAAATATAGATTTAATACAAAAAGAGGTTGCGGCTTTTTTTGGTATAAGCGTACAAGATCTTTGTTCTAAAAAGAGAACAAAGGGGGTTGTAAGACCAAGACAAATTGCAATATATTTATGTAGAATTTTTACTGACGAGTCTCTTCTTCAAATAGGTAGAGGTTTTGGTGGGAGGGATCATTCAACTGTCCTGCACTCTGTTGCCACCGTGGAAGATTTGTTAGCCAAAAACCCGTCTCAAGAAAATCCAATAAGAGTTTTACAAACAAAGCTGAGAAAAATCTCTGGTGGAAAACTCGAAGATTAATGTTGAAAGGTTCTCTTTCTTTTTTTTCCCGTAGATTAGTGTTAATAGTTGTTGGTTGTTTTTGTATAACGACAAGGGGTTTGTGTGTGTTGTTAACATGTCCACACACCTACTACTACTGCTGTATATATAATATAATATATTATAATAGGAGAAGTAATGAAGCTGTCTGTTGATAAGAAACTTTTTTATAAATATTTATCATATGTTCAAGGGGTAGTTGACACCAGGCCCAGCATGTTAATTTTGTCCCACATTCTTTTAGAGGCAAGAGAAGGAAAACTTTTTCTTAGTTCGACAGATCTAGAGTCTTCTGTTTACACCTCTTTTCCTGCAAACATCCTAGAAGAAGGAAGGGTTTGTTTGCCCGCCAAAAAACTCTTGGAGATAGTTGAGAAAACCCCAGACGGAGAGGTACAAATAAGGCGTATCAACGAAGACCAAGTAGAGATTGATTATAAAAAAGGAAAAACAAAAATTAAAACACAAAACCCCGACGACTTTCCACAAATACCAAAGCCAGATGATTTTGTATATAGGGCAATTAAAAGTGAAAAACTAGACAACCTAATAAAAAAGACCGTCTATTGTGTCGGCAGTGATGACTTAAGAAAAAACTTAACGGGGATCTTTTTTGACATGACACAGAATGGTAAAATAAGGCTTGTTTCAACAGACGGCCACCGAATGAGCCTAGCGGAGGAAGACATAGAAAACAACATAGTTGAATCTTTCACTTTACCTAAAAGGGCATCTATAGAAATAAGAAAATTCATTAAAGACAGCGAAGTGGTAAACATCGGGGTTGGAAAAAATTTTTTTATATGTGACGATGGCCAGACATCTCTTTTGGCTAGACTAGTTGATGTTAAATTTCCAGACTACAAACAAGTCCTGCCCTCTAGTTTTAACAACACAATAACAATAGAGAAAAAGGAGATAACAGACGCCCTACAGAGAGCGGCAGTTGTTTTGCAAGAAAAAAGTAAAGGCGTAAAGATATATATTGGAGAAAACAAAATAGAAATTAGGGCAACCTCAGAGGAGGGCGAAACAATAGAAGAAATAGCCATAGACAAACTTACAGAGCCACTTGACGTCGGCTTCAATGTTAAATACCTAATTGATGCTCTTGGCACATATGATAACAACGAAATATGTTTTTCTGTTGGAGACGAAGTCAGCCCCGCTTGTATTTTCGCATCCGAAAAGGATCGCTATAAACAACTATCAGTTGTGATGCCAATGAGGGTTTAAAATGAAAAAAGAAAAAAAACAACAATTAAAAAAAATTAGAGATAAAATAGACAATATAGATGAAAAAATTTTATCACTTTTAAACCAGAGGGCAGAACAAGCAAAAAAAACAACCAAGCTGAAAACAGATAGTGTCTATGACCCCAAAAGGGAAAAAGAGGTTTTGGGCAAACTTGCTAGAAAAAAATCCAAGACCCTTTCCTCGCTCGCAGTAAAACAGGTTTACGGAGAAATATTGTCAGTATGTAGAGAGGTTCAGGCACCCATTCAGGTTTCTTTTTTAGGTCCTGAGGGAAGCAATACTGATGAAGTTGCTAAAAAACAGTTTGGAAGCAGCGCATCGTTTTTTTCACAGTCAACAATTTCAGACGTTCTGGCTGCTGTTGAAAATGAAGACTCACAATATGGAATAGTTCCACTCGAAAATACAATAGAGGGACCCGTAGTTGAAACCCTTGATGGGCTAGTGGAAAAAAACGTCTCAATAGTTTCGCAAGTACAACTAAAAATTTCTCATTATTTAATGTCACAAGAAAAAAATGTTAAAAACATATCTAAGGTTTATTCTCACCCCCAAGCTTTGGCCCAATGTAAAAAGTATCTTAAGAAAACTTTACCAAACGCTGATTTAATAGAAACCCAAAGTACAGCAAGGGCCGCTCAGATTGCAGGGGGCAAGAAAAAGATAGCAGCAGTTGCACCTAGACCCTGTTCCTTGCTTTATTCTTTAAATATAATAGACAAAAATATTCAAGACAATGCATCAAACAGAACAATGTTCGCTTTAGTAGAAAAGAAAACAGTTGAGCCCGCTGTTTTAAAAGACAGTAAGGTTTCGGTTGCCTTTTCATTGGATCATAAGCCTGGAAGCTTACACGAATGTCTCAAATCTTTTAGAGCTTATAATATTAACTTAACAAAAATCCAATCACGCCCATCTAAAAAAAATGATTGGGAGTATTTGTTTTTCATTGATTTTGTAGTGGAAAAAAATTTAAAAGAAGCGGAAAAGTGCCTTAAAACACTTAGAGGAGCTACACCATTTCTAAAAATTTTAGGAGTTTTTACTTGAAAGTAAAAGGCACCGTTAGGACAAGCTCCCTACCAACCTATAAGCCAGGAAAATCAATAGAAGAGCTTCAGCGGGAGTTGGGGTTTAAAAGTGCCATTAAACTTGCATCTAATGAAAACCCGTTGGGTCCTTCGGCTTTAGTTATAGAGAAAATAAAGGAAGCAGCTTCTACGGTTCACGTTTACCCGGACGGTGATTGCCATGTTTTAAAAAAAAAGATTTCATTTAAAGAGGAAATACTTCCCAACCAAATTGTTTTAGGCAACGGCTCAAATGAAGTGCTTGAGTTAATTGCCCACACATTTTTGGAGAAGGATGATGAGGCAATCATGGGCGAGTTTTGTTTTATCGTTTATCCAATAGTGACACAATTAAGTGAAGCCAATATAGTTCGGGTTCCAATGAAAAATTTGGCACTCAGTCTAAATGATGTACTCAGCAGCATTACCCAACGAACAAAAGT
This sequence comes from Thermodesulfobacteriota bacterium, assembly GCA_029246845.1. Lineage (GTDB taxonomy): Bacteria > Desulfobacterota_D > UBA1144 > UBA1144 > UBA1144 > TMED58. The sequence continues at coordinate 92,980 of JAQWMJ010000006.1, forward strand.
AATTTTTATAGCTAATCCAAACAACCCCACTGGAAGCCGATCAACCAAAAAAGAAATGGAAGTTTTTTTAAACCAAACTCCATCAAACATTCTTGTTGTAATTGATGAAGCTTATGCAGAATACATGTCTGGAGAGAACTTAAACGTTTCTAGGCTCATAGAAAAGCATGAAAATTTAATAATACTAAAGACGTTTTCAAAAGCTTACGGACTAGCTGGGCTAAGAGTGGGATATGGGATGGGAGATTCCACCCTCATTTCCCTATTAAATAAACCAAGAGAGCCCTTTAATGTTAATCAACTGGCCCAAGTTGCCGCTGCCGCGGCGCTCGAGGACAATAAACACGTAGACAAATCCATAGAGTTGAACAAAAAAGGCATGAGTTTTTTAAAATCAGAGTTTACAAAAATGAACATTAAGGCCCATCCTTCATATGCCAACTTTGTTTTGATAGAATTTAAATCAGAGGCAAGAATAGTTTATGAAGAACTATTAAAACGAGGGATAATAACGAGGCCACTTGAAAATTATGGTTTACATAATCATTTAAGAATAACAGTGGGACTTGAGAGTGAGAATGTTAAGCTTGTTAGCGCATTAAAAGAAATTGTATAAAATGAAAAAAATATTAAACATAACTATTATAGGCCTGGGTCACATAGGGGGGTCTCTCGCCTCTTCTCTTAAAAATACTCATGGACGAAAAGTTAGTATTACAGGAATAGATAATAGCCCGTCTGTTATAAGGCAGGCGCTTAAGTCAGGCTTCTTTTCTGAAGTTTCAACACTCGGAAAAAGTAAAACCATCGATGAAAGTAATGTGATTTTTGTTTCAGTCAGTATTCGCAGCATCCCACTTATATTTTCAGAATTAATAAAAATTAATTTCAAACATAATATTGTAATTACTGATGTTGGTAGCGTTAAAGAAGAAATTTTTAACTCAGCGGCCAAAATACTTCCCAAGAAATTTGAATTTGTAGGCGGCCACCCAATTGCTGGAACAGAAAAGACTGGATTTAAAAACCTTGTTTCAGGGCTGTTTGAAAATAAACCAGTATTTATATCTGGTATAAGGGCAAAAGAGGAGTCTGTTAGGTTGATTAAAAGTCTTTGGAGATCCCTAGGATGTTTGGTTTACTCTATTCCGCCTAGCGAACATGACAAAATATTTGGTCATCTCAGCCATCTGCCCCACGTTCTAGCGTTTGGCTTAAAGAATATTGCCAACAAGAAACTTACTTCTCGTGAAATACTTAAATATGGTGGGACCAGTTACAAAGATTACAGCAGAATATCTGAAAGTTCCGAGGCACTTTGGTCAGAAATTTTCTTATCTAATAGAAAGAATTTAATTAAAGGAATTAAAGAGTTTAGAGTCTATTTGGACAAGCTAGAAAGTTTATTGGAATCAAATTCCAAGGAAAAGACAGAAAAACATCTAAAATCATAAATCTAAACCTTGATTTTTAACACTAACAACTTAATATTATTAATCATCCCCGTGGAGTTTATATGAAGCCTATTGTTCTGAGCTTATTAGTGTTGTTTGCAGTCGCATTTTTTCTAAGAAATGTATTCGGATTCCTAAAGATAATGTTTAAGGCTAAAAGGCCCTCCTTTCGGACTGATCAAATTTTTGAACGTGTTAAAGGATTGATAATTTATGTTTTTGGACAGAAAAGAATATTAAAAAACTATACTTGGGCGGGCATAGAGCACTTTATGCTTTTTTGGGGTTTTATGATTATAACCATAGGCTCTCTCGAGCTCGTGGTTCTTGGTTTTGTTCCTGGGTTTGAAGCCTTTGGCTTCTTGGGTGGAGAAGCACAAGAAATGTTTTTATTAACCCTAGACATAGTGCAATCCCTTGTCATTGTTGCCTTGGTTATGGGCGTCCTAAATAGGACTGTTATCCCAAGTGGCAAAAGAAGAGAAGTAAACAGTATTGATGCTGTTGTTATTTTGGGAATGATTTTTGGTCTAATGGTTACAGATTTTGGTTTTCGCGCCTCTAAGATTGCGCTAGGAACCGAGCCCGCTTCATGGTTGCCAGTTTCATCAATGTGGGCGACATTTTTTTTAAGCAATGTTGACGTAGCAACTGCAGCCTTTTCTACTGAGTTTTTTTATTGGATACACGTTTGCTTGCTTTTTGCTTTCTTAAATTATTTACCATATTCAAAACACAGCCATGTCCTTACAGTTATTCCTAATATTTTTTTTCAAAACCTAGAACCTAGAGGTAAAATGACCAAAATTGATTTTGAAGATATTCCTGATGATTTTGAGCATTTTGGAACTGGCAAATTTGAAGACTTCAGTTGGAAGGACGTTTTAGATGCATACACTTGTACCGAGTGTGGCAGATGTACCGACAACTGTCCTGCTTGGGGAACGGAAAAGCCACTTTCTCCCAGAGACATCGTTATTAAGCTTAGGCATTTTGTAACTGAAAACAATGATAAAGATGAGATGAACACCGAATACTTACCTAGTGAAGGATGGGTCACCGAAGAAGAACTTTATGCCTGTACCACATGTAGCGCGTGCGTAGAAGTTTGCCCACTCTTTATCGACCAGATGGGAAAAATTGTAGAGATGAGAAGATTCCTAACTATGGAAGGAAAAATGAAAGGAACTGCTGTCAGAACGCTTCAGAAGCTTGGAAGTCACGGGAACCCTTGGGGGTTTGATCCAAAAGATCGAGCACCTTGGACAAAAGAAGAAGAAGTCCCTGTTCTTGGTAATGGGGGAGGAGATACTGCAGAAGATTATGAAGTTGTTTATTGGACTGGATGCTTTGGGGCATTTGACCCTAGAGGCCAAGAGGTAGCTGCAACAATATCCAGGCTTTTAAAAGAAGCTGGGGTTAAGTTTGCCGTTATGGGACCCAATGAAACTTGTACGGGCGACCCGGCAAGACGTTTAGGCGAAGAGGCCTTGTTCCAAGAGCTTGCTATGACAAACATTGAAACTATGAACCGATTCAGTGTAAAAAAAATTATAGCAAACTGTCCACATTGTTTTAACTCAATTAAAAATGAATATCCAGATTTTGGTTCAGAAGTTGAGGTGGTTACACATAGTGAATTTCTAACCAGCCTTATTAAAGAAGGAAAGCTAAAGCCAGTAAAAAATTTAGATGAAGAGATTACCTATCATGATCCATGTTACCTTGGAAGACATAATAGGGTTTTTGATGAACCAAGAGAAATATTGTCGGCCATTCCAGGTTTAGAGCTTAAGGAACTTGAAAGATCTAGAGAGACTAGCTTCTGTTGCGGAGCTGGCGGTGGAAAAATTTGGATGGAAGAAGAAGCTCCAAGAGTTAACTGGAACAGGTTTGAAGAGATAGAGGCAAGCGGCGTCGAAACCGTTGCAGCTGCATGCCCATTTTGTAATGTAATGTTTGAAGACGCTGCAAAATATGTTGGGAACGATAGTATAAAAATTAAAGACATTGCTGAGCTGCTAGAAGATTCTCTTGATTTACCTCTAAAGAACTCTAATTTTGACAAACTTGCTAAGGACACTGGAGACAAAGAACAACCAAAAGAAAATGACGACTCACCTCAAGTCTAGAAATACAAGCTGGAGCCTTAAGGGCACAAAAAGCAAAAATATTTTTTTCTCCAAACCCATGTTGGTTGTTTTTGAAGACAACCATGGTAAAACTTTTATTCTTAAAGATGGCATAAAGAAAAAGTCCAATTTGAGTTTGCTGAAAATAATAGACAACCAATTGAAAAAAGGTTTTTATGCTTGTGGATATTTCTCTTATGAATATAGTCAAAAAAACTTAGAAGGGTCTAAATATAAAGCAATTTTTAACATCTACAAAGACACTTCGACCGCACTTCCTAGTCCAAAGATCACAATACAAGACAAGCTAAAACTTAAAAAAATTACATCAGACAACCTATTTACCTCGGGAGTCAGAAAAGCTAGACGATACATTAAAGAGGGTGATATTTATCAAATTAACTTGAGCAGAGAGTTTACGTTAGGACAAGTAATAAACCCATATAGACTTTTCTTGAATTACTACAATGCACAGCCTGTAGAGTACGGAGCTTTCTTTGGTTTTCACGACCATTCCCTAATTAGTGGTTCAATGGAGCTCTTTATTCAGAAAAAAAGAGGAAACATAACTACTAAACCAATTAAGGGTACAGCCCCGCTTGACTCAGTAGAAGACAAAAATTTGAAACAAAATTTAAAAGAAATTTCCGAGAATTTGATGATTGTTGATTTAATGAGAAATGATTTATCTCAGATATGTGAACCTGGTACAGTGAAAACAAAAAAGCTTTTTAAGAAAAAATCATATTCGACCCTTGTTCAGCTTGAATCTGAAATCAGAGGAGTTTTAAAAAAAAATATTAACAATGAAAAAATATTTAATAGTTTAATGCCCCCTGGTTCAGTAACAGGTACGCCGAAGTCGAGAGCAAAACAAATAATTAATGAAATCGAAAAACACAAAAGAGGTCCCTACTGTGGAGCAGTGGGTTTTTTTGAGCCCTCAGGAGATTTTTGCTTTTCTGTTGGCATAAGGGTTGCTATAATAGAAAAGACAACATCAAGGTTTTTTACAGGCGCAGGAATAGTTTGGGACTCAAAAGTGGTTAAAGAAAACGCGGAAACTATTTTAAAGTCTAGAGCATTGAAAGAGTCGATAAAATAAAATGAAAGAGTTTTTATATTTTGATAAAAAAGTTAAAAGCCCCCTGGACTTTAACAGGACTTTAATGTTTGGCGAAGGAGCTTTTGAAACTTTTAGATATAAGCAAAAAATGCCTGTTCATATTTTAAAGCATATTGAAAGACTGAAAAAGACAAGCGATTTTCTTGGGATTAACTTTCCAGGGGACTTTTATATAGAGACTGTTGTTGACAAGATTGTCCAAGAGCACAAATCAGACCATTTTAACAATATTATAAAAGATTTAATAGTTAAGGTAGCACTCTTTAGTTCGGGGGGCGCCTCATATGCAGATGACTCCGAAAGCACTATGTTGTGTGTATCAATCAAGGAAGAAGACCATAAAGTAAATGAACCAATTTCCCTGGGGTTAGGTAAATCACACCTAAGCTCATCTGATATTTTTAATTCTCATAAGATAACAAATTACCTTTTATCCGCCAAAGAAAAAAAACTAGCCAAAAAAAATGATTTTGATGATGCTTTAATAATTAATGAGAAAAATATGGTCGTTGAAACAACTTCGGGAAACTTTTTTTGGATTAAGGGTACGAATGTTTTTACACCTTCCCTTGAAACAGGTGCTTTAGATGGAATTACAAGAAGCCTTGTTTTAGAAGTATGTAAACAAAACAAAATAAGGGTTATAGAAGGGGAGTTTGAGCCTGGGTCAATAATTTTTCCTGAGGCTATGTTTGTAACAAACTCTGCTCGAGGCATTATAGAAGTTGTAAACTTAAATAATACCACTCAACCTACAAGGACAAAAAAACTATTTCCAATAATAAGGACCGAAGTTCTTGAGATGCTTGATTGGGCTTAATGTTGCCTTTTTTGTTATTTCAATTTACAATTTTCTTTCTATTGTTAGATTTATTTAATTAATTAAGAAAAAGATGAGGTGTTAATTTATGGCAAATTTAAGAGATGTATATATTATAGGAGTTGGTCAAACATCATGTGGAAAGTTTCCAACGCAAGCTGCTCACATGTTAGGTCGAGAAGCAACGTGGGCTGCTATTAAAGATTCAGGTATTCATGCAAGAGACATAGAAATAGGTTTTTGTGGCCACGTCTACCAAGGCATGGGAGTGGGCCAGCGAACCTTAAAAGATATAGGGCTTGTTGGTCAACCAGTTATAAACGTTGAAGGTGCTTGTGGAAGTGGAACGCTCTCTTTCTGGGAAGCGTGGAGAACTATTGCATATGGTCAGCACGATGTAGCTTTGGCTTGGGGGGTAGAAAACCTAAGTAAAATAATGTCAGGAGGCCCTCTTCCTTTAGAAGAAGATGATATTGAAGTAGCGCTCGGAATGAGCATGCCGGGCCTTTATGCTATGAGAGCAAAAAAGTATTTAGATGAGTATGGTGTTTCTGCTGAAACATTAGCAAAAGTAGTTGTTAAGAGTAGAAAACATGCAGCTAAAAACCCAATAGCTCAATTTAGAAAGGAAACTACGGTCGAACAAGTTTTAAATGACCCGCTTATTGCCGACCCTTTAACTAGAAGCATGTGTTGCCCTGTCGGAGACGCCTCTGCAGCAGCTGTTCTAGTTGACGGTGAAACATTGAAAAGAATCAAAAGAGATACTTCGAGAATGCCTATTAAAGTTCTAGGTTGTATTGCCCAGTCTGGGGGATATGCCTCTGCTACTGGTTTGACTTGTGATCCGTCAGAAAATGTTAAAAGAACATCTGAAATGGCTTATGAACAAGCAGGATTAGGACCAAAAGACATGGATACAGTTGAAATTCACGATGCTTTTGCAATTGCAGAGCTTATAGTCGCTGAGGCACTTGGTTTTGCTAAAAAAGGCGAAGGTGCAAGACTAATAGAAGAAGGAAAATCGAACTACGATGGAGAAATTGCTATTAATGCTAGTGGAGGGCTTCTTTCAAGAGGACATCCAGTGGGAGCTACAGGTCTACTTCAAACTGTAGAGATAGTTAATCAACTTAGGGGTGAAGCAACTGGATATCAGGTGCCTGACGCTAAGATCGGATTGATTGAAACAATGGGTGGGGCACAACCCGCAATGGACGGCATCACATGTGTCGTTAGTATTTTAGGAAAATAACACTAATTAAACAGGAGTTTTATAATGAGTGATAATGACGAAAGAAGAGTTTTACATGCTGAATTTTTTACTGAAGATCCCGAACCGCGTTTAATCGCGGGCAAATCGAAGTCATCCGGAAACTGGACTTTCCCCCCTTATTTGGCAGATCCAGTTAGTTTTACAGATGATGTTGAACACACACAGTTGCCTAGGAACGGAGTCTTACATTCTTTTACAATAGTTAGAAGAAGCCTGCCTGATTTTACTGTTCCATTTGGCCTTGGTCTCATTGATTTTCCTGACCAAAAAGTAAGAGTAATGGCACAAGTTGAGGCGGATGACCTAGAAAATGACCTAGAATTAGGGATGGAAGTTGAAACGATAATAGGAGTAGTCAGAAAAGCAAAAGATGGCTCAGACATTTATTCATATAAATTCAGACCAGCAAAATAGAAATAAACCCATTTCTAGTTAAAGTTATTGCAAAAAAAAGTGAAATTCTGTACTATTATGAAGTTCACTTTTAATTAAGTAAGACTAAAATTATCAAAGGAGGAATAATTTTATGGCTTTAAATTATGAAAGCGTAGACTTTATAAAAGTTTTAGGCGAAAGACGTTCTTGCAGATTTTATGATCCAGAAAGAGCAGTTGAAGTCGAAAAGATTCAAGCTATATGTCAGGCAGCGAGGAATGCTTCACATATGGGTAACGCTAACTGTATAACAGTTACTCAGGTTACAAAACAGGAAACTAAAGATGAGTTCACTAAAATAGTTTCTGCATTTAACATTCCAATGGCAAAAATGGCTCCAGTAAGCTTAGTTTTTGCATTAGATAGAGACAAGTGGTACAACGGCTTACCAGTTGGTCTTCCAATTTTATTTAAACAGGGTGGCGTAAACCCAAGTCATGGATGGAGTATGGATAATATTGAAAACTCAACTCTTCCAAGACTTACTACTTTTCCACCAGAAGTTGTTAGCTATCTTCTTTCTTGCGAAACAGGTATGGCTATGGCATCAGCACAGCTGATGGCTACAGCTCTAGGATTAGGTAGTTGTTGTTATGCTGGTCAAGGACCAAAGATTGCTGAAGTTTTAGGTTTCCCTGATACTGCTCAATTTGTTTGGGCTATGGCAATTGGATATCCTGGAGAGTCAGTTGAGTCAATGGGATGGAGAGAAAGATCACCTTATGGCGACATTATATTCGCAGAAAAATTTGGTACTCCTGCTATTGCTGATCCAGCTGTAGATGCAGAGCTTACAAGTCTTGGAATGATGGGTGAACCATCTGCTCTAACTCCGCAGAGACTTGCAGATATTAATGAAGCTGCAACAAAAATGGGTCTTCCAACAAGAACAGACGAAAATGGTTAATTTTAAATCAATTTTAGGAAGGGCCTAGGCCCTTCCTTTTTTCCTTATGAGTTTAGAACAAAAAATAGAAGAGCTCTGCAATTTAATTTTAAAACATAGAAATGCAATTGTTTTTACAGGTGCCGGTATTAGTACAGAGTCTGGCATACCAGACTATCGCTCACCTGGTTCAGGAGCTTGGGAGAAGTATGATTCATCTATAGTTTCAATTCCAGGTTTTCTTCAAGATCCAACTCAGTATTATGATTATGCCTTAGAGATGTATCCAATTAGGGCAAACGCCAAACCTAATGCTGCACATATTATATTGGCTAAAATGGAAAAAGCAGGACTAATTCAAGGTGTTATAACTCAAAATGTTGATGGTCTTCATTTAACTGCAGGCAATGTAAATGTTCATGAGTTGCATGGGTCAATTAGACAAGCTAGCTGTCTTGAGTGTGGTCAGGTATCCATGATGGATGAAATTATTGAAAGAGTCAGGCATGGGGAGAACCCCCCGATTTGTAAAGATTTTGAAGGCCAGCCTTGCAATGGTCTAATCAAACCAACAGCAGTTTTTTTTGGTGAAGGCCTCCCTACAAGACCCTGGACTTCTTCTGTCGACAAATGCAAGGAAACATCTTTAATGATAGTTATTGGGTCTTCTCTCCAAGTCTCACCTGCAAACAGCCTTCCAGATGTAGCCCTAAAAACAGGTTCTGATCTCGCAATAATTGATTTGCTGGATACCCCTTTCGATTCAAGGGCTAATTTAAAGATTCAGGACAGAGCAGTGCATGTGGCCGAGCTTTTAGAGGCATTTTTAAATCTATAATGTCAAAATTTAAGCTTTAAACACGACTATTAATCTAGACATAAATATTTTTTAAAATTAATGATTGACTATTTTCTTATTATTTGAGTTAATTAATATAACGGGGTGTAAGAGCTTAATTTAACAATAAAGGTTTTACACCAAATAAAACTACCCTACACGCGCAAATTTCAATAAAGGAGGTCTCACATTATGCCAAGTCATCTTAATGTAGACACAAAGTATTGGACTCTCACAGACGAGATTCCAGCACCACCAGTTGAAAGAGACATCAAGTCATGGATTATCGGAAACCCTTCCGATCCTCTATGGGATATCGATGTTCTTCCTTTAACTTATTCAGATTCAAGATGGTCCGCATTTGTGCTTGATGTTGACGCAGCAACTAGACAAAGACTATGTCCAAACCCACCCCTTACAGTATGGGATGGCGACGACGCAGAACTTGTTGAGTACTGGTACGTACAACACAACAACACAATGTTAGGTCCATATTTAGAGTTCGGAGTAACTATCTCTGCTACTCATACAGACGCTAAAGGTAATACATGGAAAGCTGGTTACTATCCATATATGTATCTTACTTCTGATTCCGCGGTTGACGCAGGACGTGTTTTAGGTTTCCCTAAAAAAATGTCTTACATCCGTTGTACAGAACATGGCGGCGAAAAAGGAGACGATTTCTTCGGTTTTTCAATGACAAGAAATGGTTACCTAATGTGTGCACAACAAGGTAAATATGATGATGCACCAGTTAAACCACCATATTTTTATGGAAAAACAGACTGGGGTAAATTCAACATGAAAGTTATCACACGTCCTGACGTTGCAAGTTCAGAATGGCAGTTAACATATCTTCCATCTAAACTTCCACCTGCATTTAATGTAGAAGGACACAGGTTCCAAATCAAAAATGAGCTTACTAGAACAGCTTCTGGCGATGCCATTGACTGGTTCCAACAAGCTACACCATTTGATAACATGGGCGCAGAATTAAAAGTAAACGAAGTTAAAGGTTTAATTTCATTTACATTTGATTTAGTTATCCCTCCAGCTGAAGTAGCATGGTCAGAAACATACGAAAGACCTGCAAGCTATAGAGGATATGCAACACCATATCAGTATGGTTTAAGACAACAGTTCCCAATACACCAAGGTGCATAGGGATTAATTAAATTTTAAGGAGAAAATAATCATGGGAAAACAAGCAAACGAATATAGCTATCCATGGCTCGAAGAAGGAGAAGTTCCACCATTACCACTTGATAGAGATAGAATTCATATTATCTCTCAGGGTGTAGCTGATCCAGTTTTCGACTATGATAT